>DASRGX010000078.1:0-38319 GCA_035650835.1 Rudaea sp. | reverse complement strand
GTTCGACGCCGTGGTCACGCTGATCGGCGCCGAGCTCGCGGAGCAGGTGCGCGACGCCACCTTGAAAATTTATACATTTGCCGCGGACTACGCAGCGGCGCGCGGCATCATCGTCGCCGATACCAAGTTCGAGTTCGGAACGGATGCAGCCGGCAAGCTCTACGTCATGGACGAGATGCTCACGCCGGATTCGTCGCGATTCTGGCCGGCCGACGAATACCGAATCGGCACGAGTCCGCCGAGCTACGACAAGCAGTTCGTGCGCGACTATCTGGAAACGCTCGATTGGAACAAACGTGCGCCGGGGCCCAAGCTGCCGGCCGAGATCATCGAGCGCACCGCGGCGAAATATGCCGAAGCGCTGAAGCGCTTGGCGGGTCTCGTGCTCTGAAGCGGCCGGGGGCGCAGGCCTGAGGTATCATGGCGGCCAGTCCGCTGCGAGGTGACTCATGACCGCCGCTACGACCTCTTCCGATTCGCGCCGCGACGTCGACCGCTGGCTCGGCAACTACAGCGAAGATCATCGCAATTCGACGAATATCCTGATCCATTGGATCTGCGTGCCGGTCATCGTGTGGACGGTCATGGCGCTGCTCTGGAGCATTCCCGTGCCCGAAGCGCTCGGGCGGCCCGGGCTCTGGGCCGGCGCGGCGATGTTCTTCGCGCTCGTGTTCTACCTGCGGCTGTCGCGGCCGCTCGGCTTCGGCATGCTCGCGGCGTTCGTCGTGCTCGGCGGCGCGACCGAGTTCCTCTATCGCGCGCTCGGTGCTGCCGATTTGCGCTGGCTCGCGCTCGGCGTCTTCGTGCTCGCCTGGATCGCGCAGTTCGTCGGCCACAAGATCGAGGGCCGGCGGCCCTCGTTTCTCACCGACATCGCTTATCTGCTGATCGGGCCGGCGTGGATCATGGCGAAGATCCTGCGCAAGGTCGGCATCGCGTACTGAACCGCGGACGGCGTCAGTTGCGAATCTGCTCGATCGAGGCGATCTTGCCGTCCCGGATTTCGAACATGATCGATTTGCCGTCGTCGACGTATTGCCAACGCTCGCCTTCGCGGCCGCCGTGCGCGGTTTCGATCCGTTCCTTGTAGGCAGGCTCGCCGGCCAGTTCGATCAGCTTGCTTGCGGAATCGCCGATCTCGACGAGGCGGCTGCCGAACCGGTAAGTGTCGAGCGCGAACGCATTGCCCGCGCAGAGCAGCGCGGCGAGCAACAAAACGCGACGAGACATATTCGAACTTCCTTCGCTGGGTTCCGCCCATAAGCAGTCTAGCGGGCGCGGCGTTAGTTTTTCGGAAGCGTCGATCAAAAAAACAAGGCGCCGTTGCGGCGCCTTGTAGAAGCGATGCGCAGTGGACGGATGCTCAGTGTGCGCCGCCCAGCATGCTCACGAATGCTGCGCCGAACAGCACGCCGATGATGATCGCGATCACGATCCACACGATGTATTCGATGAGCGTCACGAGGCAGGCTTTGCCGAACCCCATCTGGCCGCCGCCGGCCGGCTTGACGATCAAATTGATGATGAAGGAGTTGAGCAGGAAGCCGATGACGAGGCTGATGGCCGATCCGCCCAAGCCGGTGACGACGTGCTGCAATATGACGTTGACGATGGCGCCTGCGATACCGCCGACGATGACGGCGAGCGCGGCGATGCCGAGCCCCGGCCTGAAGCCGGCCGCTATCTTCGTGGCGAATTGCACGACGAACGCGGCGATGATGATGCCGATCACGATCGACAGAAGGATGATCAAAAGTGCAGTCATGAGTACTCCCCTCAGAGATGGACGTCGGTTGCCTTGCGCGAGCCGCGGTCCTTGCGATCCTAGAGCCGGGCAATCAGGCCCGCCCTTCTACCTCGACCCGGTGCAGTAAACGTCGAAACGGGACGAAACCGTATATTCTCTTTCACGCCTTCTCGGTCGGCCGCAGCAGCCATCGGCACAGCGCCGGCAGGAAGATGATAGCGGCGATCATGTTGACGACGAACATGAACGTCAACATCACGCCCATGTCGGCCTGGAACTTGAGATCCGAGAACACCCAGGTGCCGACGCCGACCGCGAGCGTCAACGCCGTGTAGAAGATCGCGATGCCGGTGGTCTTGAGCGCGATGAAGTAGGACTCGGTCAGCGTGCGCCCTTGGCGCATCGACTCGCGCATGCGCGCGAAGATGTAGATCGCATAATCGACGCCGATGCCCACCCCGAGTGCGAGCACGGTCAGCGTATTGACCTTCTTGCCGATGTCGAGCTCGACCATCAGCGAGTGTCCGAGCTCGGTCACGAGCACGAGCGGCAGCACGATGCAGAGCGCCGCGAGCGGATTGCGGAAGCTCAACAGGCACATGAGGAATACGGCCGCGTAGAGCAGGTACAACATCGTGTGGTCGACGGCGCGCACTTCGTCGTTGATCGCCGCCATGACGCCGACGTTGCCCGTGGCCAGGCGCAGGTTCACGCGATCGCTGACGAAGGTCTTGCCCTGCGCCTGCGCGTCGGCAGCCTCCTTGGCGAGCTGCTCGCGAAGATTGACGTCCGCGCCCGCGAAAGCGTGGTTGTCGTCGCGGAACGTCTTGACCGCGCCGATCACGCGGTCGATCGTCGTGGCGCGGTGATCGGTCAGGAACATCATGACCGGCATCGCGCTGCAGTCCTGATTCAGCAGGCCCGAATCCGTCTCGAAACCTTGCGTGTCCTGGCGCAGCGCGTCGTTGTCGCGCGGCAGCACGCGCCAGCGGATGTTGCCTTCGTTCCAGCCGGCGTTGACGATCTTGGCGGCGGCGGGCAGGGTGATGACCTGCGCCACGCCGTCGACGTTGCGCATGTGCCACGCGAACCGGTCGAGCGTTTCCATGACCGGATAGCTCGTCGTACAGGCATTCGGCGCGGCTTCGGCGATGACGTCGAGGATGTCCACGCCGAGCGCGAATTTGTCGCTGATGAGTTCGGCGTCGCGGTTGTAGCGCGCGTCGGGCCTGAGCTCCGCCACGCCTTTCTGCGCGTCGCCGATCATGACGCGGCTGCCGAAATGCGCGGCCACGGCCCAGATGCCGATGCCGAGCAGGATCACGACGGCCGCCATG
The DNA here is from genome assembly GCA_035650835.1 of Rudaea sp. Lineage (GTDB taxonomy): Bacteria > Pseudomonadota > Gammaproteobacteria > Xanthomonadales > Rhodanobacteraceae > Rudaea. The sequence goes on along the minus strand of DASRGX010000078.1, from coordinate 35,235 downwards.
ACCGGCCGGCTCAAGCGCGCGAGCGCGGCCCAGAGCTTGTCGAACTGCGTGAGTTGGCGCAGGCGCCAATTGCGCTTGCTCTCGAGGCTGCGCAGGGTGCAGAACGAGAGCAGCACCGGCAGCAGGATGAGATCCGTGAGGATCGTCAGCGCGACGCCGATCGTGGCCGTCACCGCAAGTTCGAAGATGATGCGCACGGGAATGATGAGGATCGTCGCGAAGCCGATGCAGCCGGCGATGAGCGCGACCGCGCCCGGCACGAGCAGCATGCGGAATGCGAGCCGAGCGGCGGTCTGCGCATCGACGCCTTTGCGCTGGCGCAGCTCCTCGACCGTGCCGTCCTCGAGTCCGCCGAAAAACAGCTCGCCGCGGAAGCGGTTGATCATCTGTTCGCCATGGCTCACGGCGATCGCGAAGATCAGGAACGGCGTCAGCATGTTCATCGGATCGATGCCGAAGCCGAGCAGGCGCAGTGCGCCGAGCATCCAGACGACCGAAACGAGCGCGCAGAACACCGTGAGCGAGGCGAGCTTCATCGACGCCGAATACGCGAACAGCAGCAGCCAGGTGAACGCGATCGTGACGAAGAAGAAGACGATGACCGATTTCGCGCCGCTGCTGATGTCGCCGACCATCTTGGCGAAGCCGATGATGGCCACGGTCGTGTGCTCGTTCTCGTATTTCGCGCGGATCCCTTCGAGCTGCTCGGCGATGTGGTTGTAGTCGATCGTCACGCCGTGCGCCGGGTCTTCGGGCACGAGATCGACCCAAACCATCGCGCCCGAGAAATCCTTGGCGACGAGGCGGCCGACGATGCTGGCTTTCTCGATGTTCGCGCGGATCGTCGCGAACTGCTCGGGCGTGGCCGTGAAGCCTTCGACGTTCGGCGTGAACGTCGCCGGGATCACGTTGCCGCCGGCGAAACCGTCTTCGACCACCTCGACGAAGCGCACGTTCGGCGTGAAGATCGAGCTGACGCGCGCTTCGTCGACGTGCTCGATCGTCTTCGCATCCTGCGTGATCTTTTCCATCGTCTGGAAGAACGGCTGGTTGAACATGTTGCCGCTCTTGTCCATGACCGCGATCAGGATGCGGTTGGCGCCGCCGAATTCCTTCTCGTAATCGAGGAAGGTCTTCATGTATTCGTGCTTGAGCGGGATCATCTTCTTGAACCCGGCGTCCACGCGCAGTTGCGCGGCGAAGTAGCCCATCGCGATCGTCAGCAGCGCGAACACCGCGAGCACGGCGATGCGGTTGCCGAACAGCAAGGCCTCGGCCGCGCGCTGGAAGGCGTTGGGCTCGGTGACAGTCGTGGGTGCGGCCATGGTCGCTCGCGCTAGTGCGGTTGGAAGGTAGACAGGCCGTTCTCGCCGGCGAGCAGCAGCGCGCCCTTGTCGAGCGGCAGCGCCGCGGCGAGTATCCCGGCCGGTTCGTCGACGTAGCTCTTGAGCGGCTCGCCGGCCCGCTCGCGGATCAGCACGATGCCGTTCGCGCCGACGATCGCGGCGCCGCCGTCGGGCAGCGCCGTAGCACCCATGAGACTGAGCTCGGTGCCGGTCTCGATCGCGTTCCAATGGTCGCCGAGGTCGGTCGATTCGTAGACGTGCCCGCGCAAGCCGTAGGCGAGCACGCGATCGCCCTCGTAGCCGATCACGCCGAACATCGAGCCGTCGTAAGGCAGCTGCAGACGCTGCCAGGTCGCGCCGTCGTCGCGCGAACGGAACGCGCTGCCGCGCTCGCCGACGATGAAAAGCGCGCCGCTGCCGGTGCGCGCGATCGCGTTCAAGTGCGGCGTCGCTTCCTGACCGACCGTGAGCTCTTCCTTGCTGAACGTATCGCCGTGGCCGGCCTTGGCCGGGGATTTCTTGTCGCCGTCGTCATTCGCCGCGGCGGGCTTGGCGACGGTCAGCGTCTGCCAGGTGGCGCCGCCGTCCGTCGTTCTGAGCGCGAGGCTATACGCGCCTACCGCGTAGCCGCGGTGCGTGTCGAGGAAGAGCACGCCGAGGAGCGGGGCGCCCTGCACGGAATCGCGCATACCTGCGTCGTCGCCGGGCTTCCACGGATCGGCGCGCTGGATTTCCCAGTGGGTGCCGCCGTCGCCGCTGTGCGCGATCACGCCTTCGTGACCGACCGCCCAGACTTGCGCATCGACCGCGGCGACGGCCGTGAACGTCGTCCGCGTCGGCACGTGGGATTGACGCCAGTTGTGCGCATCGTCGGAGAGCAGGATGTCGCCGCGCGTGCCGACCGCCACGTAATGCTCGCCCGAGCGCGCAATGCCGAGCACGAGCGTTTGCGCTGCGAGCGGCACGATCTCCGCGGGCGCGCCGATCGGATCGGTCCATCCCGTGGGCGTGTCGGCGCCGGCGAGCGCCGCGACGCCCGCTAGTGCGGCGACCGCGGCGCTGCGGATCGTTGCTGATGTCATCGCGAGTGCCCTCCCCGGCTGCACGCAGATCCCCGATGGATCGCCGGCCGCGCTGTGCGGCCGGCGCATCGTCATGCGCGAGGTGTCACTCGACGCCGCGCTGGCGCAGCGATTGCGGCGAGAACATGTCGGGCGTGGCCTGGAACGAGAAGTTGTACTCCTGCTCCTGGTTGTCCAAACCCTGCACGAGGTAGCGTCCCGACTTGAGATCGTAGTGATACTCGAGCGTCGACCAGAATACCGGCACTTCGTAGTAGTTGACGCTCGGCGCCTCGGAATAGCGCCAGAGCTTGCCTTCGCTGTCGTAGTGGTCGATCTCGAGGATCTGCCAGCTGTCCTCGTCGAGATAGAACGTGCGGCGCGGGTTGATATGGCGCTGTCCGGGTTTCAGGTTCGCGTCGACGATCCAGATGCGGTGCAGCTCGTAGCGCAAGAGGTCCGGGTTGATGAAGTTCGGCTTGATGAGGTCCGCGACCTTGGTCTTGTCGCTGTGCGCCGTGTACGAGTTGTACGGCACGTACATCTCTTTCTTGCCGACGAGCTTCCAGTTGTACTTGTCCAGCGCGCCGTTGAACATGTCGGTCATGTCGTTCGTGCGCATGCCGTCGGACGCCGTGCCCGGGTTGTCGTAGGCGACGTTCGGCGCGCGGCGCACGCGGCGCTGGCCGGGGTTGTAGATCCAGGCTTCGCGCGGCTGCTTCTTCGAGTCGAGCGTCTCGTGCACGAGCAGCACCTGGCCGGCCAGGCGCGGCGGCGACACGACGTCTTCGAAAAAGTACAAAAGTATATTGTTGATGTCCTTGAGCGTGTTGCCGGGCTTGTAGTAGAGGCCGAGGCCTTCTTCGTGGAAGCGCTCCAGGGTGAACTGCCCCGAAGCCGTCGGGATGGCCTGGTTGTTCCAGCGCTCGAACGCCACGCCCTTGTACTTGAGCTTGTGGTTCCAGATCGCTTCCATGCCGGCCTTGCCCGGATCCTTGTCGAGGATCGGGAACGGGAAACCTTCGGCCACCTTGTCCACGCCTTCGCCGTCGTCCACGAGCTCGCCCGTGGCGGCGTTCTTGATCGTCATTTCGTACGTGCGCTGCGGGAACGAGGCGCTGCGATGCGTCGGGAACACCTGCATCTTCCAGTTCGGATATTTCTGGAACATCGCGATCTGGCCGGCGGAGAGCTTGTCCTGGTAGTCCTTGTAGTTCTGCGCCGTGATCGAAAACAGCGGTTTCTCGCCCGGGAACGGATCGGGGTGATGATCGCCGACTTTGTATCCGGCAGGCGGCGTCGTGATGCCGCCGTCCCATGCCGGGATGCTGCCGTCCTTGTTGCCAGCGCGCTCGGCGCCCACCGGCGTGAGCGGCGTTCCTTTGATGCCGAGCTTGGCCACGTCCTCCGGACTGCCCTTGGCGAGCACGCCGGCGGAGAACACCGCACACGCGACGAGCGCCGCGAGTCTTGTCCGATTGAGCCTTGCCATCGAAAGTCCCTCCCGTCGATGCATCAGAATGAATATTTCGCCACGAACGCGACGAAATCGCGGTCGCTGATCAGGTTGAACTGACCGCCGCCGAAGTAGCTGGTATAGCTCAGATCGACCGACCATTGGTTAAGGTAGTTGGCCTCGACGCCGAGCGTCACGGATTTGCGGCCCTCGATGAAATTGCCGCCCGGTCCCGGCGACGTGCCGTTGACGTCGTGGTTGAACGCAACGCGCGGCGACAGCGTGAACGCCGTGCCGAATGCATTGTTGTAGTCGGCGCGTGCGGCGATTCGATAGCCCCACGAGAACGCTGTCGGGAAGCCTTGGGTCTGCGTTTCCGGGTTGTTGAGATTACCCGTGAGCACGTCCGGACCGCCGCCGGTATCGGTGCCGTCGCTGTTGTAGCGCAGCACGGACTGCACCGGCAAATCCCACACGCGCGTGGCGCCGGCTTCGCCGATCAGCGCGATCTGGTCGGCATGGAACCAGTTCTCCGGACCGAATACCTTCGTCGCCGTGAACTGGAGCTGCGAGACGCGATTGCGCGTGTAGCCTGCGAACGTGGTGCCCGGCGCATACGTGCCGAGCTGGCTCACGAAGCGCGCGCCCGGCGCCGGGATCAGCGCATTGAGCGGCGAGAGACCCGCGAACAACAGCTCCACCGCATCGATCTGCAACGGCTGATTCGGCCGGTAGCTCAATTCGCCCTGCAGTGCGATGCCGAGCTCCTCGAGCTGCGTGTTGAAGCTCACGCCGTAGAGGTGGATGTTCTTGGGATACGTGATGAAGTAGCCCGCGCTGGTCGGGCTCGTCGTGGTCACGCTGGTGCCGCTGATCAGCGGGAGGCGGCTGTCGTAGTTCAGGAAATAGAATCCGAACTCGCTATTGTTGAGGTTCTCCGCGAGATAGTGCGCGGCGACGCCGTACTGGCCGTATTCGTTCGGATACTGATCGCGGTGCCGTGGCACCGTCTCGGCGCACGCTTGAGCGAGAAGCGCGGCGAGCGGATTCGATGCCGCGTTGCGGATGCTCTGACCGCCGAACGCGCTGTTGTCGCTCGCTGCGCCGCCGAAGCACACTGCGTAATAGTTCTCCGGGTTCTTGACCGGCTGCGGGATCAGGCCGAACGGCAGCGACGCGTACGTGCCGCCGATAGTGGCGAAGTCGTTCGTCGAGAAATACGTGCCGGCCGGATCGGGATTCGTCTGCGAGAACTCGAGCAGGTACGTCGCCTCGACCGAGAAATTCTGCGTGACGTTGTACGAGCCCCACAGCATGTTGACGGGCAGCAGCGCTTCCTTGAGTTCGGCGCCGGCGACGTGGAGCTGCGAGACGTCCACCGGATTGATGACGTTGATGCCGCCCTGGATGAAGGTGCTCTCGCCCCAGCTCAGCACCTGCTTGCCGAAGCGCACGGTGCCTTGCTGGTTGTTAACCGTGAAGTTGTCGAACACGAACGCGTCGAGCACGCGAAAGCGCTTGCCGACCTGGTCCCTGGCGAGCGAGGTGAGCTTGTCGTTGTTCGCGTTCTCGAAATCGTAGAAATAGCTCGCGCGCAGGAATGCGCCGAGGTTGTCGCCGTAGTTGAGGTGCAACTCGCTGGTCGCCTTGACGGCGTTCGAGAACACGTCGCCGGAGGAGCCGTAATTGAGATCGCCGTCGTCGTGGTTGGCCGAGAACGCACCGCGCGCGGCACGCTGCTGCGCGTTCGGCAGCAAGCCGACGAACGGATTGTAGGCCGCTTTGGCGACATTGTTCGGGCTCGGATCCTGCGTGCGCATGTCCACGCCGTAGGAGACGGTCGTGTTCAGCGTGCCGTGCAGACCTTCGGACTCGCCGAACTCGAAGGCCTGCGCCGGCGCCGCCGCATAGCCGGCGAGAGCGAGCGCGATCGCGGCAGTCAGACCGCGAGGCACGATGAGGGTGGCGCGCGGCGCGCGAAGCGTTGTTTGAGTTGTCATGTGCTTTCCCCTTGGCCCATTACTGCGTGCGGATCACGGAAGGATTGGCGATCTGCACGACCGTGCCGTCGCTCAGGATCATGCTGGCCATCTCGCCTTGCATTTCCACCGTCACTGCGGGCGAGCTCGACGGATCGAGCAGCGAACCGTGCGTACCCTGGGTGAAGCGCACCGCCCCGCGGATCTGCGCCGCCTGCGTGGTTTGCGTGATGCTCGACAGCCCGAGCGCCGCGAGCAGCGGCTCGGTGCCCGAGAGCGGCGCCCCCGGCACCGAGTTCGGAATCACCTGGTCGGACGGATGGGTCGAATCGCCGACGACTTCCTGCGCGAGGATCGCCTTGTTCGCCGTCGCGAACGCGAAGTTGATCGAGTCGCCGGAATCGGCCACGGTCTGCGCCGCGACGAAGAACGCGTCGTATTGCGGCGTGCCTTGCTTGAGTCCCGCGGCGGCGAGGCCGGCGTGGATCTCGGGGCCGAACGCCGGCGACGCGTCGAGCAGGCGCGCGATGCCGCCGCCCGGCACGTTGAGCACGCCGACGCTGACGTGCGGCTCCATCGCCACGAACGCGGTGCCGATGATCGAACCCAGCGATTGGCCGACGAACTCGATGCGCGAGCCGTCGAAATCGCCGGTCGGGTTGCCGTCGTAGCTCAACGTCGGGATCGCGCGCGTGAGCTCCATGAGGTCCGAGTTCGCCTGGCGCAGGTTGTCGCGCGAGGTGAGCAGGCTGCTCAGGTTGATGAAATAGCTGCCCGAGGGATCGATCGCGCCGTCGGGACCGGGAGCGCCGGTCGCGTTGTTCTCGAGATCGAGATCGAACGTGCGCTCGCCCGTGACCAGGAATGCGGCCGGCGAACCCGCCAGCAGCTGGTTGCGATAGAACGGATTCGTCTTGTCGACGAGGCCGTGCAGCGGCGCGTCGATCGCGATGACCGCGAAACCTTGCGCGGCCAGCGTGCCCGCGATCGCGAACATGTCCGTGCGGTTGCGCGTGATGCCGTGCTGGAAGATCACGATCGGCCAGCCGGCCGCCGGCCGCGTCCCATGTCCCGAATTCGCGTTCGGCACGGTGAGCAGCACCGGGATCGTCTGCGTCGAGGTCGCGACCGGGAACGGATTGGCGAACGTGACGTTCGTCGACGTCGGATCGAGACCGACCGCGTTGAACGGCGGCACGTACGCGCCGGGCGCCGCCTGCCAGAAACTGTGCAGCGGCGCGAGCGGATCGGCCGCGCTCGGCGCGCCGAGGTAATACGGCACGGAGAGTGTACCGACGAAGATATCCGCGACGGGCGGCAAGCCCAAGTTGAGGTCGCCGAGCGTGAGGCCCGTCGGCACCACGACCGCCGCGGGTGCGGGCGACTGCTCGATGCGGCTTTGCACGGCCTGCATGACCGGCGTGATGCTCTGCGTCGTCATGACCCACGACAGCACGACGCGCAGGTCGGTGCGCGTGCCGTCGAAGACGTCGAGCGCGCCTTCCTGCGAGTTGACGAGCTGGCGCAGCGGTTCGAGCGCACAGGCCTGAGAGGCCGGCAGCAGCGGATCGGTCGACTGGCCGTTCACGCAGAGCGCGCTCGTGCGCTTGGCCAGGAAATACGTCGTATCCGGCGTCACGTCGTTGCCGGCGTTGTCGGTGATGGTCGGCGCGGGAGCTGGATTGAGCTGGCCGCCGTTGCCGATCAGCACGGCCATGTACGAGGTGAGCTGACGGAGCGGCGCGGTCGGCACGATCACGAGCGTGCGGCCGGTGGTATCCGACGGCGCGAGCGCAACGACGAACTCCTGTGGCGACTGCAATTCGCGCACGATGCTGGTCACGCCGCCGCCGGGTCCCGTGAGCGTCACTTCGAATACGCGCACGGTGCCGTTGTGGCCGGCGATCAGCGTCGACGCCTTCGGCGGCGTGCTGAACGTCGTGCTCCAGGGCGCGGTGGTGCTGAAGCCATCGAGCGCATTGAGCGCGACTTGCGGATCGCCGACGTTGGTCGGATCGGCTACCGGAATGTTCAAGGTCAGATCGGTCGTGCCCGCCAGCAGCAGGTTCGTCGGGAACGGAACCACGGCGTTCGTGGGATCGAAACGTGCGGTGATCACGGCAGTGACCGGCGTTCCGCCGCTATTCGTAGCGGCAGGCGCGGACACTGCGCGCGAACTGTTGCTACCGCCCCCACACGCGGACAGCAACAGCGACGACGACAGCGCCAATAGCAAACTCAGTCTGGCCTGCATAATGAATTCCTGTCAGTGATTTCGGGTGCGCAACGGCGCTCGTATCATAGGTAGTTCAAACGGGCGTTGGCAACGGTAATTTAACGGCGCCACGCGGATTTGCGGTTGCTGCGTCGCAACAACACGCCGCGGCGAAAACGCTCATTTGTATACAGGTGTCTCCGGCAGCACGTCGGCGGCGCGGAATGCGCGCGGTGCGTAGGCGAAGTCACGCGCCGCCGCGGCATTGTCGGCGATCAAGTCCTGGCGCAGGCGCCGGATGGCCGCGCGCGGGACGCGTACCGAGAGACTCGCCGCGAAGGCGAGCGCAGCGACCGGGAGTGGCGGCGTGAAGATGGGCCCGCGCAGCGCGGCGCCGATTCGCCGTATCAGCGCATCGAAGCGCAGCCGTTCGCCGCCGCCGAGCGGGTAGGTGTTGCCGAACGTCGCCGGGTTGTCGAGCACGGCAGCGCAGGCCGCGGCGAGATCGGCGGCATGAACCGGCTGGCGCAGCCCCGTGGCGCCAAGCGGGACCGGCAGCACGCGCCAGCGCTGCGCGAAACGCGCGATCGGTGCGAGACTGCGGTCGCTTCCGGCGCCATAGATCAAGGTCGGCCGGAACAGCGTCGCGGCGATGCCGTGCTCGGCCGCAACGCCGAAAATGCGCGCTTCGGCGTCCGCGAGCCGGGCGGCGAGCGCGCGCTCCGCCGGATCGAGCGAATCGTTCTTGCTTTCGATGCTCATCGAGCTCAACGCGACGACGCGGCGCAAACCGTCGGTGGCGGCATTGCGTTCGAGCCACGCGGCGAATGCGTCGAGCGGCCCCAGGCTGACGGCAATCGACGTCTGCGGCCAGGGGAACCGCGCATCATCGAGGTTCGCCGCGAGCCAGCCCGGTTCGGCCGGCGGCGAGCGGCTCACGCTCACGAGCCGGAAGCGGCCGGCGAGCAGCGGCACGAGGAAGCGCCCGACGGCTCCGCTCGCGCCGAAAACGAGGACGTCGGGCGATGAAGGAGACGGATCGGCGGCCATGGCCGCATCTTCACCGATATCACGCTGCGGCTGCACCTCGCGACCGACAAGACGCTTGCGTCACTCCAGTCCTTTCGTTAAACTTCGCAGTCTTTCGTTCCACTTTTAATGCCGATTCGGCACAGGTTTCCCGATGAAAACGATCAGCGCCAAGGCTGAGACGGTGAAGCGCGACTGGTATCTCGTCGACGCCAGCGACAAGACACTCGGCCGCCTGGCCAGCGAAATCGCGCGCCGTCTGCGCGGCAAGCACAAACCCGTCTACACGCCGCACGTGGACACCGGCGATTATCTCGTCGTCGTCAACGCCGAGAAGATTGCCGTGACCGGCAAGAAGATGGACGACAAGATCTATCACCATGTGACCGGCTACATCGGCAACATCAAGTCGATCGCGCTCAAGGATCTGTTGACTTCGCATCCGGAACGCGCGATCGAGATCGCCGTCAAGGGCATGCTGCCGAAGAACCCGCTCGGCCGCGCCATGTACCGCAAGCTCAAGGTTTACCGCGGTCCCAACCATCCGCATACCGCCCAGCAGCCGCAGGCGCTGGATATCGCCTGAGACCAGGAATAGCACCATGGCTACGCAACAGAATTACGGCACCGGCCGTCGCAAGTCTTCCGCGGCGCGCGTGTTCCTGCGGCCCGGCAAGGGCAGCATCGTCGTCAACGGCAAGGCGCTCGACGACTTCTTCGGCCGCGAGACGGCGCGCATGATCGTGCGCCAGCCGCTCGAGCTCACCAAGCTCGGCGACAAGTTCGACGTGCTCGCGACGGTCGAGGGCGGCGGTATTTCGGGGCAAGCCGGCGCGATCCGCTTGGGGTTGGCCCGCGCGCTCGTCGAGTACGACGAAACGCTGAAGAGCCCGCTGCGCAAAGCCGGTTTCATGACCCGCGACGCGCGCGAAGTGGAGCGCAAGAAAGTCGGCCTGCACAAGGCCCGCCGCGCGACCCAGTTCTCCAAGCGCTGATCGCACGACGCCGTTCCCCGTTTTGGGGGATCGTCTAATGGTAGGACTGCAGACTCTGACTCTGCCTATCTAGGTTCGAATCCTAGTCCCCCAGCCAACAAGACTTCCCGTCAGTTCCCGGGAAGTCGCAGAAACCAAAAACCCCGCGGAAACGCGGGGTTTTTTCGATTCGAATCCGTGTCCGTCCAAGGCCGTCAACGACGGCATCCACTTCAGGCCGTGTCGAAAAGCATCGGTTGCGCTGAGCGCAATTTCGGCATCGAACGTGGCGCGCACAACGCGCGACGCGAGTCGGTCAGCTGAGGTTATCGCCCAGAGTTCTCACGCGAACTTTCGTCGCCTCGCGACGGACGTTGGACAAACTCGCGCGGAAGATACCTCGACATTGCAGATGCTGCTAATGCGGCGGCGAGGACAATGCGTTCTTGACCCACTCGCCACGCTGGAAGATGGCGGTGGAGGACCAATGGCTGTCGGGCTGGCGCCGATACCAGTAGACGTCGTAAGGTCCGCGGTGTTCGAGCTTCGGTATTGCGGCGACGGTCGCCTCGTCGAATCCCCACTGTTCGGAAACCGGGCGTATCAATTCGAATACCTCGTCGGCTTCGGCTTGCCGGTCCTTCCCTTCGGCGTCCGGATGCAAGGCGACGTACTCGATGGCGAAACAATCCTTCCCGAGCGTATGGTCATCGTGCTCGGCTCCCCAAACGAGATTGAGCGACGTGACCTTGATCGTCTTGCCGGATGCGAGTTTTTCGGCATGCCACGGGGTTTTGAACGGACCGTGTCCGTCGTCGCAACCGACCGCGAAAACCAGCGCGAAAGCCGCAATCAGAGCTATCGACGGTCGGGGATATTTCATGACGGCTCCCGCTTCGAGGACGTCATTTCTCTAACGGCGCGCGGTTCCGACAGCGAACATGCGCGTCTCAACCAGTGCCGGCTCGGATGCGGCGGCACCTGGTGCTTCGGCGAAGCAGCGACCTATTTGCTTGCGTCGGGCTGTGTCTCCTGAGCCTTGGAGTAAACGATCTTCTTCGTGCCGCCGTCGCAGCTGCCGACGACCTTCTTGTCTCCGGCCTGGTCGTCGGCGACGATTTCGAGAACGTAGTTCTTGACTCCCTTGGCGTCCATTTTGGCTGCGATTTCAGTTTTGAGCTCTTCGCATGGCTTCGCTGCGAGCGCGCTCGCAACCGGCATCATGACCGCGACGATGAGAAAAAGTGAGCGTTTCATATCGGCTCCTCGATGGGTATGTCTTCCGCACCGTTCCACCATCTCGAATGAAAGGCGCGAAAATCCCGAGTTTACCTACCTTCGTTCAAGCTGTGACGGCGATTGCAATGACCGCGTTCCGCTTGGCCGGGTTGCAGACGCCACCCTAATCCGATGCGAACCCACGCTCTTGACGTGCGTCAACTCGCAACACGAGGGCTCCGGTACAAGGAACGCATGAATGTCGAACCGCGTTACCCGCGCACGCCGGAATCCGGCCTCGACCGCACGGATGCAGTGGTCCGTTTGCGGCACTTCGGGCTCCACGAGCCGCCACGTGCGGTGCGACGAAGTGTCCTGCGCTCCCACATGCGCAGTGCGCTCAACAACGTTCTGCTGGGTTCCGTGAAGGCACCGGTGCTCGTGGAGTGCGCGATGCCGGTTCTCGTCGCGCATTAGGTGGCCCGCGTGGCCGATTTCCTCGCCGTCGAGCAGGTCTTCGGGTTTTTAGCCGCCCTCGGTGGAGGCTTGCTGGTCGGAGTGCAGCGCGAGCGGCAGAAGGATCGGCATGCATCCGGCGAGCCCGCAGGCGTACGAACGTTCACCGTCGTCGCCCTGATCGGGGCCATTGCGGCGCATCTTGGTGCGAGTACGCAGTGGATGGCAGGCTTTGCGGTAACGGCCATGGCGATAGCGGCATACCTTCAGCGAGCCGACCGCGATCCCGGTCTCACGACCGAAGCGGCGCTGCTCGCGACATACTTGCTTGGCGCGTTCGCCACGGCGGCGCCCGCATTCAGCGCAGCGTTATTTGTGGTCCTTGCTGCGCTGCTGGAGACGAAGCAGGCGCTTCATCATTTCACGAGAAACGTATTGAGCGAGCGCGAACTCGGCGATGCCCTGTTGCTCGCCGCTTCGGTGCTCATCGTGCTACCGCTGTTGCCGGATCGCACGTTCGATGCCTACGCGGTGCTCAACCCGCGGCGCATCTGGCTATTCGCCGTGCTCGTGATGGCCATCAATGGCGCCGGGTACATCGCACTTCGCGTTTTCGGTTCGCGACGCGGTCTGCTGCTTGCCGGATTTTTCGGAGGCTTCATCTCGAGCACGGCGACGATCGCGAGCATGGGGCAGCGTGCGCGGGAAACGCCGGGCGTTCGCCGAACATGCATCGCGGCGGCTTTGTTGTCGAATGTCGCGACCGTCGTGCAATTGGGCCTCGTGTTGCTGGCTACGGCCCCGGCCACGCTGCAACGGCTGGGTTTTCCGCTGGCGGCTGCGGGCGTTGCGGCGATCTTCGTCGGCACGGCTTCCGCGGTTCGCGGGGACGGCGCGGCGGCAAGCGACCCGCCGCGAGGACGGCCATTCGATCTCGGACAGGCCGTTGTCTTTGCGCTCGTCGTCGCCGCAGCTACGGGGGTGGCCGCCTTGCTGCGCGGCTGGATGGGACGTGGCGGTGTGGTGCTCGCAGCGACGGCGACGGGCTTCGCCGACGTACATGCCGCTGCCATCAGCCTCGCGCAAGTCAATTCAGGCGCGGATTCCGATTCCAATACTTTCGCGTATGCATTGGCTGCCGCGTTCGTCGCCAATTCGATCATGAAGAGCATCGCCGCCGGCGCCGGTGGCCGCGACTACGCGCTGCCGCTCATCGGCGGCATCGCCGTGATCAGCGCAGTCTTGCTCGGCACGGTCTGGGCGACGTCATAGACAGGCGTCGCAAAGGCGGCGCGTTTTCGAGCGGTGCTATCCGTTCGATGGGCCCGCTCGACATCGTGCTCGAGCCGGGTGAGCGATGTCCGGGTGAGGCCGTCGGCGACGGCACACCGAACCACCGCTGAATGTCCGCGGGCAGCGGCTGAACCCTCGATAGCCGACGGCGGAACACATCCGCAAAAGAGACGCGGAGTGTCGATGCACATGCGCAATCCAGGGACTTGTCTTACGGCGGTGCTGATCGGATGGTCGGCGACGCGGGAAGCTCTCGCCTTGCCGAGCTTTGCACAGCAGACCGGGCAGCCTTGCGCGACGTGCCATGTCGGCGGATTCGGTCCGCAGCTCACGCCGTTCGGCCGTGCGTTCAAACTGGGCGGCTATACGCTCTCCATGCCGGACGCGAACGCGGTACCGCTCGCGGCGATGCTCGTCACGTCGTACACGCACACGGCGACCGATCAGCCCGACGCCGCCGGTCCGCACGCCGGCCGCAACGACAACATTTCGCTGCAGGAGGCATCGCTGTTCCTGGCGGGGCGCATGACCGATCACATCGGTGTGTTCGCACAGACGACGTATTCGGATATCGATCGCAAAGTCACGCTCGACAATGTCGATGTGCGCGGTGCGAGGACCGTTACGCTCGGCGAGCAACCCGCCATCCTCGGCGTGTCGCTCAACGACAATCCGGCGGCCCAAGATGCCTGGAACACGCTGCCGGCGTGGCGATTTCCCTATATGGCTTCCGAACTGGTACCGCAAATCGCGCGCGCGCCGTTGCTCGACGGCGGCCTGGAGCACCAGGTCGTCGGTGCCAGCGGTTACGCGTTCTATCGCAATGCGTGGTATGCCGAAATCGGCGGCTATCGTTCGCTCTCGCGCGGATTTTTGCAGTCGGTTAACGTGGAAGACAGCGCGGGACGCATTGCCGGTGTCGCGCCCTACTGGCGCCTCGCATACGAGCACGTCGGGCAGAGCCATTCCTGGTCCGTCGGCGCCGTCGGCCTCGACGCGCGGCTGCATCCGGATCGTGGCACGGGGCCTGCCGACACGTATCGCGACACCGGGCTAGATGCGTCGTTCGAGTGGTTCGGCGCCGGCCGGCACGTGTTCACGATCAACGGTGCGTACATCCACGAACACCAGGATCGCGACGCGTCGGTCGCTGCCGGCACCGCGGACCGCCGGACCGGTTCGCTCGATTCGCTGACATTCAACACATCGTATTACTACGACGCGCACTATGGCGTGACACTCGGTCGGTTCGACACGCGCGGCACGCGCGACGTCGGCTTGTTCGCGCCCGCGCCCGCGAGCGGCAGCCGTACCGGCACTCCGGACAGCGCCGGGACGATCCTGCAGGTGGACTGGACGCCGTTCGGCGCAAAGGATTCGTGGAATGCGCCGTGGGCGAACGTCCGCGTCGGCGTGCAATACACCGTCTACGACAAATTCAACGGTGCCTCGCGCAATTACGACGGCTTCGGCCGCAACGCGCACGACAACGACACGCTTTTCCTGTTCCTGTGGGCCGCACTGTAGGAGCCTTGCGATGCCGAATTATTCGAAATGCAGCCGACGCGAAGCAGCGAAGCGCATCGTCGGAATAGCCGCGCTGCTCGCGAGTACGCGTTTCGCGACGGCCGCGGAACTGCCGCATCTGACCGATGCGAATCCGAGCGCCGCTGCGCTCGGCTACACCGAAGATTCCACCACCGTCGACGAACGGAAGTTTCCGAAACATCGGCCCGGACAACGCTGCGCGAACTGCAAGTATTTTCACGGCGATGCCGGTCTTCTCTACGGCGCATGCAACTTGTACCAGGGCAACGCAGTGAACGCGCAAGGCTGGTGCGCAGGCTACATCGCCGCGTAATGCGGGCGCAGGACGCGCCCGAGCGGATCGATTGGACTCGATTCGCAGCCGTTTCCGACATCGGTCGGTGCGGCATCGCGGGCTGCGTCAGGACGACGCATGCCCGGTTCACCATGCGTCAAGCAGGAGGTTCTATGAAGACTTTCAACGCCAAATCGATCGGTCTCGCGCTTGTGGTATCGCTCGCCGTCTCGTCGACCGCATTCGCGGCAGGTGCGCGGGGCGGCGCTGTCGGTGCTCCGCACAGCGCACCGACGATGACCACCCCCACACGCGTCGGCGCCCCTACGACAGCGCGAACGACGCGGCAGGCGCACGCGACGGGTCAGCCCAATCAGACCTGCGGCAGTGCAACCGCACCCAACACGCCGGGCAACGCAGCAGCGGCGCCGGGCTCTGCGTTCAATCCCGACGGCAAGTCCGGGACGGTTTATGCGGGTCAGCAACCGCAGAACTCGAAGAATCCCGTGAGCGTGTCGCAATACGACGTCGCGTGTTCGCATCAGCCGTAGCCGAGAGTCCGCGTTCCGCCCCGCTCCCATCTTGGGAGCGGGCAGGCCCTCACGCGATGGCCCTGGCGGACTCTAGCGTGAACCTATTGCTCGAACGCGGGAACTAACAAGCCGAATGGGTCGTGGAGCTGCCATGCGCTTGCCCAACGTCCACCCGCCGCTGCACGCAGTACCCGCTCGGGACGACGCTGCGACGGACGGTGATTCGCTCAGCGCTATCGCGAACGGCGATCGGGCGGCGTTCGAGCAACTGTACCGGCGCTACTACGAGCGCCTGTTTCGTTTCTGCCTGCGTGTGACGGGACGCATCCACCTCGTCGAGGACATCATCAACGAAACGATGCTCGTGGTGTGGCGTCGCGCCGCGCAATACCGCGCCGGCGCCGCTGCCTCGACCTGGATTTTCGGCATTGCGTATCGCAAATCGCTGAAGGCGCTCAAACGCGACGGGCGCGCCAGAGTGCCGACCGACGCTACGTCGGCGCTCGAACCGACGGCGCCGGATACGCTCGATCGCGAAGACGTCCAGGCCGCCATCCGTCGCGCCGTCGCGGACCTGCCGCCGGAACATCGTGCAGTCGTCGAGCTCACGTTTCATTCGAATTGCTCGTACGACGAAATCGCACAAATACTGGACTGTCCTGTCGGCACCGTGAAATCGCGCATGTTCAACGCGCGCGCCAAATTGCGGCCGCTGTTGGCCGATCTGTTGGGGGACTGATGTCATGAACGCGTTCGATGACCGTCAAGCGATACGCGAGCTCTTGCCGTGGTACGAGAACGGCACGTTGCCCGAGAGAGAACGCGAGGCCGTGCGTGCATTGCTGGCGACGGATCTCGAGGCCAACCGGCAGCGCCGCGAATTGCGTGCGCTGCGCGAGGCGATCGTCGACGACACGACGTTGGCGACCGACATGGCGGTGAATCTGCGTGCGTTGCAGACACGACTCGACGCGCCTGTGGGAGCGAAACCGAACCGCCTGCGCTGGTTCGCATGCGCGGCTGCGCTGTTGCTCGCGCTGGGCGGCAGCACGTTCTTTGCCGGCTTGCGCGTCGGCACGTACCACACGCTGAGCACGCCTGCGGCGACGCCGTTGGTGCCGGCGGATTTCGAACTGATACGGGTGGATGTCGCGAGAAACGTGGACGCGACGCTATTGTTGAGCTTGGCCGGCGACCCGCAGGCGCGCGTGCTTCTCGGTCCGAGTGAGCACGGCGTCGCGACCTTGGTCGTGCCGCGCGACCATGCGGCTGTCGTGATGGCGCGCTTGAACCGCGATCCGCGGTTGCGTTTCGTCGCTCCGGTGCCGCGCTGATGTGGTACGTCCTTCGATATCTCGGCGTCCTGTTGACGTTCGTCTTCGCTTATTGCGCCGATGCGCCCGGTGCGACGGAGGCGCAACGCATCCTCGTCACGGTACGCACCGATGCCGTCGATGCGATGTATGGCGATGCCGTGGAACGCTATCGCCGACCACACGACTACCGTGCGGGTCCGACCGTGGACCGCGTTCTCGACGCCATCGCCGGCGACTATGCCATCGTCCGCGTCGACGGTTGGCCGATGCGAGCGCTCGCGTTGCATTGCGAAGTATACGCAATAGCGAAAAACGCCGACGCGGGCACGATCGTCGCGCGGCTCTCGCACGATCGCCGCGTCGAGAGCGCGCAGATCCTTCAGCATTTCCACACGCTCACTGCCGCGACGTCGTACCGCCCCTTGCAATACGCGCTCGATGAACTCGACATCGATCGCGCCCACGGCATGTCGCGCGGACGCGGCGTGCGGGTTGCCGTCATCGACTCGGGCATCGATGCGCAGCACCCCGATCTGCGCGATGCCGTGCGTCTGCAGCGCGACTTCGTCGACGGCCCGCCGGCGGCGCACGGGACGGAAGTAGCGGGCGTCATCGCTGCGCGCCGCGAACTCGTCGGCGTCGCACCGGAGGCCGAATTGCTGGACTTGCGTGCCTGCTGGAGCGACGGCACGCGGGATTCGGCGAGCTGCGACAGCTTCGGTCTGGCGCGAGCGCTCGACTATGCGATCGCGAATTCGGTCGACGTGATCAATCTGAGTCTTGCCGGACCGGACGATGCGCTGCTGACGCGCCTGCTTGCCGCAGCGGATGCGCATGCGATCTGCGTCATCGCCGCCGCACCGCCCTTGCGCGACGCCGCTCACGCGTTCCCTGGGTCCGTGCGCTCCGTGCTCCTGGTGAGCGTCAGCGGCGACACCGCGGACGGCGCGCAGCTCAGTGCGCCCGGCGTCGACGTGCTGACCACATTTCCCGGTTCGCGCTACGACTACGCGTCCGGCAGTTCCGTTGCGGCCGCACACGTCAGCGGCGTGATCGCGCTGGTGCGCGCGATTCGCCCGCAGACGACTCCACAGCAAATGCGAGCTTTGCTCACCGCGCACGCCCGTCTCTCTGCGGCGACGGTGCTGCGCGATGCGCCGACACTGCGGTGACGCGCCGACCGGCGCAGCGAATTTCGCGATTCCGTGCGCTATGATCCGGCGCGTGCGCAAGACGCCGCAACGCAAGGAACAGCGATATGGCGAGCAAAGCACTGGCGGTCATCGGTGTGACGTTCTACGCGGCGTCCGCCGCCGCATCGGAATGGAACGGCTATCTGAGCGTCGGTTCTGACTACGTCTATCGCGGTGTCTCGTTGCTGGACTCGGGGCCGAGCCTCGACGGCGGTATCGAAGGCCGATTCGGCGAAGCATTCGTCGTCGGCGCCAGCGCGGCGCGCGTAGATCGGCAATGGGCCTATCAGCAGCAAGTGTCGAATCATCTGCAGCTCGATTTCTACGGCGGCGCCGATTTCGGCTGCGGCGCATACTGTCGCGCACGCGTGCTGGTATCGCGCTACGCGTTTCCCGGGTCGGGCGCTCGCGACTGGTTCGAAGCGACCGGTTCCGTTTCGTTGTTCGACCGCGGCGGGGTGTCCGCGTCGTGGAGCCCGCACGGCCTCGGTTCGCGCGAACGCACGTGGACATTCGAATCCTGGCTGCAGCAGCCGTTGTCGCGGAACACGGTGTTCGAGCTCGGTTACGGGCGCGTTCTCATCGAGGATCTCGACTATTGGTACACGCGTATCGGAGTGTCGCATCGCATCGGCCGCTTCATGGTCGATCTTTCGGCGCATTGGAGCGACCATGGCCTGCGCAGCTTCGCGTTGGACGACCACAATCGGCGCGTGGTGATGACGGTCACCACAGGGTTTTGATCGGTTCGCCGGCGGTCTCGAGGGCTTTCGCCTTCGCCAACGCGCAACCCCGTTGAGTACCCGCTCGAGAAATACCGGCTCGACGGCCGAGTTTCTCACCCGGTATTCCACGTATCGATGCGGAAGCAATTACACATTCGACTCTTCGGCAGCGTTCGCCAGACAGGCGACGCGAGCGTGCTGTCGCGCCGGCTAGCGCGCCAGACCGACGCCTGAAGAAATCCGAGGCCGAGTAGCGTCCGGGTGGAACGAATGATGCTTCGGCGCGTCCGGATGGATGATGTCCGCCGAGGATCGTGCCGTGACGCCCGACGCTCCGTTACCGTATCGCAATTCGATCCTATTTCGCCGTTGCGGGACGCTGATGCTGTTGCTTTCGGGGAATCTCGTGGCCGGCGCTGACCCGCCGCAGCCGCCGGTCCCGCCTGCTTCGGCTGCGCCGAACGACGACGGCCAATGGACGATGGCGCAGAAGAATTACGCCGGCACGCGCTATTCGGAGCTCGACGAAATCACGCCGCAGAACGCCAAGCAGTTGCAAGTGGCGTTCACGTTCGGTCTCGGCATCAAACCGCGCGGCGAGGAAGCCGCGCCGCTCGTCGTCGACAACACGATGTACATCGAAACCGCGTGGCCGAACAAGCTCTATGCGCTCGATCTCACGCAGCCCGGCGCGCCGATGAAATGGGCCTACGAGCCGCACCCGCCGCGTGCCGCGCAGGGCGTCGCCTGTTGCGATGTCGTCACGCGCGGCCCGGCGTACGCGAACGGGCGGATTTTCATGAACACGCTCGACGGCAGCACGATCGCCGTCGACGTGAAGACGGGCAAGGAAATCTGGCGCACGCAGCTCGGCGACATCAATCGCGGTGAATCGATCACGATGGCGCCGATCGTCGTGAAGGGCAAGGTGCTCGTCGGCGTTTCGGGCGGCGAATTCGGCGTTCGCGGCTGGCTCGCGGCGCTCGATGCGGCGTCGGGCAACGTCGCCTGGAAAGCCTACAGCACGGGACCCGACAAGGACGTACTGATCGGTCCGGATTTCCATCCGTTCTACGCGTCCGATCGTGGCAAAGATCTCGGCGTGACGACCTGGCCGCCCGATGCGTGGAAGATCGGCGGCGGTACGACGTGGGGATGGATCTCGTACGATCCCGATTTGAACCTCGTCTACGTCGGCATCGCCAATCCCGGCCCGTGGAACCACGAACAGCGGCCCGGCGACAACAAGTGGACGGCCGGCATTTTCGCGCGCGACGCCGACACCGGCGCCGCGAAGTGGTTCTATCAAATGACGCCGCACGACGAGCACGATTACGACGGCGTCAACGAAAACGTGCTGCTCGACATGCCGGTCCAGGGCGCGATGCGCAAGGTACTCGTGCATCCGGATCGCAACGGCTATCTCTACGTCATCGATCGCGGCACGGGCGAGGTGATCCGCGCCGATGCCTACGGTCCCGTGAACACGATCACGGGCATCGACTTCAAGACGGGCCGGCCGACGCTGAATCCGGCCAAGGAGACCAAGCTTGGTCAGGTCGTGCGCGACATCTGTCCGACCGCGGCGGGCGCGAAGGATTGGCAGCCTTCCGCGTATTCGCCGCGCACGGGCTTGCTGTACATCCCGCACCAGAACCTCTGCATGGATTGGGAGAGCACGCAGACGAACTACATCGCGGGGACGCCGTACGTGGGTGCGACCGTGGTCATGAAGCCGGGCCCGGGCGGCAATCGCGGCGTCTTCGCGGCATGGGACGTGTCGCAAGGCAAGCCGGCGTGGTCGATCAAGGAAGATCTACCGGTATGGAGCGGCGCGCTCGCGACGGCGGGCGACGTGGTCTTCTACGGCACGATGGACGGATGGTTCAAGGCCGTCGATGCGCATACGGGCGATCTCGTGTGGCGCTTCAAGACCGATTCCGGAATCATCGGCCAGCCCGTCGCCTACCGCGGGCCGGATGGGCACGAATACGTCGCCGTGCTGTCCGGCGTCGGCGGTTGGGCCGGCGCGATCGTGCCCGGCGAGCTCAATCCGCAAGACCGCACGGGTGCGCTCGGCTTCGTCGGCGTGATGGGCGATCTCAAGCAGAAGACCAACGCGGGCGGAACGCTCTATGTGTTCGCGATTCCGCATTCGTGAGGCCGGCCGCGCCGCGGCGACGGTCGTGATCGTCGCCGCGATCGGTGCTTGCGGAAAGGCCGACGAGCCCGTTGCGCCGCGCGCGCCTTCGGACGCTTCATCTACGCAGGAATCGCCGACGTCGCGTCTGTTTGTCGGGAACGGCGCTCCGCCCGAGGAATCGCCGCTTGCCGCGAAATATGCGAACGACGACGCGGCCAGAGCCGAGGGCGCACGCCTGTTCGACCGCTACAACTGTTCGGGCTGCCATTTCCATGGTGCGGGCGGCATCGGGCCGTCGTTGATGGACAACGACTGGATTTACGGCGGCAGCGTTTCGCAGATCTACGCGAGCATTTACCAAGGTCGGCCGAACGGCATGCCGTCATGGGGCACCAAGCTTGCGTCCGCCGACATCTGGAAAATCGCGGCGTACGTGCACTCGCTGCCGCAATCGAATCCCGCCGGCGCAGCGGCCGAGCCCACGACGCCTCCACCTCCCGTGCCCGATGATGCGGCAGCAACGCCCGACCGAGCGGCGCCGGCGCCGAAGGGGGCGTCCCGGTGACCGCACGCGGGCTGCTGTTCGCGGCGCTCGCGATCGTCGTCGCCGATGCGAGCGGCGCGCCGTTGCGCGTATGTGCGGACCCCAACAACTTGCCGTTCTCGAATCGCGCCGGACAGGGCTTCGAAAATCGCATCGCCGAGCTCCTCGCCGAAGATATGCATCGGCAGCTCCGCTATGCGTGGTGGCCGCAACGCCGCGCATTCGCGCGCAACACGTTGAAGGCCGATCGCTGCGATCTCTGGATCGGCGTCGCCGCGGGGGTGCAGGGTCTCGACACGACCGCTCCCTATTACCGGTCGAGCTATGTGTTCGTGACGCGCGCGGACCGCTCGCTCGACATCCGCTCGTTCGACGATCCGCGCTTGCGCGAGCTCGTCGTGGGCGTGCAGATGATCGGCAACGATGCGACGAACACGCCGCCCGCGCACGCGCTGGCGCGGCGCGGCATCACGTCGAACGTGCGCGGTTACATGGTCTACGGCGACTACGCCGCGCAAAACCCCGAAGCACCGATCCTGCGCGCGGTTGCCGATCGCGAGATCGACGTCGCGGTCGTCTGGGGGCCGCTCGCCGGCTACTTCGCCCAACATTCGCGCACGCCGTTGCGCCTGCGCGCCGTCGAACCGCCGGCAGACGGGCCGCTTCTGCCGATGACGTTCGACATCGCGGCCGGGGTGCGGCCTGGGGACGTCGAGCTCAAACGCGACGTCGAGCGGGTGCTGCTGCAGCGCCGCGATGCGATCGCGCACATCCTCGATACGTTCGGCGTACCGCGCGTCGCTGCCGGTACGCCAGCGCTTGCGGATTCCCGCCGACCGTAGAACGCGAGCTTTCGCCGCGACGGGTGCTCGCGCCTCGATCCTTCGCTCGGCGATCGATCGATCGCCAAGCGGCGACGGACTTCGCGGTCAGTGGCTTGCGAGCGCCGTCTTCGCGGGGAAACTCTTCGCCCACGACTTCTCGACGAGCTTGACGAGCTTGGGCGGCAGCGGCGTATAGCCTTGCGCATCGGCGAGCTCGGCGCCGTTGTCGAGCGCCCAGCGGAAGAACTCGAGCGTCTTCTGCACGTTCGGGCTCTTGTTCGGAATGATGACCCACGTCGTCGCCGCGATCGGCCAAACGTCTTTGCCCTCGGTGCCGACCAAGAGCAGGTTGAAGCTCGACGCGTGTGCCCAATCGGCCGCATCGACCGCATTGCGGATCGTCGTTTGCGTCGGGAACACCGTGCCGCCCGAGGCCGTATGCAGCGTCGCGATGCGCAGATTGTGCGCGAGCGCGTAGCCGTATTCGACATAGCCGATCGAATCCGGCGTGTTGCTGACCATGTTCGCCACGTTTTGGTTGCCCTCGGTGCCGGTGCCGACGGGCCAGCTCACGGTTTTGCCGGTGCCGAGCTTCGCGGCCCACGCAGGGCTCACCCTCGTCAGGTACGCCGTGAAGTTGTACGTCGTTCCCGAGCCTTCGCTGCGGTGCACGACCGTGATGGGCGTATCCGGCAGCGCCGCTCCGGGATTGAGCGCGGCGAGCTCCGGGTCGTTCCAGCGCGTGATCTTGCCCATGAAAATGTCGGCCAAGGCTTGGCCGTTGACTTGCAGTCGGCGTCGTCCGAGGCTCGAAATGTTTTCGATCACGACGATGCCGCCCGCCACGATCGGAAACTGCACGAGGTTGTTCGCGGCGAGTTCCTCGTCGCCGAGCGGCGCGTCGCTGGCGCCGAAATCGACATCGCCCGCTTTGGCCTTGGAGATGCCCACGCCGGAGCCGCCGCCGTCATAAGTGATCTTGACGCCGCTCTTGGTCGACCAGTTGTAGGCCCATTCCTTGAGGATGGGTTGCACGAACGTGGAACCTGCGCCGTGGAGATCTTCCACGGGCTTGGCAGCGAACGCCGGCGTGGCTGTCGCGACCAGCGCGGTGGCGACGGTGAATAGAAGTCTGTTCAACGTGCGAAAACGTGTGGTGTTCATGGAACTTCCCCTGTCGGAAGCGATGAGCTGCAGCCGGCATCGCCGGGGCTGCGAACGAATAACGCTAGTCCCGGTGTATGTCAGAATCGTGACGGCGGGCAGCTTCTGCCGCAGGCGTATCGCCGACGTGGTACCGTTTGGCACGATGCCGCCCGGAGCCGACGCCATGAGCGCGATCACGCTGGTCAACCGCACCGACACGCTCGGCGATTTCCGGGTGTCGCAGGGAGCCATTCTCGTCGCACGCGTCGGAATCGCAGCGGGCGGCACGGCGACGATTCCGAGCGCGAATCGCTACAGCGCTCAGGCGCTCACGACGCTCGGCGAGTTTCGTTTGATGTCGAACACGGTGGAATTCGACGACACGTCGGTGACGTTGGTCGCGTGCATGTCCGAACAGAACGGGTACTATCGTTTCGATCTCGTGCTTGCGCCGGGTGTTGCGCCGAACACGATCACGTTGCGCAATGAATGGTCGTCGCCGGTGCAATTCACGCTGGAGAGAATCGGCGGCCCCTCGCAGCCACAGACCGTCGATGCGCAAGGCGCATTGGAGATCGACATCGCCCCGCCCTGGACCGTGTACGCAACCGTGGATGCCGTGACCACGCCGATCGTGAGCCTGGATTCCGATGCGAGTCTGGCGCTCGTGGGCGACGATCGGAACGGCTACAGGCTCGTCGTTTCCTAGGGTTCGCTAGCCGATCCGGTTCAGCCGAACACCACCATCGTTTGGCGGCTCAGCGCGATCGCGCGTCCGTCGGGCGCCCAAAGCGTCGTCGATTGGCTCGTGTAACCTGCACTCGCGGCGACCATCTCGGGGTCCATGCGCCAGCCGGCGAGCGGCTGCGTGGCGAAATCGGCGTCGAGAATCTCGAGCATCCAGGTCAGTGAACTGCCGGGCACAGGTTGCGGCATCCAGGACAGCGCCACGGGCGGCACGAAATCGGCGATCGCGAGCAGATGCGCTTCGGTGGCCGGACCTTCGCCGTGCAGGCCGACCTCGAACGCGGCGCGCGAAATCTGCGCGTTCGCGAACGGCAACGCGCCGTCGAGGAGATCGACGTCGAAATGCTGCATGAAGCTCGGCGTCACGCCGCGCGCGAAGGCCAGCCGGCGGCGTAGACGCGGCGGTGCGGGTGGATCGATGTGACGATGCACGATCGATTCGCGAGCGGCGCCGAAGATGCCGACCACGAGCGCTTGCACCTCTTCTTCCGAGCCGAGCCGCGACTCGACGTGGCTGACGTTCTTGCCCGCGCGCAGCAGCCGCGCATGGGCACCGACACGGCCGTGCGCCACCGGTGCAATGAACGTCATCTGGAGCGCGCGCAGCGGCGTCCCGGCGGGGACGAGCGTACGCATCGCGAGGAGCGCGATCGCTGCTTGCAGTCCGCCGAACACGCTGCGGCCTTGCAGCCAGTCTTCGCCGACTTCCGCTTCCGCGGTGCCCGCGCCCAAACGCACGGAGGACAGCAATTCGGTGAAGGTCGACATGGGATTCCGCTACGCCAAAATGCGCAACTTAGCCGAGCGCGAGCGCACGAGCCAGTGGCAAGTGCGACACGCGTCAGGAGCGCGCCTTGAGGCCGCTTTTCCAGGCGAATACGGCCGCTTGCGTGCGGTCGGCGACGCCGAGCTTCGCGAGCACGTTGCTCACGTGCGTCTTGACCGTCTTGTCGCTGATGCCGAGCTGAGTGCCGATCTGCTGATTGTTCATGCCTTCGGCCATCAGTGCGAGCACCTCGCGTTCGCGCTGGCTCAGCGTGTCGAGCGTTTCGGCGCCTGGCGTACCGCCGCCGCTGCGCAGCGCATCGAGCAAGTGCGCGGCGATGCGCGGATGGAGCACGGCTTCGCCGCGTGCCGCCTTGCGCAACGTGTCGGCGAGCGCGTCGGCGTCGACGTCCTTGAGCAGACACGACAGCGCTCCCGACTGCACCGCAGCGAGGATCTGGCGCGCATCCTCGAACGACGTGAGCAGCACGACTTGCGTGGCCGGGCTCGCCGCGCGGATGTCGCGCGTCGCCGCGATGCCGCCGCCCGGCATCACGAGATCGACGAGCGCCACGTCGGGCTTTCGTTCCGCGCAGATCGCCGCGGCACCGGCCGCATCGTCCGCCTCGCCTACGATGTCGATATCGGGGTAGGTTTCGAGGAAGGCGCGGATGCCCTGACGCACCAGCACATGATCGTCGGCGATGACGAGGCGGATCGGGGTCGCGTTCATGCGAGCGTACCGGCAAGGGAGAAATGGATGCGGATGCGCGTGCCTTCGTGTTCGCCGCGCTCGAATTCGAAACGTCCGTGCGGCAGCGATTCGGCGCGCTCGCGCATGTTCGCGAGACCCATGCCGGGGCGCATGTCCGCGCGCGGGCCGCGGCCGTTGTCTTCGATCGCGAGTTCGGCGTCGGTGCCCTCGCAGCGCAGCGTGAGCCTGGCTTCCTCGGCACCGCTGTGGCGCATCACGTTGGCCAGCGCTTCGTCGGTGATGCGCAGCAGCGCTTCCTCGATTTCCGTCGGCGCCGAAGCGAGCTCGGCGAGCTCGAGCCGGAGCTTCAATCCGCTCGCCTGCGCCCACTCGAGCGCGCGCCGGCGCAGACGCTCGGCGAACGGCAGCTCGCTGTCGGCGGCGCGCAATTCGTCGAGGATCTGCACGAGCTCGCGCTGCATCTGTTGACCGAGCCGCTCGGCGTGAGCCACGCGTTCGGCGGCCGGGTGTTCGCCGAGCTGGCGCCGCACGGCCGCGAGCTGGAGGCTCAGCGCGAACGCCTGCTGCTTGACCGTGTCGTGCAGATCGCGCGCGAGGCGCTGCCGTTCCGCGAGGATCGCCAGTTGCGCACGCGAGCGCATCAGCGCTTTCAGTTCGAGCGCCATCTCGTCGAGCTGCGCGGA
Source organism: Rudaea sp. (assembly GCA_035650835.1). Lineage (GTDB taxonomy): Bacteria > Pseudomonadota > Gammaproteobacteria > Xanthomonadales > Rhodanobacteraceae > Rudaea. The sequence goes on along the minus strand of DASRGX010000078.1, from coordinate 9,052 downwards.
AAGACGGCCGAGCTCGTCGCGCGAAGTGTCTTCGATGCGATCGCTGAAATCGCCGCGGCTCCACGCCGCGGCGGCGCGCGCCACGCGATTGAGCCGGCGCGTCACCCACGCCGCGAGGAACAACGACGAAGCGATGCCGAACACGATGAGATAGCCGAGCACGACCGGCCATTCGAGGCTCAAGTCGAGCGGCAGCCGGTGCCACGGCACGGGCAGGCGCAACTCGACGAACAGGAAACCGCGCAGCGAACCGTCCGTCGTGCGGATCGGCGCCAGCACGCGGCGGATGCGATCGGGCGTTTCCGCGCCGGGCAACCTATGCGCTGCGGCATCGGTATACGCGGTATCGCCTGGCACAGGCAGCGAGAGCGGCCAGCGAGGATCCGCCGGCGACCGTGCGAGCACGTGTCCATCGGGCGCGAGCACGGCGGCGGCGAGCGGATCGCTCGCGAGCTCGAGCAGGATGTACGATTCGCGTTCGATGAGTCCGCCGCGCGGCTGCTGCATCCTGAGCACCCACGACTGCACCCACACGGCGAGGCTCTTCGCTTCGTCCTGCGGCTGGCTCGGCCACGCCTCGGCGAGCTCCGCGGCTCCACGCTCGGTCGCGCGCGCGAGCGATCCCGCATCGACTTCGCCCATGAAGGCATGGAATTCGAAGAGGAGCAGGGCCGATTCGACGAGCATGAGGCTCGGCAGCGAAAGCAGCGCGTAGAACACCGCGAGCTTGAAGATCAGGCCGCGCAGTTGCGGACGCAGCGGTTTCATCGGGGCACCGGAAACGGCGAACGGCCGCTACTCAGCCTTCAGGATGAGGACGTCAGTTGAGCTTGGCTTTGACGAGCTCGGACAGCTTGCCCATATCGGTGCGGCCGGCGACCTTGGGCTTGACGAGCGCCATGACCTTGCCCATGTCCTTGGGGCCGGCGGCGCCGGATTCGGCGATGGCGGCGGCGATGATCGCGTCGATTTCAGCGGCGCCGAGTTGGGCGGGCAGGTACGACTGCACGACCGCGATCTCGAAGTTTTCCTTGTCGACGAGATCGGTGCGGCCCGCGGCCTGGAACTGCGCGACCGAATCCCGCCGCTGCTTGAGCATTTTCTCGAGCACGCCGAGCACCTGCGTGTCGTCGAGCACGATGCGCTCGTCGACTTCGCGCTGCTTGATCGCGGCGTTGACGAGCCGGATCACGCCGAGGCGGTCCTTGTCGCCGCCCTTCATCGCGGCTTTCATGTCGTCGTTGAGTCGCTGTTTGAGGGACATGGTGTCAGTCTCGGAAGCGGATTTCCGCAGCGGCGGCGTCTTGCCGGTCCGCGCAAACACAAACGGCCGGCAGCGCTCGCGCGCGGCCGGCCGCAGAATCGAGGCGCCCTTTACCGCAGTGGATCAGTAGAGGCGCTGACGCTTGGTCACGTCACGCGAGACGCGGCGCAGATGGCGCTTCACGGCCGCGGCGGCCTTGCGCTTGCGCTCCTGAGTCGGCTTTTCGTAGAACTCGCGCTTGCGCGTTTCGGCCAGGATTCCGGCCTTCTCGCAGGTGCGCTTGAACCGACGCAGCGCGAACTCGAAGGGTTCGTTCTCGCGAACTTTGACGTTGGGCATAGCCTCTCCACTGGTACACTTATGGCCTAACAATCGGCCGAGCCGCGCATTTTACCGTGCAACAGGCAAAAATTGCAAAAACTACCGTAAGGTCCGGGCCCGTCCTGGGCGTCGAGACCTCCTGCGACGAAACGGGCGTGGCGGTGTTCGACCGCGACCGCGGCCTGCTCGCGCACGCGCTCTACAGCCAGATCGCCATGCACAACGCCTACGGCGGGGTCGTGCCGGAGCTTGCCAGCCGCGACCACGTACGCAAGCTGCTGCCGATGATCCGCCAAACGCTGGCCGGCGCCGGCTTGAGGGTCGACGAGCTGCGCGGCATCGCGTACACGGCCGGGCCGGGCCTCATCGGCGCGCTGCTCGTCGGCGCCTCGTGCGCGCGGGCACTCGCGTGGGCGCTCGACGTGCCCGCGATCGGCGTGCACCACATGGAAGGCCACCTGCTCGCGCCGTTGCTGGAAGCCGACCCTCCCGAGCCGCCGTTCGTCGCCCTGCTGGTTTCGGGCGGCCATTCGATGCTCGTCGAAGTGGCCGCGATCGGCCGATACCGGCTGCTCGGAGACACGCTCGACGACGCCGCCGGCGAGGCCTTCGACAAGACCGCCAAGCTCATGGGGTTGCCGTATCCGGGCGGACCGGCGCTCGCGCGGCTCGCCGAATCGGGCACGCCCGACAGATTCCGCTTCGCGCGGCCGATGACGGATCGTCCGGGTCTCGACTTCAGCTTCAGCGGGCTCAAGACGCAGGTGCTGCTCGCGTATCAGGCGCACGCTCACGAACCGGCTGCGAAGGCCGACATCGCGCGCGCGTTCGAAGACGCAATCGTCGAGACGCTGCTCATCAAGTGCCGGCGCGCCCTTGCCGAGACGGGTACGCATCGCCTCGTGATCGCCGGCGGCGTCGGCGCGAACCGCAAATTGCGAGCGCAGCTTGCCGCGGCCGCCGAACGCGACGGCTTCCGCGTCTATTTCCCGCGCCTGGAATTCTGCACCGATAACGGCGCGATGATTGCGCTCGCCGGCGCGCTGCGCCTCGGCGCCGGGCTGCACGACGGTGCGGAAATCAAGGTCGCGCCGCGCTGGGATCTCGAAACGCTGCCGGCTCTTCACCCTCAACCCTGAGCACGGACGTGGACACCGTATTCATCGAAGACCTGCGCATCGAGACCGTCATCGGCATCTATGACTGGGAGCGCAAGATCCGCCAGACTGTGGCGATCGATCTCGAAATGGCGTTCGACAACCGCAAGCCGGCCGCGACCGACCGCATCGAGGACACGCTCGACTACAAGGCCGTCGCCAAGCGGCTCATCGCCTTCGTGGAAAACTCCCATTTCGAGCTCGTGGAAACGCTGGCCGAGCGCTGCGCCGGCATCGTGGCCCAGGAGTTCGGCGTGTCGTGGCTGCGCCTCAAGCTCTCGAAGCCCGGCGCGGTGACGGGTTCGAAAGCCGTGGGCGTGGTCATCGAACGCGGTTCGCGGCCCGCATGACGCGCGCCTATCTGAGCCTGGGCTCGAACGTCGAGCCGGAACGGCACTTGCGGTCCGCGGTCGCCGAGCTCCGCGCGCGTTTCGGCGACGTGCTCGTCTCGCCGGCCTATCGTTTTGCGGCGGTCGGCTTCGCGGGTCCTGATTTCATCAATCTCGCCGCGGCGATCGACACCGACCTCGATGCCCCCGCGCTCGACGCGTGGTTGCATGCGCTCGAAGACCGTCACGGGCGGCGCCGCGACGTGCCGCGATTTTCGAGCCGCACGCTCGACGTCGACATCGTGCTGTTCGGCGATGCCGTCGTCAAAGGCCCTGGAAATCTCGAGATCCCGCGCCGCGAGCTGGCGCACGCGTTCGTGCTGCAGCCGCTCGCCGACATCGCCCCCGATGCCGTTCATCCCGTTTCCGGAAAAACCATCGCCGAGCTCTTGGGCGCCTGCGCCGAACCGTTGGGAATCGCCGTAGCGCTAGGTCGATAGGGCGGGGAACTTTCGTGGTTCAATCTTTCATGGTCCGCAACATGCTCAGATCGCAAGCGCGCGGCCGCCGTCGACGCGCAGGATCTGCCCGGTCGTGAACGTCGCATCGCGAAGCAAAAACAGCACCGCGCGCGCCACATCCTCGGGCGCTCCCGCGCGCTTGAGCGGCGTGCGCGCGACGAGCTCCTGGCGGTCCGCGTAGTCCTTGCCGGCATCGGGCCACAGCACCGCGCCGGGCGCCACGGCATTGACGCGGATCTCGGGGCCGAGCTCGCGCGCGAGCGCGAGCGTCATCATGGCGAGCGCGGCCTTCGCCATGCAGTACACGGCATGGCCGGCGAGCGGCCGCTCGGCGTAGATATCGATGAGATTGACGATGCTGCCGCGCACGGCGGACAAGTGCGGCCGCGCCGCTTGCGCCAGAAAGAACGGCGCCTGCGCGTTGCTCGCGAAGAGCTCGTGCCATTGCGCAGGTGTGACGGCGCCGATCGGCGTCGGAAAAAACGCCGAGGCGTTGTTGACGAGCGCGTCGAGGCGGCCGAAACGCGCGATGCACTTTTCCACAATGTCGCCGGGCGCCCGTTCGTCGGCGAGATCGGCTTCGACGGCGATCGTGCTCGCCGCGCGTTGGGCGTCGAGCTCGGCGCAGAGCGCCTCCATTTCCGCCCGCGAGCGGCGATAATGCAGGGCGAGGTCGTAGCCGGCCGCGTGCAGCGCGCGGGCGATGCCGGCGCCGACCCGGCGGGCGGCGCCCGTGACGAGGGCGACGCGTCGCGGTGTTCCGTTCGTTTCCATGGCGCCGATTGCAGCCGATCCGCGGAGAAATTGCCAGCGTGCGAACCGAATTGCCCAAACCGGGGGCCGACGAGCTCGCGCACAGCGAGCGGCTCGCAGCCGTGATCCGAGCCGAGATCGCCGCCGCGGGCGGTGCGATCGATTTCGCGCGTTACATGGAGCTCGCTCTCTATGCGCCGGGGCTCGGCTACTACAGCGCGGGCGCGACCAAGTTCGGCGCGGCGGGCGATTTCGTCACCGCGCCCGAGCTCGGCTTCGTCTTCGCGCGCTGTCTCGCTCGCGCGCTCGCTCCCGTGCTGCGCGCGACGCGCGGCGACGTGCTCGAGCTCGGTCCCGGCAGCGGCGCGCTCGCCGCCGAGCTTCTGCTCGAGCTCGAGCGCCTCGACGCATTGCCCGCGCGCTATCGCCTGCTCGAGCGCAGCGCGGACCTGCGCGAGCGGCAGCGCGCGATGCTCGCACGACGTTGTCCACATTTACACAAACACGCGGAATGGCTCGATGCGCCACCGTATGAGGCCTGGCGCGGTGTGCTCGTCGCCAACGAAGTCGCCGACGCACTGCCGGTGCGCCTGTTCGCCCTGCGCGAGCACGGTCTCTTCGCTCGCGCCGTCGGCGTCGAGAGCGACGGTCGCTTTGCATGGCGCGAGCTGCCGGCGGATGTCGCGCTCCAGGCGGCCGTCGAGCATGCGCTCGGCACGGCTCGCGAGCTGCCGTTGCCGTATCTCTCCGAAGTGCGGCCGATGCTCGCGCCGTGGTTCGGCGAGGTCGCCGGAACGCTCGAACGCGGCACGGCGTTCATCATCGACTATGGCTATACGCGGCAGGATTTTTATCGATCCGAGCGCAACGTCGGCACGCTGCGCTGCCACTACCGCCACCGCGTGCACGACGATCCGTTAGCACTGCCGGGACTCCAGGACATCACCGCCTGGGTCGATTTCGACGACGTCGCCGACGCCGCCGAACGTCTCGGTTTCGAGACGCGGTCGCTCGCGAGCCAGGCGCAATTCCTCCTCGGGAACGGCCTTGAAAACGTCTACGCGGACGCCTATTCGAATGCGTCGGAGGAAGCGGAACGCTACCGCTTGTCGCAAGAAATCAAACGGCTGACCTTGCCGGGGCAGATGGGGGACGCATTCAAGATCGCGGCGTTCGTAAAATAACCCATCGAAAACTGCCGGAATTGCACGCGAATAGGCGGTCCTTCGCGCGATGGGTCGCCGCAAACTGAGAAACCGCTAGCAAAATGCGGCGTTTCCGCTCGCGTCTTTACGGTTTTGAAAGCTTCCGCGCGATAACATGGCCTATCGGAACGCCGGCTCTCCCAGAAACCGGCCCTACCCAGAGTGATCACGATGTCGAAGAGCTTCGTTTGCGCGGTGGCTATCGTTGCCGCGCTGCTGCTGTCCCCGCCAGTCCCGGCGAATGTTCCGGCTCCGCCAATGCCGCAGATCACGCAGACGATCGATGCGACGCGCATGGTGCCGATGCAGGGCACGGTGCATCCGCGCGCCACGGCCGAAAACGATCGCGGCCGCGTCGCCGACGATTTCCCGATGCAGAACATGCTGCTGCTGTTGCATCGTCCGGACGCGCAGGAGCAGGCGCTCGAAGCGTTCATGGAAGAGCAGACGACGCCCGGATCGCCGAACTATCACCATTGGCTCACGGCCGAGGAATTCGGCCAGTACGGCCTCGCGTCGTCGGATCTCGCCACGATCTCGAGCTGGCTCAGCGACCAAGGTTTCACGGTCAACGCCGTCTACAGCAACGGCATCACGATCGATTTCTCCGGCACCGCCGGGCAAGTGCGCAAGGCGTTCAACACCGAGATCCACCGCCTCGACGTGAAGGGCGAGGCGCACATCGCGAACATGACCGTGCCGCAAATACCGGCCGCGCTCGCACCCGCGGTGGTCGGCATCGTGTCGCTGCACGATTTCCGGCCGCATACGAATTTCAAGCCGAAGCCGGACTACACGATCGGCAGCGGCAGCAGCGCCACACATGCCGTCGTTCCTGCCGATCTGGCCACCATCTACAACTTCACGCCGCTGTTCAATGCGGGCACGAAGGGGGCGGGGCAGACGATCGTGCTCATCGAGGACACCGATGTTCATTCGACGAGCGACATCTCGACGTTCCGCTCGACGTTTGGTCTCGGTGCGGGAACGCTCAATACTGTTCATCCGGGCTCGTGCAGCAGCCCGGGCATCGTCCCCGGCAATGACGGTGAGGCGAATCTGGACGTGGAATGGGCCGCCGCGGCGGCTCCTGCGGCGACGCTCGAAGTGGCGTCGTGTGCGGACGGTGCGTCGTTCGGCGGCCTCATCGCCATGCAGAAGCTCTTGAGCGCAGGCAGCCCGCCCAAGATCTGGAGCGTGAGTTACGGCTTTTGTGAAGCGGAGAACGGGGCGACGGCGAACGCGGCGTACGTATCGACGTATCAGCAGGCCGCGGCTGCTGGCGTGTCGGTTTTCGTCTCTTCCGGAGACGAAGGTGCGTCGAGTTGCGATGCGAACCAGTCGGCGGCGTCGCATGGTATCGGCGTCAGCGGATTCGCCTCGACGCCCTATAATGTCGCCGTCGGCGGCACCGATTTCGGCGATACCGCTGCCGGCACGGCAGGCACGTACTGGAACGCCAGCAATACTTCCACGTTCGGTTCGGCGAAGTCGTACATCAACGAGATTCCGTGGAACGACTCCTGCGCTGGCCAATTGCTTTCGACGTTCGAGGGCTTTGCGCATCCTTACGGCTCGACAGGGTTCTGCAACGACCCGACGAAGGGCGTGAACTTCCTCACGACGGGATCGGGTAGCGGCGGCCCTAGCGCGTGCGCAACGGGAACACCGAGCACGAGTGGCGTGGTGAGTGGTACCTGTCACGGTACGGCCAAGCCCTCATGGCAGTCCGGAATCGTCGGCAATCCAAGTGATGGCGTACGCGATATTCCCGACATATCGCTGTTTGCCGCAAATGGATTGTGGGGGCACTATTACGTTTACTGCTACACCGGCAACGCGTCCGATGGCGGCGCATCGTGCTCGGGCGCACCGAGCACGTGGTCTGGCGCCGGCGGCACTTCGTTCTCCGCGCCAATCATGGCCGGCATCCAGGCGCTCATCAACGAGAAGACCGGCGCGAGTCAGGGCAATCCGAATCCCACGCTTTACCAGCTCGCCAAGAGCGAATACGGCGCTACCGGCAGCACGAGCTGCAATTCGAGCAGAGGCAACACCGTCGGCAGCAGCTGCATCTTCTACGATGTCACGCAAGGCGACATGGACGTCAACTGCACGACCGACGTCGACGATGGCCTGCTGCACAACTGCTATCGCCCGTCCGGCACCAACGGTGTGCTGTCGACTTCGAACACGACGTACCAGCCCGCGTACGGCACCACCACGGGTTGGGATTTCGCGACCGGCATCGGCACCGTCAACGTCACGAACCTCGTGAATGCGTGGGTCGGCGCGTCGTCGCCGCCGGCCAAGCTCGCGTTCACGGTCGAGCCGAATGCAAGCTACGCGTCGGGTGCCGCGATCACCGTCAAGGTGAGCGTCGAAGATGCGAGCGGCAACGTCGTCACGACCGACACCTCGACGGTGACGCTGAGCCTGAGCGGCGGCACGGTCGGCGCGACGCTCGGCGGCACGAAATCCGTCGCTGCGGTCGCGGGTGTCGCGACGTTCTCGAACCTGACCGTCGACAAAGTCGGCAGCGGCTACACGCTCGGCGCGACGGACAGCACGCTGACCGCGGCGTCGAGCTCGGCCTTCAAGATCACAGCCGGCGCGGCGACGAGTCTCACGCTGACGACGCAGCCCACACTGCACCAGAACATCGGCGCCGGCGCCACGATCGCGTTCGTCGCGCATGTGCAGGATGCGGCCGGCAATCCGGTCTCGGGCAACAACATCCAGCTCGCGATCGGCGCGAACCCGGGCGGCTCGACCCTATCGGTCACGGCGAGCCCGATCAACACCGACAGCAGCGGCAACGCGAGTTTTGCAGGCGTCTCGCTCAACAAGCTCGGCACCGGCTACACGCTCGTCGCGACGGACAACACGACACCGCTCAACGCGACGAGCAACGCGTTCAACATCATCGCCGGTACGCCGACGACGATCACGTTGACCGCGCAGCCCGCGACGAACGCGAACATCGCGATCGGTGCGACGATTCCGATCACGGCGCACGTTGCCGACGGCAGCGGCAACCCGGTGGCGAGCCAGAACGTGCAACTGACGATCGGCACCAACCCGGGCGGCGCCAGCCTCGCCGTGACGACGAATCCCGTCAACACCGACGGCAGCGGCAACGCGACGTTCTCGGGCGTCTCGCTCGACAAGCTCGGCACCGGCTACACGCTCGTGGCGACCGACAACACGACACCGCTCAACGTCACGAGCAACAGCTTCAACATCGTTGCGGGCGCGCCGGCTCAGCTCTTGTTCTTGCAGCAGCCGACGAGCGGTACGGCGGGTGTGGCGCTGACGCCGGCCGTCACGGTCGAAGTGCTCGATGCGCACGGCTTTCTCGTCACGGCGGACGGCAACAGCGTGACCATGAGCGTCGTCGCGGGTCCGGGCGCCTTCGACCCCGGCACCGTCGCGACGGCCACGTTCAACAACGGCATCGCCACGTTCGATTCCTTGATCTTCGACGTGCCCGGCAGCACGT
>DASRGX010000077.1:0-32760 GCA_035650835.1 Rudaea sp. | reverse complement strand
ATGATGATGATCGCACCGCCCCAGCGTTCGCGCAGATAGCGGGTGAGATCGAAGCCGCTTTCGCGCGGCAGGCCGAGATCGAGCAGCACGAGATCGATGTGCTCGCCTTCGAGCGCCGCCCGCATCGCCGCGCCGTCCGCGGCGGCGCTGACGCGGAAACCCTGATTGGCGAAGTAGCGCGAAAGCAGGGCGACGATTTCGTCGTCGTCGTCGACGACAAGCAAATGCGGCGAGGCCGTGCGTTCGGTCGATGTCATGCGGGAGCGCTTGGGCAGCCCAGCGAGTTTAGCAAAAACATCGCCCGCAGCGGACCGATCCTCCGTTCGGCTTCACTTCAGGAACGTTGCGGCAGCCTGTACGGCGAGTTCGTCAGGAGCGGCATGGAAAGCGCCAAACACCACTCGCTGATGGTGTGCGACCATTGCGATGCGGTTTATCGCAAGCCGCGGTTCCGGCGCGGCCGTCTCGCGCGCTGCACGCGTTGCGGGGCGGTGCTCGAACGCATGCAGCGGCTGGACGTCGGCGGCATGCTCGCACTCACGTTTGCCGGCCTCATCGTGTTCGCGATCGCGAACGCATATCCGCTCGTGCGCATCGACGTGCGCGGCGCGGAGGACGCGAACACGCTCTGGGGGACGATCGTGACGAGCTGGCATGCGGGCGCGTTCGGCGTCGCCGTACTGACGTTGTTCACGCTGTTCGTGTTTCCGCTCGCGGAATTGCTCGCGGCACTCTACGTGCTGTGGCCGCTCGCGCTGGGCCGGCGGACACCTGGGTTCGGCACCGGCATGCGCGTGCTGCGCCTGGCGCGCGAATGGAGCATGCCGGAGGTATTCATGCTCGGCGTGATCGTCGCCGTCGTGAAGCTCGGCAGCCTTGCGAAGATCGCGCCGGGTGCCGGTCTGTGGGCGTTCGCGGCGCTCACCGTGCTGTTGACGCTCGTGACCTCGTTCGATCACGGCTGTCTTTGGGACCTCGCGACGGAGCGTCGATCGTGATCGCGGTGCGCGCACACGAACTCGATCTCGTCGCCTGCACGGCCTGCGGGTTGCTGTGTCGCGACGTGCACGACGGCGCGCGCCATGTTTGTCCGCGCTGTGGCGCCGCGTTGCACGTGCGCAAGCCGGACAGTTTGCGCCGCACCTGGGCCTTTCTGCTCGCCTCGCTGATCCTCTACGTGCCCGCGAACGTGCTGCCGGTCATGCACACGGGCGCGCTGTTCGCAGGCACCGAGGCGCATACGATTCTCGGCGGCATCATCGAATTGTGGCACGACGGTTCGTGGGACCTGGCCGTCATCGTCTTCGTCGCGAGCGTCGTGGTGCCGATCCTCAAGATGCTGGCGCTCGCCGTGCTCGCGCTCGGCGTGCATCGCGGCTGGACCACGCGCCTGCGCGAGCGTGCGAAGCTCTACCGGATGGTCGAGACGGTCGGACACTGGTCGATGCTGGACGTCTACGTCATCGCGCTGCTCGTGGCACTCGTGCATTTCCGCGGCATCGCCGAGGTCACGCCGGGACCCGGTATCGCGGCGTTCGGCGCTGTCGTCGTGCTGACGATGTTCGCCTCGGCGAGCTTCGATCCGCGCCTGCTCTTCGATGCGGGCTCGCGCCATGGATGAGACGCCGCGCGATCCGCTCGCCGATCTGCCAGCGCCTGCCGAGCGCCGCGTGCCGCGCTTTGCGCCGTCGCTGATCTGGCTCGTGCCGCTCGTCGCGGCGATCACGGGGGCCGTGCTGCTGATCGGCAATTGGCGCGCTGCAGGGCCGCGCATCACGATCAGCTTCCAGAGCGCCGAAGGCGTCGAGGCAGGCAAGACGCAGGTGCGCTACAAGGAGGTGGTGATCGGCCGCGTGACGGCCGTGGCCCTCAGCGCGGACAATTCGCGCGTCGAGGTGCAGGTGGATCTCGATGCGCGCGCGCACGGTTTCGCCGTGGCCGATGCGCGCTACTGGGTCGTGCGGCCGCGCATCGGGTTGGGCGGCGTTTCAGGGCTCGGCACGCTGTTCTCGGGAGCCTACATCGGCGCGGACGCCGGCACGTCGGGCGTGCAACGCAAGGAGTTCTCCGGGCTCGAAACGCCTCCCGCGGTGCTGCATGGCAATCAAGGCCGCAGCTTCGCGCTGCACAGCGAGGATCTCGGCTCTCTCGACATCGGCTCGCCCGTGTATTTCCGCCGCGTGCGCGTCGGTCGCATCACGGGATACAAGCTCGACGAGGACGGTCGTGGCGTCGGCCTGCAACTGTTCGTCGATGCACCTTACGATCGCTACGTCACGGCGTCGACGCATTTCTGGAACGCGAGCGGCATCGATCTCGCGCTGACCGCGGGCGGCATGAAGCTCAACACGGAGTCGCTCGCCACGGTAATCGCTGGCGGCGTCGCGTTCCAGCAGGTCGACGGCGAAGACGCTTCGGCGAGCGAAGCGCCGGAGAACGCGAGCTTCCAGCTCTTTCGCGATCGCGGCGACGCGCTCAAGCCGGCCGACGGGCCCTCGATCGTCGTGCGCATGCACTTCAACGAGACCCTGCGCGGTCTCACGGTGGGCTCGCCGGTGGATTTCCGTGGCATCGTGATCGGCAACGTCACGGGCATCGACCTCGACTACGAACCGAAGACGCAGACCTTTCCGGCGAACGTCACCGCCACGGTCTACCCGAAGCGGCTCGGTGGCATCAACCTGCACTTCCCGGGCGCCGAAGGCAGCCGCGACGATCCCGGCGCAGTGTTCCAGGCACTCGTCGAGCACGGCTTTCGCGCGCAGGCGCGGCTCGGCAGTCTGCTCACGCAACAGCTCTATATCTCGCTTGCGCTCGTGCCGAATGCGCGACCCGTGCGCTTCGACGCGACGGCGCGGCCACTCGAGCTTCCGACGGCGACGGGCGGGCTCGAGGAGATCCAGCAGCAGGTATCGGACATTCTCGCCAAGCTCGACAAAGTGCCGTTCGACGAAATCGGCGTGAACCTGCGCGATACGCTGCACACGACGAACGCGCTCATGCGCCGCCTCGACGACGAACTGGCCCCCGAGGCTAAGCAAATGCTCGCCGCGGCGCAGCGCGCTCTCGAAGCCGCGAACCGCACGCTTGCCAGCGATTCGCCGGTCGAGCAGGGCGTGGCCGGCACGCTCGACGAGCTGCGGCGGGCCGCGCAGTCGCTGCGCGGATTGGCCGATTACCTGCAACGTCATCCGGAAGCCCTGCTGCGCGGGAAGCCGCGCGAGGCGCCGCCGCCTGCGGGAGAACGCTGATGGGACGCTTTGCTCGGACGTGCTCGATTTCCGCGATGGCGGCGCTCGCCGCTTGCGCGTCGGCACCGACGCACTACTACACGCTGCTGCCGCCCGCGACGGACTCGACTGCACCTTCCGCGAGCATCGTCGACCTCGCCACGGTGGCCGTGCCGGCCGAAGACGACCAGGCGGCGTGGGTCGTGCGCGTCGGCCCCGGGGAACTCGCAGTGCTCGACAGCGAACGATGGGCGGCGCCTCTCGGCGACGAGCTGCGTGCGGCCTTCGCCGACGCGCTCGGCCGCGAGCTCGGGACGGATGTACACATTTCCACAAATCACGAGCCGCGCTACCGGGTCGGCATCGAAGTGCGACGGTTCGAATCCGTTCCGGGCCAGTACGCACTTGTCGAAGCGGATTGGACGATCGGCCCGCGCAACGCGACGACGCGGCTCGCGTGCTCGAGCCGCGTGTCGGAAAACGTCGAGCCGGGCTATCCTGCGCTGGCCGTCGGCCACCAGCGCGCAGTGGCCGTCATCGCTGCGCAAATCGCCGCCGCGGTGCGCTCCATGCAGGCCGGCGCCCCGGCGTGCCCCGCGAAGCCGCAGGGTGCGCCGGGTTGAACGTCAGCGGTCGATCGAGCGCACGTTGCCGTCGCGGTCCACCGTGCAGGTGAGCATGCCGTCGGGCGTATCGAGCGTCACGGCGAACACGCCATGGCCCATCCAGCGCTCGTCGGTCGTGTGCACGTCGCCAGGACCGAAGCCGCGGCCGGCCGCCACCTGTTCTTTGCAGGCGTGGCGCGCACTGTCGCGTAGATGTTCGGCACTCGCATAGCGTTCGCCCTCATAGCGTTCGCGATACGCTTCGCGGCGCGGCTCGATATCGAAGACCGCGCGGCAGCCGCCCGACACCCAGATGCTGTCGTGATCGGCGCCCCAGGTGCGGCCCTCGACGCAAGGACTATTGCTGATCTGCTGCACGAGACGTACGTCGCTGCCGGGCTCGATCGTGCCGCACGCTTCGGTGCGGTCGCCGCGGGACTCGCAGGTGATCTGTTCGGCGAACGCCTGTGTTGCGCCGCCGGCCAAAACGAGAATGAGAGCTGTGCGTAGGACTGACATACGGGCCTCCTTGAACTTCGATGCTGTCCATGCGCTCCGCCGCCGCTCGCGGGGAGCTCCCCGCTACGTTGCGCGCGAGCCGAAAAATAGGGCCTGAACCTACGGGGCGCGCGCACCGTCGATTCAGGTGGCGTTGCCGAGTGGCCGTGGCGATAACCGCTTATTCGAGGCTTGGCGGCGTTCGCTCCGGAGCGGCCTCGAACGCAATCCGATGGACGGCGATGCCGAGCAGGCGCGTATCGCGGCTGGCAGGATCGATGTCGCACGGCCGCAGCAGGCGATAACCTCGGATCGTCACGCGATTCGGTTCCCCGCGGCCGCGCAGGGCCGCGGAAGGCACCGTGGCAAGAACGTCGTGACCGATCTCCGTCGCCGCCACGTGCGGCGACAATTCGTGGCCGTTGACGAAAAGCCTGAGCCCGCTCAGCGACTCGCCGGTCAACGCATGCAACACGCTGACACGCAGCCCGAACGAGGCGCACGTCGCGGTCGGTGTTCCGAGGACGAGCGAGCTCTCGAGGCCCGGCCCCGTCCAGTTGAACCAGCGACGGCCGTCGAACTCGGCGTCGTACCAGCCAGGCCCGGGCAGCGACCCGCCGGCAGTGAACGAGGCGGCGACGCCGCTAGCCATCCGCGGCGGCGCGCTGGCCGCCTCCACGCAGCGTTGTGCGAAGAGCTCTGCTGCGCAGGCGTACAGGCGGCTATCGTGGCGCGTGAACTCGCGCAGGGCATCGAGCGTCTTGGCATCGAGCGGCTCGGGACCGCCGTCGGGCGCGACATTCAGCGTACCGGGATCGCCGAGCGTCGCGACGCCGAGCGCGCGCGCGAGGAGGTCGGCGGATTCCTGCAGGCGTTCCGTGATTCCGAATGCGTCGAGGCCGCGCAGGCGCTCGATCGCGAGGTCGACATCGCGCGGCGAGACTGCGACGTCGTGGCGTCCATCGGCGCGGTAGCGGCGTTCAAGATGCGGACGTGCGAGGAATTCGACTTGCATATCGCCGAGATGTTCCGCTGCGGCGAGCGGTTCGTAGCGCAGGAATTCGCCGAGATTCATCTCGCCGGCCGCTGCGTAATCGCGTCCGCGCACGGGCGAAATCGTTCCCGCTGCGGCGAGCTCCTGCATCCTCGAAGCATCGCGCTTGAGATGGCGGAATGCGGAAATCGCGCGCTGCACCGGGTCTCGCAGCACCGTGAACGCGAAGGGTCGATCCGGGAAATGGTCCATGGCGGCGTACGGCACGTGTCCGTGCACGAATTCGTACCGGTCCACCGTCCGGAGGTCGCGCGTGGTGACTTCGAGATCGTTGAGCCCGAGACCGAGAACCGCACTGCGTTCGAAATGCCGCGACAGCAGCTCGGTCATCGATACGCCGCCTGTCTTCGGGATGTGCATGAACAGAAGGCATCGCCCGGCGAGCCCGGGCAGGTGCGATTCGCTCGATGTCGTCGCTGTCACAGCGCTTACGCCGTCAACGCTTGCCCTTGCGCAGGGCGCCGACGAGGGCGCGCAGAGGCCGCGTGATGCGCCACGACAGCGAAGCATGAATCGCCTTGATCTGATCGGTGAGGTTCTGCGCGTGCACGCGCAGACGCAACACGTCATCGGGCGCGGCGCTCCAGTCCACCGATGGCGCGAGCGGGTCGGCGGCGGGAGCCGGCACATCCGGCGGCGGCGCTGCGGCGATCTCGAGCGCACGGTTGAGCGCGATCATGTCCGCCTGAAGCTGTTCCGCCACAAGCCTAAGACGTGCGTTTTCCTGACGCAGATCTTCGAGCTCCTGTTCGAGCTGCGTCCGGTAGGCCGTTTCACGTTCCAGCGCCAACAATTGCACGGCGAGCGCCTCGTTGCGATCGCTCGCAACGGCTGCCTCGCGCTCGGGCCGAGCGGGTTCGCCGCGCAGCGCGGTCGTGCCTGGGCTCGTCGCCGGGGTCATGGTTGCTTTGCTCGATGCTCTCATGCCGCTTCGATCTCCGCGAGGCGCTGACGCATGCGACGCGCACATGCGGTCATGCCGAATTGGCGTTCGACGAACGCGCGACCCGCAGCGGCCCGCCGCGCGGCTTCCGTACGGTCATGGAACATTCGCCGCAACTGCCACGCAGCGTGCTCCTCGTCGGGTTCGGCCCAGAGCTGCCCGTCGTGGAACGGGTAATCGCCCGCCGCGACCGGTACGAGGCGGTAGTCGACCGGCCATCCGGTCTGATGCGTCAGGAACTCGGTCGTCGCCGAATAGTCGGTCGCCACGACGGGCTTGCCGAGCGCGAGTGCTTCGGCGAGCAGCAGGCCGAAGCCTTCGCTGCGGTGCAAGGAGGCCACCGCATCGCAGGCCGCGACAAGCCCTAGCATATCGGTGCGGTCGAGCGCGCGATCGACGCAGTAGATGCCTGCTTCGTCGCGCAATGCGTCGAGCAGCGGACGGCTGCGCTCCGGCTTCTTCTCGGCGTTGAGCGTCTTGAGCACGAGCGCGACCTCGCCGCGTTCCCGCTCGCGTTTGAATGCGCGCTGAAACGCACGCACGAGGGCGAGCGGATTCTTGCGCTCCGCAAACGAAAGGAAGTCGAACGCGAACAGGATCAGGAACGCGTTGTCGGGCAGGCCGAGTGCGGACCGCGAACACGGCGCGGGCGCGCCCACGTCGAGCGGCAGCGGCATGTGCAGCACGGGCTTCGGTACATAGCGAGACAGCATCGCCTGCACGTAGCGCGTCGGCGCCCAGACTTCGTCGACGGCGTCGAATTCGGCGAACCAGCGGTCGGGAAACGCCTCGAGTTCCCAGAACGGCATGATGGTCCGGTAGGCGCCGTCGCGCAGCGCCGGGCCGAGATGGCC
The DNA here is from genome assembly GCA_035650835.1 of Rudaea sp. Taxonomy (GTDB): domain Bacteria; phylum Pseudomonadota; class Gammaproteobacteria; order Xanthomonadales; family Rhodanobacteraceae; genus Rudaea. Next base: position 25,576 of record DASRGX010000077.1, on the reverse strand, counting down.
GATGACGCTCGACATCTGATCGGCATTGACGTTGAACACTTGGACCGGTCCGCTTGCCGTGCTGTCGAGCAGTTCTTCGATGCCTTCGCTCGCCACCCTCGGCGACTTCGAGTTGAAATCGATGGGAATACCGCGCGCCTCGAGGCCTGCATGCCGCAACGTGCGCAACACCTGGCGTCCCGCTTCGCCGACCCCCAGCGCCAGGCGCAGGTAGCCGATCACCGAAACGTCCGGTTCCCCGACGCTGCGCTTTCGCGGCACGCGCTTCGCGGGAGTCCGCACGCGCCTGGCGCCGCTGCGCACGGCCACGGGTTCGACGAGCCGGCGATCGATGCCGAGCGCCCGTGCGTGGCGCACGAACCATTCCGTATACAATTGTACGCCGCGCGCGGATTGCAGATCGTAAGTCGTGTGAAGGTACGGTTCGCGCTCGTGCAGATAGTCCATGAGCCGCGTCAGCACGTGCGCGGCGGCCGGATACCGGGGCGAGGGCAGACGCAGGTACTCTTCGTAAGTCTCGAAGGGATCGCCGGACCACAGCGCGTGCCGCTCGCGGAACATGCGGCGCACGACCGGCGGGATCGGCACGCCAGAAGCGAAACGCGCGTACGCGTAGGTCGCTGCCGGAACGCTGCGGTGGCCGTACGCGAGCGCGCGCTCGGCATAGCGCCGCACGAGCAGGCGCAGGGCCGGCGACATGTCCGGTTCCTGGAACGCCTCGGTGTGGCGCGACAAGCGCGACACGTCGCGCGGGTCGATGCCGCTGAAATGGAAGAACCGCAGCGGTTCGCCGTCGACCGACCAGCCACCGTCGGTTTCGGCGAGCGTGCGCTGGCGCAGGTTCCAATAGGCGACGTTGTATGCGGTGTCGCGCAGCACGCGTGCGCCGGCCGCGAAGCCGGGCACGAGATCCATGAAACGCTGATCGACGAAGAGACCGCGTTCCTGCTCGCTCACGCAATCGTAGCGCACGCGACGCGACCACCAGTGCAGGATGCGCTCCGCTTCCTCGCCCGCGCCGACACCGAGAAAGCCCAGGTTGTACGCGCCAGCGCGCAGGATCGCGAGATCGTCGGGCCGGACCGCGCCTTCCGCAGGCGCCGTCAGGTGCGGCGTCAACACGAAGGAGGCGCCTTCCTCGAGCATTGCGAACGGCTGCTCGAGTGGTGCGTACAGCTCGATGTCCGGATCGAGATAGACCGCTTCGCGATGGCCGCGCCCGAGGAGTTCCCGGAACATGAACGGCTTGAGCGCGGTGTTGAACTCGAGGACGTCGTAGCGGAACGCGAAGCTGCGGAAATCCGCAATGCCGAGCGTCTCGCACGGAATCAACGTGCAATCGGCAGGATAGAAACCGGTCTCGTCGAGCGGCTGGTCGGCGAGGCAAAGATAAAGCGATGCCTCGGGATGGAAACGCGCCGCGCTCGCGAGCAGCACCTTCGCCATCGGCACGTAGTTGTTCGAGCAAATCGTAAAGATGGCGCGGCGACGACCGTCCATTTCAGGGAGCTTCCAGGCAAACGCGCCGAAGCGGCGACGGCGAGGGAATTGATCTACGCAATCGCGAGGACGGCAGGCGTGCTCGGCGAAAACGTAGGCGGTCGCGCAGCAGGAGAACGAAACATCGGCACACCCCCTTCAGGTGATCGACTGGACAGCTAGACCCGGCACCCTGGAAGGCCCGCGGTGTGCAGACTTGTACCCAATTCATCACGATTGAGCAATACGGCGTCGCTCGACCTTGATCTGGATCAAGAATTGCGCGCGTTCGTCGCCTACACTCGCCGAGCGGCCGTGTCCGGCCCGAGGATCACGATGCGCGACGCAGTCTGGCATTTGTACGTTCCGAAGCTCGTCACGGTGTTGCGCTCCGGCTATGGCGCGCAACAATTGCAACGCGACATCGTGGCGGGCCTCACGGTATCGATCGTGGCGCTGCCGCTCGCCATGGCGCTCGCGATCGCTTCGGGCACGGGGCCGGAAAAAGGGCTGCACACGGCGATCGTCGCGGGATTCCTGATCTCGCTGCTCGGCGGCTCGCGCGTGCAGATCGGTGGGCCGACCGCGGCATTCATCCCGGTCGTCTTCGGCGTGATCGAGCGGTTCGGCTATGGCGGGCTCATCCTTTGCACATTGCTCGCCGGCATCATGCTCGTCGGGGCGGGACTGCTCCGTCTCGGCACCTTGCTCAAATACATCCCGCAGCCGGTCGTGACCGGCTTCACGGCGGGTATCGCGGTCAGCATCTTCTCGAGTCAGGTGAAGGATTTCTTCGGCCTCGGGATCGACAAGGTCCCCGCGGATTTCTTTGCGCGATGGTCGACGTACATCGCTCATGCCGGAACGTTCAACGGTGCGACGGTAGCGCTCGCCGTGCTGAGCCTCGTGCTGATCGTGCTGCTGCGGCGCTGGAAACCGCTGTGGCCGGGGTTCCTGATCGCGGTGCTCGCGGCCGCGTTCGCCGCCGCCGCGCTGCATCTGCCGGTCGACACGATCGGCACCCGCTTCGGCGGCATCCCCGCCACGTTGCCGACATTCGCGATACCGCACATCCCGTTCGAGCGCACGCGCGAGCTGTTCCCGAGCGCGTTCACGATCGCGTTCCTCGCAGGCGTGGAGTCGCTGCTTTCGGCCGTCGTCGCCGACGGCATGATCGGCGGACGTCACCGCTCCAATTGCGAGCTCGTGGCGCAAGGCGTCGCCAATATGGCGTCGGCGCTGTTCGGCGGCTTGCCGGCGACCGGCGCGATCGCACGCACGGCGACGAATATCCGCTCGGGTGCGCGCTCGCCCGTCGCCGGCATGCTGCACGCCGTCTTCCTGCTCGTCTTCATGTTGTTGCTCGCGCCGCTCATGCAATACGTACCGCTACCCGTCCTGGCCGCGGTGCTCGTCATCGTGGCCTGGAACATGGCGGAAATCGAGAGCTTTCGCCATCTCATGCAAGGACCGCTCGGCGATCGCCTGGTGTTGCTCGCCACGTTCGTGTTGACCGTCGTGTTCGATCTTACCGTCGCGATCGAAGTCGGCGTCGTGCTCTCTTCGTTCCTGTTCATGCACAACATGAGCGGCGTGGTCGCCATGGGCTCCCAGGTCGAGCTCGTCGAGTCCGAGGTCGACGATTTCGATCGCGCACCGGCCGCCGATCAGCGCGCGCAGCTTCCGCCTGGCGTCGAAGCGTTCCAGATCTCGGGACCGCTGTTCTTCGCCGTCGCGAACCGCCTCGACGACGTGCTCAATCAATTTCCGTCGTCGCCGCGCGTGTTCATCTTGCGCATGCGGCAGGTGCCGCTCATCGACGTGAGCGGCGTCAAAGCGCTCGCGCAGATGATCGAGCGGTGCCGGCGCAACGAGACACGCGTCGTGTTGTCGGGTCTGCGCGAACAGCCGCGCGAAATCCTCGCGCGCATGGGCGTCAAGCCCGACGGCGACGTTCTGCGGTTCGCGGCCGATTTTTCAGAGGCGGTGCAGATCGCGCAAGCATCCGCGAACGATGCGTAGGTTCGCCTCAGGTGCCGCTGGTCCCGAATGTCGCCACCAGCAGCAGCACGAAACCGACGACCGCAACGCCGGCATGCACGACGATCAGCCACTTGGGCAGCGGCAGTAGTTTCCAATGGTAATTGAGGTTCAGCACCACGCCGCCGAGCGCGGCGATAACGAACAGCAGGAGCGCGAGATTGGCGATCGCCGGCAAGCCGACGGTGAACGCCGCGTAGAGCAGCAGCGTCACCGCGGCGGCGGCCAGGAAGCCGTGCAACATGGCGAGCGCGGTCGGCGGGTGCGGTTTGCCGCTGAAGCGGATGACGGCCATCGTCGCGCCGCCGATGGCCGCGATGGCCAGCAATACGGTCGCCGTCTGCAGCACAAGTTTCGGTTCCATGGCGTGGTTCTCCTTGGACGTCGTCTTCCTGATTGGTTGGTGCATGCACGGGCGTGCGAAGTTCCTGCCGATCGGCTGCACGCTCGAGCCCGTCAGAAAGCAAAAGTCCACAAGTGGAAAAGTCCGGGTCCGAAAGGTGCCGGGACCTAAGCGAGGTCAACTCGCATCGAGAGCAGCGAGCCGTTGCACGAGGAATTCGCGCATGGGCGCGTCGGAGCAGAGGCCGATCGCGCGTTCGTAGGCGCTCGCCGCCTCGCTGCGCTGCTGCAGGCGTGCAAGCAGGCTGGCGCGCAGCGCCCAATACGGTTGATAGCCATCCATTTCCGCTGCGGGAAGGGCTTCCAAAGCCTGCCAAGCGGCGGCCGGGCCGTGCGCTTCGGCCATCGCGGCGACGCGGCTCACCGCGGCGCCGATCGTGGGAGCAATGCGCAGCAGCGCGTCGTAGAGCAGGCAGAGCGCGTCCCAATCGACGGCACCGCGTTCTGCACGCAGCGCATGCACGGACTGGATCGCGGCCTCGAGCTGGAATCGGCCGAGCTTCCCTCTGCGCGAAGCTGCCCCTAGCAGCGACTGCGCTTCGTCGATGAAGGCCCGCGACCATTGCGTGACGTCTTGCTCCGAGAGCGGCACGTACTCGCCGCGCGGGCCGCGTCGCGCCGGACGCCGCGATTCGCAGAACAGCATGAGCGCGAGCAGCGCCAGCACTTCGCTCTCGTTCGGCAGCAGGCCTGCAAGTACACGGCCGAGCTCGATCGCTTCGAGCGCGAGCCCGCGTCGCTTCGCATCGGCGCCCGAAACATCGTCCCAGCCGCTGCCGTACGCGGCGTAAATCGCTTCGAGCACCGCGCCGAGCCGCGCAGGCAGGTCGTTCGCGACCGGCAGCTCGAACGCGATTCCGGCGTCGCGGATCTTCGACTTCGCGCGCGAAAGGCGCTGCCCCATGGCGGCCGGCTTGACGAGAAATGCCGAGGCGATGCGCGCGGCGTCGAGGCCGAGCACGGTCTGCAGCATGAGCGGTGTGCGCGCTGCGACGTCGACCGCCGGATGCGCGCAGACGAAGAGGAGCTTCAGGCGTTCGTCGGGAAACGCGACGTCGCCGAGAGGAATCGCGGCGGTCTCGCCGTCCGCCGCGAGTGCGGGCTCGGCGGCGCGGCGCACCTGCGTACGCCGTGACTGGTCGATCAAACGCCGGCGCGCAGCCGTCATGAGCCACGCGTCGGGCTTGTCCGGCACGCCTTCGCTCGGCCAGGTTTCGAGCGCGATGCGGAACGCGTCGGCTAGCGCGTCCTCGGCGGCGGCGATATCGCGCGAACGCGCAGCGAGATAGGCGAGCAGGCGACCGTAGGAATCGCGCGCGACCCGTTCGACGGTGTCGCGCCAGGGCGCCTGCTCGCTCACCGCTTAGCCCGGACTTTGGATGTGCGCGCGCAGCTCGACGACGCGCCCGGGTTCGTGCGGACAGCGCTTCGCCCAGGCGACGGCCGTGGCTTCGTCGGGCACGTCGATGATGAACAGGCCGCCGAGCTGCTCCTTCGTATCGGCGTACGGTCCGTCCTGAACCAGGCGCTCGCCATTGCGCAGCCGCAGCGTCGTCGCCGTGTGCGGCAGTTCGAGGCCGGCGCCGCCGGCGAACACGCCCGCGCTCTTGAGCTCGGCGATGTAGCGGAACACTGCGCCGAAATGCGCTTCCCGGCGTGCGTCGCTGCGTGCGGCGAAGTTGTCGGGGCTTTCGTAGGACAAGATCGAGAATTTCATGGCCGCGCCTCCAGGGTCTCGCGTGCCGTCGACGCCGCGGCTTCGGCTTTCGGCGGCACGAGATTCGGGCGGATCTCGACGACGCTGCCCGCCGCGACCGGAACCCGCGCGGCCCATTCGAGCGCCGCGTCGAGGTCCGGTACGTCGATGACGAAGAAGCCGCCGAGCTGTTCCTTGGTGTCGGCGTAGGGGCCATCCTGCACCCGGCGATGCGGGTCGCGGAACGTCGTCGCGGTGTCGGGCGGTTCGAGCCCGGCTCCGGCGACGAATACGCCGGCCTCGCGCAAAGCCTGAGCGTACGGCGGCCAGGCGGCCCAGTAGGCGCGGCGCTTCTCGACGTCGGGATGACCGCGCAGCGCAAACGCCTCTGCGTTTTCGTAGATCAATAGCGTGTAGTTCATGGTGTCCTCGTTGAGTTCGAGCGTCATGCCGCTCGGTACGATGACGCGCGACCGCGAGGCATTTCGACATGAGTGTCGATATCCGCGCAAGCGGGCCGAACCGGAAGCTCCATGCCGCCGGTCGGCCGAACGCGCGCGATGCTTGATCCCGCGCGGCGGCTGGGCTCTAATGCCATACGCTGCGCGGGAGGGGCGCGCATGATCGATTTGCATTGCCATATGCTCCCCGCCATCGACGATGGCGCGACCGATCTCGATATCGCGCTTGCCATGGCGCGCACTGCCGTGGCCGACGGCATCGCCGTGACGGCGTGCACGCCGCACATCTATCCGGGGCTCTACGAGAACACGCGCGCGACGATCAGCGCCGCGCTTGCCCATTTCGCCATCGCGCTGCGCAAGGCCGGCATCGCCCTGCGACTCGTCATCGGCGCGGACGTGCACCTGACCCCTGCGCTCGTCGACAACCTGAAGAGCGGCCACACGCCGACCTTGAACAACACGCGGTATTTCCTGCTCGAACCGCCGCATCACGTGGCGCCGCCGCGTTTCGAGGAGATGGTGTTCCAGGTGCTCGCCGCCGGCTACGTTCCGGTGATCACTCATCCAGAGCGCCTGACCTGGATCGAATCGCATTACGAGATCTTCGGACGGCTCGCCCACCAGGGCGCATGGATGCAGCTCACCTCGGGAAGCCTGACCGGCCGCTTCGGCAGCCGGCCGCGCTACTGGTCCGAGCGCATGCTCGACGAAGGTCTCGTGCACGTGCTGGCGACGGATTCGCACGGCGTCGACGAGCGCCCGCCGCTCCTGGCCGAGGGCATGGCAGCGGCGGCCGAGCGCGTCGGAGCGGAAGAAGCGCGCCGCCTCGTGGTCGACCGGCCGCGTGCGATCCTCGACGACGTTGCTCCTGCGAACGTCCCTATGCCAGAATGCCTCCCGGCCAGGCCGCGCAGTCTTTTCCGATGGCGCAGAAGGGGATAGGGCACTTTCGTGAGGTTTCTGTGAGGATTCTGAAAGCACTGCTTTCGATTCCAGGAAACGTCCTCCGGGGCGCGGTCGTGGTGCTTTTTCTGGTCGGCTGTTCGTCGAATCCGCCGGCCACGGGCATCCCGCATGAGGTGACGCCGACGAAGCAGGGGGCGATGCGCCCGCCGGACAGCATCGCGCCGAGCGGCGCTTACGAGGCGGTCTCCGACTATCGCATCGGTCCGAACGATCTGCTCGACATCTCCGTGTTCGGCGTCGACGCGCTTTCGCGCACCGTGCGCGTCAACTCGCTCGGCATGATCGGCCTGCCGCTCATCGGCACCGTGCACGCAGGCGGCAGAACCGTCTCCGAGCTCGAGCACGAAATCGCCGTAGCGCTCGGCAAGGATTACGTGCAGAACCCGCAAGTCACCGTGTTCGTCAAGGAATTCACGAGCCAGCGCGTCACGGTCGAAGGCTCGGTCACGAGCGCCGGCATCTATCCTTTGACGGGGCGCACGACGCTCTTGCAGACGATCGCCATGGCGAAGGGCTTGGATTCGCTTGCCGATCCGTCGAGCGTCGTGATCTTCCGCATGGTCGACGGCAAGAAGATGGCCGCGATCTTCGACATCGAAAAAATCGAGCACGGCAAGATGGAGGATCCGCTCGTCTACGGCGACGACATCGTCGTCGTCGACCGGTCCGGCAGCCGTTCGTTCATCAAGGACGTCACCGACACGATACGCGGCCTCGTGGGTTTCCAGCCGATCCATTGATGCGATGAGCGCCACCATGACACTCACGCTTGCGGCGACGGAGGGCTCGGCCTAGGCCGGGAGGCGACCATGGGCGATCCTCACCACATTCCCGTCCCCGCGCTCGCGGGCGGACCGATGCAGCCGCAGCCGATGCCAGGTTCGCGTCCCGCCCAGGCGCTCGTCGTGCAGCCCGTTCCTACGCCGCAGGAGGCGTCAGACGGCGGCATCGACCTGCTCGAATACTGGCACATCATCGTCAAGCGCCGCTGGACCGTGCTCGGCGTGCTCGGCATCGTCGTCGCCATCGTGCTCGTCACGACGCTGCTGACGCCGTCGATCTTCCGCGCGAGCACCACGTTGCAGATCGAGCGCGACACGATCCAGGTCGTGCAGGTGCAGGGGCTCATGCCCGTGGAATCGGTCTCGGACAAGGATTTCTACCAGACGCAGTACGAGCTTCTGAAGAGCCGCACGCTGGCCAAGCGCGTCATCGATCAGCTCAATCTCGCGGGCGACGCGAACTTCGCGAAGCTGCGCGAAAAATCTCCGCTCGGCCGGCTCTGGGACATGCTTCGCGGCGGCGGCGGATCACGCGAAACTTCGGATTCCGACCGCGACGCTGCGCTCGTGCGCACGTTCCTCGGCAATCTCACGATCGAGCCCGTGCGCAATTCGCGCCTCGTACGCATCGGCTTCGACAGCCGCGATCCGGCATTTTCGGCGCAGGTCTCGAACGCGGTGGCGCAGGCCTTCATCGCGAGCAATCTCGAGCGGCGCGTGGACGCCACGGCGTACGCGAGCCAATTCCTGCAGGACCGCCTGCAACAGCTCAAAGTGAAGCTCGAGGATTCCGAACGCGAGCTCACGAACTTCGCCGAGCAGGAACAGATCGTCAATCTCGAGAACAAGCAGAGCCCGACCGCGCAGCAGCTCGAGGCGATCGGTGCGGCGCTCGCCGACGCGCACAAGGAGCGCGCCGACGCGGAAGCGAAATATGCGCAGACGCGCGGCGCCGCGGCCGACACCTTGCCCGAAGTGCTGCAAAGCCCCGTCATCGCGTCGCTCAAGGAGAAACGCGCGGAGTTGCAGGTCAGCTATCAGCAGAACCTGCAAATCCTCAAGCCCGACTTCCCGAGCATGCAGAGCCTGAGCCGGCAGATCGCCGAGATCGACCAGGAGATCCAGGCCGAAATGGGGCGCATCAAAGGGTCGGTGAAATCCGCCTACGACGCCGCCGTGAGCAAGGAATCGATGCTGCAGACGCAAGTGTCGAACCTGCAGGCCAAGGTGCTCGATTTGCAGAACCGCAGCATCAAGTACAACATCCTGCAGCGCGACGTCGACACGAACCGCCAGCTCTACGAAGGGCTTTTGCAGCGCTACAAGGAAATCGGCGTAGCAGGCGGCGTGGGCACGAACAACATCTCGGTCGTCGATCGCGCAGTGCCGCCGAACTCGCGCTATTCGCCGAGCCTGTCGTTCAATCTCATGGTGGCGGCGCTACTCGGCCTCGTGGGCGGCGTGCTGCTCGCCCTTTTGTTCGAGCACCTCGACGACACGCTCAAGGCGCCCGAGGACATCGAACGCATGTTCGGACTCTCGCTGCTCGGCGTCGTGCCGAAGGCGGTCAAATCGACGCCGTTGTCGAGCCTCGAGGACCCGCGCTCGGCGATCGCCGAAGCCTACCGATCGGTGCGCACGGCGCTCCAGTTCTCGACCGATCAAGGCGTGCCGCGCACGCTGCTCGTGACGAGTTCGTCGCCGGGCGAAGGCAAGAGCACGACGGTCGCCGCGCTCGGTTTCCATTTCGCGCGGCTCGGCAAGCGCGTGCTGATCATCGATGCGGATCTGCGCAATCCCGTGCTGCATCGGCTGTTCGGGCTCGACAACAGTGTCGGCCTCACGAACTATCTCGCCGGCGGCATGCGCCCGCTCGCCGCACTGCGTGCGACGAAGACGAAACGGCTCACCTGCCTATGCACCGGACCGCTGCCGCCGAGCCCGGTGGAATTGCTCGCCGGATCGAAGATGCTGAGCCTGCTCTCGCTTGTCGCCGAGCACTTCGACCAGGTCATCATCGACGGACCGCCGGTCATGGGGCTGGCCGACGCGGTACTGCTCGGCAGCATCGCACGCGGCACGCTGGTCGTCGTCGAAGCGTCGACGCGTCGCGGTTACCTCGCCGGCATGCTGCGGCGTCTGCAATCCGGCCGCGCACGCATCCTCGGCGCAGTCGTGACGAAATATCAGTCGCGCGTCGCGGGTTACGGCTATGGCTACGGGTACGGCTATGGCTACGGCTACGGCGGCAACGCGCTGCCGCCGCAACAAGCGCGGCCGACGCAACGCCGCCCGCTGTCGCGCCGTCTCGCGCGACGCTGAGGAGCGCTCGATGGCTGACGCGCTCGAAATGGCCATGGCCTTGTATCGAGCACCGCGACTCGGCATTCGCATCCAGACGCGCGCGCTGCCGCCCGACGTGCTCGACGTGATCCGCATCGCCTCGGGCGACGAGGTCGCCGCCGATGAGGGCATCGCAGTCACCGGGCTCTCGCGTGTGGATTTGCGCGAAGCCGCCGCTGTTTATTTGCAGCAGGCTTTGTTTTGCGAAGGCGCCGACAGCTACCGCACGCTGGGCGTGAATCGCGATGCGCCGCAGCGGCAGGTCAAGGAGCACCACCGCTGGCTCATCCATTGGCTGCATCCTGACCAGGACCGCGGCGCGGAGCTCAGCGTCTTCGCGGAGCGCGTGAACCGCGCCTGGAACGACTTGCGCACGGCCGACCGGCGCCGCGCCTACGATCAATTCCTCGAAGCGCGATCGCCGCTGCCCGCGCCGGCGCCGCCGTGGTCGCACCTCGGCTTCGACGACGGGCGCGACGCGCTCGCGTTCGGCGGCTCGCGCTTGTCCGGCCGTTTCGTCCGGCGGCTGCCGCAGATCGTGCTCGGCAGCCTGAGTCTGATGGCCGCGCTGCTCGTCGGCGGCTTGCTGTACGTGCACTACCACAACGAAGGCGACGCCGAACACGGCGAGGACGTCGCTGCCGAAGGTGCGCAGGGCCCGGCGCACGAGGCTGCCGAGACGAGCACGATCCTGACGCCGATCGCGCCAAGAGCCGCACTCCCGCCAACGCCCAAGCCGGAGGAAGCGGCGCCGGAAACGCTCACCGCCGCGAACACCAAGGCTGCCGAAAATGCCGACGTGCCGAAAGCCGAGCCCCCGGCCTCCGTCGCAGCCGAAACAGCAGCGCCAGCGGAATCGAAGATCACGGCAAGCGTAGTACGTACAACGGACAACGGCCTACGACCCAATGTATCAGCCGCGGTGTCGGTGCCGGTGCAGGAAAAGCCCGCGACGCCACCAGCGCCTCCGACGGTTCACGCCACGGTCGCGACCGAGCATCCCGAGACGCGCAGCGAACCCGCGCCCGTTGCGCGCGCATCGGCCGAACCGCTGGCACCGACGGCGGCGCAAGCCGAAAGCACGCTCGCGCGCATGCAGTCGGCCTACGGGCGCGGCGACCTCGACGAGCTCATGGCCTTGTTCGCGGCCAATCCGATCGGCGAATCGCGTGCCGCGCTCGCCGACCAGTATCGCGAACTCTTCGCGCACAGCCGCGAACGCTCGCTCGTGCTGCACAACGTCGGCTGGTTCGTGAATCGCGACGTCGCGGTCGGGCTCGGCCAGTACGAAACCGTCATCATCGCGCGCGAGGGCAATCCGCCGCGCGTCGCAGCGGGAACCATTCGCGTCGAGCTCAAAATGGAAGCAGGACAGGCGCGCATCGTGCGCATGACCCACGAGCGCACCGACAACACGTGAGCGGCGCACGCGATTCTCTCGCCTGGGTCATCGCCGGCGCGCTGCTGCTCGTCGGCGCGCGCGTGTTCACGACCGGCATGGCCGATCAATCCGCGCACGACACGCCCTCGCGTGCGCTCGGCTGGCGGAGCGCTCAGCCGGAAGCGCTCGTGCGCAACGCGGCGACGCAGCGCGCTATCGGCAACGAGGCGGCAGCAGACGAACTCGCGCACCGTGCCGTCGCCGCCGATCCGCTCGACGGCCGCGGCTATGCCGAACTCGCGCGCCTCGCGCAAGCACGCGGAGACCTGCCATCGGCCGAAGCCCTCATGCAGATCGCCGTGCACCGCGCGCCGCGCGATGCGACGATCCGCGATTGGCGCATGCGCGACGCGCTCGTCGGCGGCCGTATCGACGATGCGCTCGCCGAGATCGACGCGATGCTGCGCGCCGATCCCGAGGTCGGCAAGAGCTTCTTCCCTGCGCTCATCGCTTTGCTGGACGACCCGCACGGTGTCGACACGCTGGCGCGCACGCTTGCTACGGCGCCTGCATGGCGAGCGGCATTCTGGTCGGCGCTCTGCGCATCCAAAGCGCCGATCGACGGCGCGTCCAAGCTCGTCGAGGCGCTCGATCGCAGCGCGAAGCCACTCGATACGAGCGAGCGCACGCAATGGCTCGAACGACTGCTCGCCGCCGGCCGCTGGGGTGAGGCGTTTCCGCTGTGGGTCGAAAGCTTGGCGCCCGAGCGGCGCACGCGCATCGGTAACGTCTACGACGGCAGCTTCGAATGGCCGGCGCAGAACGGCGGCTTCGGCTGGCGTTTCGGCTATGTCCCAGGAGCGGATATTTCGCGGCGCGGAACCCCGGGCGAGAGCTACCTGCACATCGCCTTCGACGACCGCCGCGTGCCGTTCGACCACGTGCACGAGCTGCTCGTGCTCGCGCCGGGTGCGTATCGCGCACAAGGCCGCGTGCGCGCGCCGGATCTGCGTACCGAGCGCGGCATGCAGTGGTACGTCGTCTGCGCCGGCGGCGACGGGCAGCGCTTGGGCGAGAGCGAGCGCATCACGCACACGAACGGCTGGCAGGACTTCGCCTTCGACGTGACCGTTCCGGCGACCGGTTGCGAAGCGCAGTGGCTCGGCCTCAGGCTGGCCGCACGCATCCCGGCTGAGCAGCATGTCGACGGTACGATCGATTTCACGGCCTTGCGCATCGATCGCTCAGATCATGTCGCGAAATTGGGTGCTACTCCACGAAATCCTTAAGTTTTTCCAGTTGCCGCGGCGGCCGCCGAGCAGTATATTCACGCTGTTGCCGCGTGAAGTGCGGCACCCCGCAGGCTTCGTGGAGGGGGCGCCATGAAACTGATCAGCAGCGTGATGATGGTCTGTGCAGTGTGTTCGGTTCCGGCCTTCGCGCAGGACCGCAGCGACATTGCGAGCATCTCCTCCGCGCACGGTTCGGTGCTCATCAACCAGGGCAGCCAGTTCGTGCCTGCCGGCGTCGGCGATCATCTCGCGTCCGGCGATCGCCTCATGGTGCCGCGCGACGGCGCCGCGGAGATCGTCTTTTCCGACGGCTGCAAGTATTCCGTGAAACCCGGCACGATGATCACCGTGCCGAGCGTGTCGACCTGCGCCGGCGGCGTCATCTCGCCGATCAATACCGAACCGGCAGGTGCCGGTGCGATCGGCTTGGCCGGTGGCGGCGCGTCGAGCGGCCCGCCGATCGCCGCCTTCGTGATCGCAGGCGCGACGGCCGGCTACGTCCTCGTCCACAACGCGAGCAGCAACAACAATCCGAGGCCGATCAGCCCGTGAGGCGCGGCACGATGTGCGCGCATCGCTTCCCCGGGCCGCCGACGCGCGGCCCGCGGTTTTTTGGGGAGCCGAAAAGCCGCGTATGAACGCCGCCGCGCACGCGCAACGCTCGCACGCGGCGCCGCGCGTGCGCCGCAAGGCAGACAGCTTGCGCAACGCTTGCGCCGTCATGCTCGTGCTCGCCGTCGTTTTCGGCGGCGGCACGACGGCGGGTTTGCGCGGCGATATGATCCTCGAACTCGCCGCGTTGCCCGTGCTCGGCATGGGGTTCGCTCGCCTGCGCGAGCAGCCGCCGACCGTGCTCGCGCGTTTCGGGCTGGTTTGGTTGGGTTTGGTTGCGCTGCTGTTCGTCGTGCAATGCCTGCCGTTGCCGGAATCGTGGTGGCTCGCGCTCGGGGCACGCGGCGAACTCGCTCGGGAAATGGCACAGGCCGGCGTCGCCGCGACGCACAGCCTCTCGCTCGACCGCTACGCCACCGAACGCATGTTGTGGACGCTGCTGCCGCCGGCCGCGGTATACATTGCGGCAATCGGCGTGCGCATGCAGGATCGGCTCGAACTCCTGCTGCTCGCGGTGCTGCTCGCCGGCGCGAGCATCGTGCTCGGGCTGGCGCAAGTCGCCGCGGGGCCGGAAAGCCCGTTGCGTTTCTACGCGGTCACGAATCCGACCGAAGCCGTCGGCTTCTTCGCCAACCGCAACCACTACGCGGCGATGCTCTACATGCTGCTGCCGCTCGCCGTCGGGGCTTTCGGTGCGGGTCTTGCCGAATGGCGAGCCGGATACGAGCTGCCGCGGCTGCGCCTGGTCGGCTACGCACTCGTCGTGATCCTCGTGATACTCGGCCTCGTGCTGTCGCGCTCGCGCGCCGGCATCGTGCTCGGCATGGTCGGTCTGGCCGCGAGCCTCCTCGTCGTCGCCACGATCGTGCGCCGCGCCGCCGCGCCGAGCCGCGTGCGCCGCATCGTTGCGATCACGGCCATCGTCGGCATCCTGCTCGCCGTGCAGTACGGCCTTTATGGTGTGCTCGAGCGGCTCGAGAACGACCCCGCCGACGACGCGCGCTGGACGCTGCTCGCCACGACGCTCGAAGCCGCGCGCCATTTCGGCGCATGGGGTTCCGGTTTCGGCACGTTCGTGCACGCGTATCAAAGTTTCGAGACGCCGGCCGTCATGCTGCCGGCCTTCGCGAACCACGCGCACGACGATTGGGCGGAACTGTGGCTCGAAGCCGGCTGGCCCGCCGCGGCGCTCGCGCTCGCGTTCCTCGCCTGGTTCGCAGCCGCCGCGCTGCGCGCCTGGCAGCGAAGCGACGCGCCGCCCGCGTTCGTCGCCGCGCGTCGTGCGGCATCCATTTCGATTGCGCTCGTGCTGTTGCATGAGACCGTGGACTACAGTCTGCGCACGGAGGCGGTACTGTCGATGTTCGCGCTGCTCTGCGCGGTGCTCGTGGGCAACGGCAGCCGCTCGGCGGGCGATGGCAAGCGTTCGCGCACGCCGGCAAGATCGCACTGAACGATTGGGGAACCGATGCGGCACTACGAAGATCGCAAACGCGTGCTGGTCACGGGCGGGGCAGGGTTCCTGGGCTCGCATCTGATCGATCGCCTGCTTGCGATGGGGCATGAAGTGCTGTGCGCGGACAATCTGTTCACGGGAACGAAGCGCAACATCGATCACCTGCACAGCCACCCGCGCTTCGAGTTCCTGCGCCACGACATCACATTCCCGATCTACGTCGAAGTCGACGAAATCTACAATCTCGCCTGTCCGGCCTCGCCGATCCACTATCAATACGATCCCGTGCAGACCACGAAAACGTCGGTGCACGGCGCGATCAACATGCTCGGCCTCGCCAAGCGCTTGCATTGCCGCATCCTGCAAGCCTCGACGAGCGAGGTCTACGGGGATCCGTCGGTGCATCCGCAGACCGAAGCGTACTGGGGCAACGTCAATCCGATCGGCCGCCGCTCGTGCTACGACGAAGGCAAACGCTGCGCCGAAACGCTGTTCTTCGATTATCACCGTCAGCACAAACTCGACATCAAAGTCGCGCGCATCTTCAACACCTACGGACCGCGCATGCACCCCAACGACGGCCGCGTGGTGTCCAATTTCATCGTGCAGGCGCTCAAGGGCGAACCGATCACGATCTGCGGCGAAGGCCGCCAAACGCGTTCGTTCTGCTACGTCGACGATCTCATCGAAGGCCTCGTCGCACTCATGGCCACCGACGCGGGATTCACCGGCCCCGTGAACATCGGCAATCCCGGCGAATTCACGATACGCGAGCTCGCCGATCTCGTGCTCGAGATCACCGGCTCGAAATCGCCGCTCCGCTACGTGCCGCTGCCCGAAGACGACCCCATGCAACGCCGGCCCGACATCGCGCTCGCGCGCAAAGCGCTCGGCTGGGAGCCCAAGACGGCTCTGCGCGAAGGTATGCGGAGGACGATCGAGTATTTCGACGGGATCTTGACTAAAGAGGAAGACCGTTATCCATTGAAAGCGTTAATGTTGAGTGATTAAGGTATTGAGGGCAGAGACAACAAGTGCTCCATCCAGATGCGCAACATACATCACAAAAAGTCAACGTCAGAGCGAGAGCAGAAAGATAAAGTTTATCGTGTCGCAATTCTCAATTCCCATCCGATTCAGTATTTTGCTCCGCTTTATTCGTTTTTGAACAAAAAAAATATTGAAATCGTGGCTCTCTACTGCAGCGACTACAGTATGCGTGGAGCCGTCGATCCGGGTTTCGGCCGCGAGGTTAAGTGGGATATCGATCTGTTGCAAGGCTACACTTCCGTATTCTTAGGAGCCAAAGCACGACATCGCGTACCCGCAGGTTTCTTTTCTTTAATATGTCCGGAAGTTTGGCGAGAGGTTGCAGTCGGAAAGTTCGATGCGATTATACTGCACGGCCATCAATATGCCGTGAACGTTGTCGCTTTTCTCGCTGCTAAATTCTATCAAGTGCCAGTTTTTGTCAAAACCGATACGCATCTACTTCTAAAAAAAGTGGGGTGGAGAAAATGGATTCGAGACCGTGTCCTGAAATATGCATATAAGTTGGTTGATGGGTTTCTGGCAATTGGGACCGAGAATAGGAGGTACTATAAACACCTTGGCGTGCCTGAAGAGCGAATCTTTCACGTTCCTTTCGCTGTTGACAATGATCGCTTCAAGAAGCAAAGCCAACTTTCTGAAGAGAAAAAAACAGACATTCGTGAAAAGTACGGAGTTAAGAAGGGTAGGTTCGTCGTGCTTTTCGCTTCTAAATTGGTGCCCGGCAAGCATCCTGAGCTTGTACTTCAGGCAATTGCCAGCCTAAACGCCGAAGGGGCGAACTGCACTGCTCTTCTTCTTGGTTCTGGCCAAATGGAGCGCGAGTTGAGAGAACTCGCCAAAACTTGTGGTTCCGATGGAGTGGTGTTTGCCGGGTTTGTGAACCAGAGCGACTTGCCAGGAGTATTCTCGTTGGCGGACGTATTCGTGTTGCCCACTGACAATGAGGCTTGGGGTTTGGTTGTGAACGAAGCGATGTGTGCCGGATTGCCTGTGATTGTATCCAATCTTGCTGGGTGTGTTGTCGACTTAGTGACGGAAAAAAATGGAATCGTTATTACTGTTGATAGTGCCGCTTCACTCACGAGTGCGTTGCGGCAGCTTATTAGGGACGATGTGAAACGTCGGGAAATGGGCAGACACAGTTTGCGAATTATTGACGATTGGAGTTACGAGCAATGCTACATCGGATTGGAGCAGGCATTGCGACGGACGAATCGGGAGACGCTTCTTACATGATGCGGCGGCTGGCCTACCGTCTCGGCCGCAAGCTCTACGCGTGGGGACGCGGCGAGACCGCCAACAACCCCTCGGCGAACGGCGAATACTGGCTCGTGGACAAGGCGGTGCCGCTCGTCGACGACGGCGCCGTCTTTCTCGACATCGGCGCGAATCGAGGTGAATGGACCAGGTACGTGCTGGAGGCCGCGTCGACGGCCGGGAAGCCACTGCGCGTGATCGATTTCGAGCCGTGTTCGGGCACGCGGCAGCTTCTCGACGAACGTTTCGCAGCGGAACGCCGTGTAGAGATCGTGCCGACGGCGCTCTCGGCGGAATCCGGCACTGCCACGATGTTCTCGACGGGAGCGGGAGCCGGCACCAATTCGTTGCATCGCAGTTCGGGACCGCAGGCGGAAACCGTATCCGTCACGACGCTGGATGGGTTTCTCGGCGAGCGCGGACTTGCACGCATCGCGTTCGCAAAAATCGATACGGAGGGCTACGACGCGCTCGTGCTGCGCGGCGCGCGCGCGAGTCTCGGGAACGGCGTGTTCGACCTCGTGCAGTTCGAGTACAACTGGCGCTGGCTGTTCACGGCTACGTCGTTGCGCAGCGTCTTCGAGTTAATCGAAGGTACACCGTATCGGCTCGGTCGGTTGAGCGGGGCAGGCTTGCTGCTCTTCGACGGCTGGCACTTCGAGCTCGACCGGTTCTTCGAAGGCAACTATGTGCTCGTGCGTAGAGGATCGCCCATCGAGGCGCTCGGCACGACGGGATGGTTCGACAAGTGCAATATCCTGCGCTGGTAGAATCGGCAGCGACGGCTCGCGCGCGAAGCCGTCCGGAGCGGGAACGGTGGCACTGATCCGTCAATCCATGCTGGCTGCGACGTCTGCGATCGTGCTGACGATCTCGCGGTTTGCATTGATGGCGATCCTGTCGCGACGATTGTCGCTCGACGCGTTCGGCCAGGTCGCGTTCGCGCAATGGCTCGTCGACATCGTTTTTCTCTTTTGCTCGTTCGGTGCCACGGCCGTTGCGAGCCGTTATTTCGCCGAATTCGGTAACCGGCCCGAGGCATTGCGTGCGCTCGTCAGTCGCTGGCGGCCGTTCGCGCTGGGCTTGCCCGCCTTGGCCGGAGCGGCGACGGCAATCGGCAACGTCTCGCTCAGACCACAGGCGGCCGCAACGGAGCATCTGTTCCTGGCCGCTTGGGCAGCGGCGAGCGGGCTCTGGGCGATGCGCACCGCGAGCCTGATGGGCATGCAGCGTTTCGATCTCGTGCTGTACGGTAACGGCATCGCCGGAGCCGCGATGCTGGCCGGAGCGCTGTTGCTGCCTTCCCCGTTGCTCGGAACCGCGGGGGCGTTCGCCGTGCTCGCCATTGCGAACATGGCCGGGTTGGCGGTCAGCGCTCGTGCGTTCTTTCCGGCCGTATCGGCCGAACGCGGCGAAGCGGTGGAAATCGACTGGCGCAGCATAGCGCGATATGCGATGAACATGTGGTTCACGTCGATGTTGTGGTCGCTCGTGTGGTCGCGAGGCGAGTGGCCGTATGTCAAAGCCTTGCTCGGCGATGCCGGTGTCGCGCAATACGCGGCAGCGACGGCGCTGTTCGGCGGTGCCGTGCAGGGCGTCATGCTTTCGGTTGCAGGCATTGCGCCGCACCTCACACGGTTGTGGGGCGAGCAGCGCATCGACGAAGCATTGCGCACCGCACGCCGCGTCATGGACATGCAGCTCGTGCTCGCGACCGGCGCGGCCGCGGTGCTGATCGTGCTCGGCGCTGGCATGCTACGCCTCGGCTTCGGCTCGGCGTTCGGCGGCGGCACGCAGGCGCTTGCGATGCTCGCGCTGGGACTGCCTGCGCTGGCGTGGTCGTCGCACAATTTCCTGCTGCAATTGCGGACCGACGCACGCTTCAACCGTGATTCCACATTGTTGGGTTTGGCCGTCCTGTACCTGCTCTCCGCGTGGCTCGTACCCGCATCCGGCATTGCCGGCGCAGCGCTGAGCCGTGCGGCGACGATGCTGCTGATGGGCGCGATGTCGCTCGCGATCTCGGTGCGTGTGTGGGGCATGCGTGCGATTCCCTGGCGCAACCTCGGCATTGTCGTATTGCTGCTTGGAACGCTCGAAACGGCGCTATGGTTCTGGCCCGAAGCTCCGTGGGCCGCGCGCGTCGCAGCGCTTGTGGCAGCTGTCGTCATTCTCGTTATTGGCGTGCGCGACGATGACGGACGCGGACCGCTCGCCTGGGCGCTGCAAGTAATCGGTCGGCTCGGCCTCAGCGCGCGCATCCACGCCGACAAAGGAGCATCGGCGTGACGCTCGCGCACGCCACCGTCGCCGTTTCGCCGGCCGATCGCGGAATCGCGAGTCAGCGCTGGGCACTGCTCGGCGTCGCCTATCTCATGCTCGGCGGACTCGCCTGGATCGCCTCACAGAGCGCGCAGCCCGAAGAGTGGTGGATCCACGGTGTCTGGTGCGTGGTCGGACTCGCCATCGGCCTGCCGATGCTCGCACGCATCTTCCGGGCCAGCTTCGCGCTGATCATGAACGATCACCGCATTATGTTCCTCGCATCGTTCATGGCGTACTTCCTGTTCGGAGCATTGCTGTTGGCGATCGGGCCGGAAATCCAGGCGGAGCAATCACTTTCTTATTATCCGATCGGTGCGCCGGAAGCCCTGCGGGCGGATGCGGCAAACGGACTCGGCTTCGGTATCAGCGTTATTGTTGCGGCAATTGCACACGGGCGGTGGATCGAACGCATTTCATCAATTGCTGCTGTTCACGTGAGCAAGATACCGCAGCATCTTATAGTGATCCTTTTTCTAGCCCTCGGTACTCTGGCTTCAGTTTATTTGTTCCTTCATGAGTTGGAATTTCGAGAGAACGAGGAACTAGTTGCAGGCATCGTTAGCGCGTCCGGCCGTTTTTCACTTGTGGCGATTGTGCTAGCTATTGCTTATCGCGGCAAGCGCGAAGAACTCCTGCGCCCCATCGCTGTTTTGCTCGGGCTGTTCCTCTCCTCCTCTGGTCTTTTGCTTTTTAACAAGACAGAGGTGCTGTTGCCTCTTGCCGCTATTACGATCGGCGCAGCATCTCGGTTCGGCGTGCGTAAGGTTTTACCAGTGGCGTTGATCGGACTGGTGACCACGTACTTATTGATTGGGAACCTCGTGAATTACGGGCGACAAACCACAGGCGATCGTGACGAAGTTTCGTTTTCGGAACGACTGCAGATCATCAAAGAGGGATGGAGTGAGACACGGAAGCTAGGCGAGGATGAGGAATACGGGGCATGGGCACGTCTTTGTTATGTTCCGCCCCAAGCGGCAGCGATTGATCTGTGGGACGAAGGTCAAGGAGGCGACCAGTTTCGATTGTTGCCATGGGTGTTCGTGCCTAGATTCTTGGCGCCAGGTAAGCCGGAGATGACCAAGACAGGCCGCGAATTCAATGTGAAGCTCAATGGTAACGATCGCTCCTCCACCGGTCAGGGCATCTTCGCAAGCGGCTACTATGCGGGAGGCATCTTTGGACTGATTTTGGCTAGTGCTCTGTGCGGTTGGGTGATCGCGCTCTCTTCAGCTGTATCGCGCGGCATCGATCGTCATGACGCTCTCGCACTGTTGCCATTTAGGTTGCTCGGCATGTACATCGCCTTTCGAATCGACGGCGATTTTGTTGCAGATTATGCGGGTACATTTGTATTTATTTTATACCCTATTTTTGGTGTGTACCTGCTAGGTTCCACGCGAATTAAACCGAAAGTTCAAAGGTGGGGGGGGGCGTGAAGATACTTTTCGTAGGGGAGACCTGGAATGGATCGTCTGCAAGGTCCCTACGCGACGCTCTATCTGAGCTTCCGGGCGTTGAAATCGAAGACATCGGGGAAGATCACTATGTACCTAGAGCCAGCACCTTCGCGATGCGTGCCATTTACAAGCTGCTCAGGCCACTTCAGCGTCGTGAGCTGCAGGTCGAAATTTTGAGAACTCTGGAAAGCGCCTCGAGCGAAGTGCTTATGGCGTACAAGGGAAGTGCCATCGGAGCGGACACGATAGCGCTTGCGCGTCAGCGGGGTGTCGTTACAGTAAACGTTTTTCCGGATTGTTCACCTCATGCGCATGGACAAGCACTTAAGAGAGCGGTGGGAGAATACGATCTTGTTATTTCAACCAAGCCGTACCATCCAACTAATTGGTCGAGCATATACGGGTACAACAATCGCTGTGTTTTTGTACCGCACGGGTTTGAGCCAAAAGTTCACTATTGGAAGGAGCTACCACAAGAGCAAGACCTTGACATCACGATGGTAGCGACTTGGCGCGAACAGTATGGAAGAACTTTACGGGACCTCGCGGCTTCATTGGGGGACCATGGTGAATATCGTGTTGCGATAGCTGGACACGGCTGGCATCAACACCGTTCGGAGTTTCCGGAGCATTGGCAATTTCCTGGGGCAATACATGGGCGCGCCTACACAGAATTTGCACGCCGAGGCAAAATTGTTATTGCGCCGCTTCATGTTGAGAATCTTGTAGGTGGCGTACATCAGCCAGGTGATGTTGACACGAACCGCACTTACCAACTAGCCGCCGCTGGTTGTTTCATGTTACACCGACGTTCGGAATATCTTGCGAGCGTTTATGATGAGGCAACCGAAGTGCCGATGTGGAGCAACGTGACCGAGCTAGCGTCTTTAGTTCGACATTATCTGCCGCGCGAATCCGAGCGCCGTGGAATGGCGCTTGCTGCTCAGCAACGGGCAGTTCCAATGTATTCCATTCAATCCCGCTCGAAGCAGATTATAGAGTTCGTGGCTGGGCTGTTGGGAGACAAAGGGCATGATTAAATGCTTTGAAACAATCTGTGTCTTAAGTACTAACTGGTATGAAAACAGTGAATGCCTAAAGTGAAGATTGGCATCATCGTGCCGGCGCTTACCGACGGCGGGGGCGTCCCAGAAGTTGCGCGTTTTTTGTTCGAAGCAGCGTGTCGCGCCGAAATCGTTCCTCGAGTGATTTCTCTGGCTTCCGCGAGCATGGATAAGTTTAGCGTCCGTCTTAGTGCGCCTGGTACATGGTTTTTGGGAGTGCGCTGCGGAGAGGGAGAATGGGAAGGGATACCATTTGTGGCCGTTGGGGCCATGTTCAGTGAATTGGAATTTCAGCGCTATCTACCACGCAAGGCTCTCTCTGAATTGTTGCGCGACTGCGCTGTCATTCAGGTGGTTTGCGGCTCTGCAGCATGGGCGTGCTCAGCGATCGGAATAGGTAAACCGGTATCCGTGCAAGTTGCTACTCGCGTACGGGTGGAGCGACGCGCGCGTGACTCAGCGCCCTCGGGGTTTGCAGGTCGATGGCGAAAAGCAATGACCCCGATAACCGACCGCCTCGAACGTCGAGGCTTAAGAAGAGCGGAGGCGGTTCAGGTCGAAAACCCCTGGATGCTCGATTTCGTGCGGAACACCAATGCGGGGCGCGAATTGGATTTGCGCTACGCTCCGCCGGGGATCGATGCGAAATTGTTTTCGCCGCTGCCGGCGCGCGATCTCGCCGATCCGTACGTGCTTTGCGTCGGCCGCCTCGACGATCCTCGCAAGCGCGTGGATGTGCTCCTGAACGCTTTCGCACAGCTCGGGCCCGTGAACGCGCGTTTGGTCCTGGCGGGATCGTCCGGGCCAACGTCAGCGTTTTGGCGGAACGCCGAGTCGCTCGCTGTGCGGGATCGCGTGGAGTACGTGCAGCGGCCATCGAGGGAGGCATTGATCGAGCTTTACCGCAACGCCGCGGTATTCGCACTGCCGTCGGACGAAGAGGGATTCGGCATGGTGCTCATAGAAGCCATGGCTTGCGGAGTGCCCGTCGTATCGACACGCAGCGGCGGTCCGGATGCGATCGTCGACGAGGGGAAGACCGGCTTCCTCGTCGATCGGGAGGACGCGGCGGCAATGACCGATCGCCTTCGCCGACTGCTTTGCGATCGCGAGTTGAATCTAGCAATGGGAGAGCGAGCTCGCGATGCCGTCGAGCATCGCTACACGAACGAAGTTTGCGGGCGCACGTTCGTCGACGTTTGGGAGAAGCTGGCGGCGCGCGGAGGCACGCGCTGATGTGCGGCATCCTCGCCTGGTTCGGCGCAGACGGCACAGACGTGCCGCTCGACGGGTTGCATGCGGCACTCGAACGCATGCGCCGACGGGGACCCGACGACAGCGGCTTCTGGCACGAGGATGGCGTAGTTCTAGGTCACCGGCGGCTGGCCATTCTGGATCTGGATCATCGCGCGGCGCAGCCGATGTTTTCGAGTTGCGGACGATACGGCATTGTATACAACGGCGAAATATATAATTTCCGGCAGCTTCGCGACGAGCTCGGCGCCCGCAGCGTGATTTTCCGCACGACCTCCGATACGGAAGTCATACTCGAGTTGTTCGCGCGAGAAGGCGAAGCGATGCTGCCCAAATTGCAGGGCATGTTCGCGTTCGTCATCTGGGACCGGGCCGAAAAGCGTGCGTTCATCGCGCGCGATGCGTACGGCATCAAGCCTCTGTACATTGCCCGCTGCGCAGGCGGTTTGCTCGTCGGTTCGCAGGTTCGCGCACTGCTTGCCAGCGGTCAGGTGTCGCGCGAGGCGGATCTCGGCGGCCAAGCGAAATTCTGGATGCTAGGCAGCGTTCCCGAACCGCATACCTGGTATCGCGACATCGAGGCGCTGCCGGCAGGACATTTTGGCTGGATAGAATCGGGACGTTCGAAGGTCCGGCGCTGGTGCGATATCGCGCAGGCGTGGCACAGCGAACCGGCGCCGGCAAAGGTCGATGTGCAGGAGTGCGTGCGCGCCGCTTTGCTCGAATCCGTCTCGCGCCACCAGGTGTCCGATGTGCCGGTAGGGTTGTTTCTTTCGGGTGGCATCGATTCATGCGCGCTCGCTCGGTTGATGATGGAGACGGGCGCGGTCGACCTGCAATGCATCACGCTTGCCTACGACGAATTTGCCGGGCAGCATGACGACGAGGCGCCCGTAGCGGCGCAGTTCGCCGCGCGGAACGGCATGCAGCACGTCGTGCGGCGCGTCGGCGAGCATGAATTCTTCGAGGATCTGCCGCGCATCGTCGCCGCCATGGATCAGCCGAGCGTCGACGGCATCAATACGTGGTATGCGAGCAAGGCAGCCGCCGAACGGGGCCTCAAAGTCGTCGTATCCGGTGTCGGTGGCGACGAGCTGTTCATGGGATATTCGAGTTTTCGTCGATTGCCCCGGTTGCTCGCGATGCGACGTCTCGCCGGCATGATTCCCGGCGCAGCGGCGGGTATCGCCTCGTTGGGGCGCTGGAAGGCCAAGCGCAGCGGAAATCCACGTTGGCGCCATCTCGGCGATTGGACCACGACGATCCAGCGGGCATGGTGGCTGACTCGAGGCGTATTCGCGCCCGAGGAACTTGCGGGGGTGATGGGCGAGGAGGCGGCTCGCGAAGCGCTCTCCGGGTTCGACGTGGACGGATGCGTCGACGGCATATCGGGACAATTGCCGAATGACCCGAAACTGGCGCTGGCGCAAATCGAATCGACGGCCTATCTTCGCAACCAACTGCTGCGGGACAGCGATTGGGCCAGTATGGATCACAGCGTCGAACTCCGCACGCCGCTCGTGGATACCACGTTGCTGCAAGCGTTGAGTCCATTGTTTCCGCGGTTCGCGATGCATCCCGGCAAACGACTGCTCGCCCATGCGCCGAGCAACCCGTTGCCGACCGAAATCGTCGCCCGCTCAAAAACGGGATTCGGCATTCCGATTGGTCGATGGATGGCCAAACGTTGGAGCCGGCCCGTTTCCCGCTGGGCGGCGGCTTGGACCAAGGAACTCGTCCCGCTTTACGAGTCCTCGGCATGAAGCTCGTCCACGTCGTACCCCACGTGAATCAGGAAGCATCGGGGCCGTCGTATTCGGTTCCGCGTCTTTGCGAGGCGCTTGCGGCGCGCGGGCACGACGTAGAACTCTCGTGCCAAGCTGCGCGTCAACCCATACCTGGCGTGCGCACGAGTGTCTATCCGGAGTGGCGGGTTTTGCGGCGCTTCGCCATTTCGCCCGCACATGCGCGCGCGCTCGCGCGAGCGGCAAGGCACGTGGACGTGATACACAACCACAGCTTGTGGTCGATGGTGAACGTCGCGGCCGGCTGGGTGGTGCCCGGGCGCAGAGCAAAGCTCGTCACCTCGCCGCGGGGTACGTTGTCGGAGTGGGCCATGACCCGCAACCGGCGCATCAAGCGTGTGCTTTCGCTCGCGCAGGATCGCGCGCTGCGGCGAGCCGACGTCCTGCATGCCACGAGCGAGGCGGAGTATTTGGACATCCGCCAGCGGGGATATAAACCACCCGT
>DASRGX010000076.1:0-15312 GCA_035650835.1 Rudaea sp. | reverse complement strand
GCAGCAAAAGCAGTCCTCGGTTGTCGACCCAGGTCTGGTGCCAGACCTTGCGCGATGCATCGTAGATGTTCAGGCTTTCGCCGCTGTAGCCGTGCTCGGTCGTGTAGTGCTCGTGGATGACGCAGCCGTTGTATTCGCGCGTGATGCGATTGTGGCCGGCGAGCGCGCCATCGGACTTGTGCACGTTCCAGTCGCCGAGCCAAAAATCAAAACCGCGGTACGCCGGGTCGGTACACGACGGGATAGGCGTCGCGGCCAAGCTGCTGGTCGCGCAGAAAGCGATCGCCAGCGCGGCGATGCACATGTTTTTCGCGGGCATGCGGAACTCCGGTGCGTCGGTTATCCCAGCCTATCAGTCGTAGTCTCGCCGGCTATCACGGATTTGTCCGAATGTGCGGCATGACCACCGGCACGAGGAATTGCGGCGTTTGGCGGTAGCATGAAAATGAAACAGACGGACGCGAACTCGTGAGCGACATACAAGCGGTTTCACCGCCTGCGTTCGAGCGAAGGCGGAGCGATTTGCAGATCGAGTTGACACCGGTCGACCGCTTGATCGCACAGACGCCGCTCGTCGGTGTGGGCGAATACGTCTGCCCGGTGGACCACCCGCAATTCCGCGGCGGCGGGCCGGAAACCTGCCCGTACGTCGTGTTCTCGCGATACTCCGTACACTTGCGGTCGAGCCGCGGCACCGCCGAGGTGTGCAGCCCCGCCACGGTCAACCTGCTCGACGTGGGCGACAGCTACGAGCGCGGCGCGATAAGCACGGAAGGCGTGCATTGCGACTGGATCGCGATCTCTCCATCGCTATTGCGCGAAATCGCGCGCGAACATGCGCCGCAGCTCGCCGATTCCGCGGACAGCGTATTCGTGCGTGCTGTCGCTCCCGTTTCTGCAGCCACATTCATCGCGCAACGCCGATTCTTCGCAGCGGCGAATGCCAGCCGGCCCGATGCGTTGGCGCTCGAGGAATCGGCCTTGCGGCTGGTCTCGGCCGTGATGCTCGAAACGACGCCGGCGGCGCGGCCTGCCGAGCGCAAGCCGCGTCGCAACGGCGCGCGTCGATACGATATCGTCGAGACGGCCAAGCACCTGCTTGCGCAGGATTGCAGCGCTCGCCACTCGCTCGTCGAACTCGCTCGCAACGTCCACTGCTCTCCCGCGTACCTGTCGCGCAGCTTCGCGCGGCTGGTCGGCTGTTCCTTGCACGCTTACCTGCAACAACTCCGTTTGCGGGCTTCGCTGGACCTGCTCGGCGAGTGCCGGTACAACGCGGCCGCCATCGCGGCGCAGCTCGGGTTTTCGAGCCATAGCCACTTTACCTACGCATTCCGGCGCACGTTCGGTGTGACGCCAAGCGAGTTTGCGCGCAGCGGCAAGCGGAATCACATGAGTGCCTCGGCGAGGTCCCTTACGCGATGCGCGGCGAATTCGGATTGCTGGGGAAGGCGAGCTCGACCGTAGCGCTAAGCACCGTAGTGCTCAGAGCGCATTCGCGCAAACCTCGGCTGAATAGGCGATTGCAATATGCAATCCGCGGTTTCGCCGGGTCGTGCAATGTGCGTACGAACGCCTCGTCACGAAGCGGAAAAACGCGGCTCCGGCCGTGGCACGCCGCTTGCGAGATGCCGCGCAGCGTGCTCGGCGAGGCGACGAGAATCGCCCTGCCGGGCGCTCGCGCGCAGTGGCACAGGAGGGACGCATGGACATGCACGGATCCCCGCTTCGAGACGGAGGTGCCGCATGAACGGCACGATGGGCAAGCTCTCGATGCTGAGTCAGGAAGCGGACGGCTTGCTGAGCCGGCTCGTTCGGCTCAGGCAAACGCTCGCGCAGATGCGCGACGATCTCCACGGCACCGGCCCCGGCAACATGCTCGCCGAAGCGAACGAACAACTGATCCTTGCCGCGTTGCACGCGGAGGAAGTCGCCGAGACCGCCGTGAGCAAGCTCGGCGAGCTCACGCGCTCGAGCCAGCACGATCCGCTCACTGGCTTGCCGAATCGTGTGCTCATGCGCGACCGTCTCGAAAACGCCATCGCTCTGGCGCAGCGTCACGGCACGCGTCTGGCCCTGCTATTCGTCGATCTCGACGATTTCAAACGCATCAACGACACGCTCGGTCACGCCGCGGGCGACGAGGCGCTCAAGCTCGTCGCGCTGCGCATGCGCGCGGTGCTGCGCAATTCCGACACCGTGAGCCGGCACGGCGGCGAGGAGTTCCTCGTGCTGCTGCCCGAGATCTCGCAGGTGGCCGACGCGGCGATCATCGCGCGCAAGCTGCTCGCCGCGATCTCGGCGCCCGCCGATTGCGGCGGGAAGCGCCTCAAATTGTCGGCAAGCATCGGCATCGCGACGTATCCGGAGCACGGACGCGACGTTTCCACGCTCATCGAGCGCGCCGACGCCGCCATGTACCGCGCCAAGCGCAGCGGTCCGGGGCGGTTCGGCTTCCATCTTTCCCGGCCGCTCGTCGAGCAGGACATCTCCGCCACGACATCGCCAGCGGTCTGATCTCTTCACTGCAAGGAGGCTCGATGCAAGCGACGCTGCGCAGGAGGATCGGCGACGTACTCACGCCCGCCGCACGCGCGTGGATACGCTACGCACCCGTCGCGCTCGGCAAACCGTGGCTGTGGCAGACCTTCCACTGGCGTCCGCGCGCGTTCACGTGCCGCACGCAATTCGGCGACGTCGTCACCGGCAACACCGAGGACCTGATCCAACGCCATCTCTATTTCTTCGGCACCTGGGAACCGAACATCAGCGCGTGGCTGACGCGCCAGCTGCGTCCTGGCGATTGCTTCGTCGACATCGGCGCGAACATCGGCCACTACACCCTGCTCGCCTCGCGGCTCGTCGGCGACCACGGTCGCGTCGTAGCGGTCGAGGCCGCGCACTGGATCCACACGATCCTCGAGCGCCACATCGCGATGAACCGGCGCAGCAACATCCGCACGGTGCAAGTCGCCGCCGCGGCTGCACGCGGCACGATCAAGCTGTTTCCCGGGCACGCCGGCAATATCGGCAAGACAACGACCGTCGCGCGCGCAGGCGATTCCGTCGACGTGCAGGCGGTTCCGCTCTCCGAGGTGCTCAGCGAAGACGAAGTCCGCCGCACGCGCATCATCAAGATCGACGTCGAAGGCGCCGAGGTCGAAGTGCTGCGCGGGCTCGCGCCGCTGCTCGACCGGCTGCGGCCCGACGCCGAAATCGTCATGGAGATCGCCGCCTCGCTCACGCCCGAGGCGGAACGCACGCGCGCCGAGATCTTCGACACGATGCAGCGCCACGGATATTCGGCGTATCGTTTCGACAACGACTACGGCGTCGAAACCTACCTGCGCCGCGGGCCCGGCAAGCACCCGTTCGCGCTCGCCGATTTCGCCCCGGGCGACCAGGCCGACGTGTTGTTTTCACGCGCGAGTTATTGAACCGGCCGCGTGTAGCCGGCGCACAGACTACGCTCCACACATCGCGAAACGGCTGCCCCGCCTGCGTTCACTGCACCGCGACGATCGCGGGTTTCGGCTTGAGCAGGCTGCGCAGCATGCCGCGCACGGCTTTCTGCTCGACCGGATGCAGCATGAACGCTCGCGCATAGGCGGCAAAGGCAGCGCGACGGCGCGCAGCATCCATGAGTTCGTCGCCCAGATTGCAATGCGCGGCGGCGAGCGCGCGGCGGCGCAGGGACTGGCCGTGCAACGTGGTGCTGAACTTCTCGACGAGGCGCACGCGGGCTTTGAGCATCTTCTCGAAATCGAAGCTCATGTTCGCGCCGTGCAAGCGATAGTGAGCGTGCACGTCGTCGAGATAGACGAGCTTGGCGAACGTGGCGATGCGCAGCCATAAATCTCGGTCTTCGCAACCGAGCCGGTTGAACTGCGCATCGAAATTGCCCACGCGCTCGATCGCCTCTCTCCGGAACACCGCGGTCGGACAGCACACGTGTTCCAGGCGCAGGAACAAGGCCAGGAAGGCGTCGGCGTCGATGCGGTGCCAATAACGCGGCGCGCGGCCGATGACGTTGCCGTGCACGTCGATACGGATCACGTTCGCATGCGCGAGCGCCGCATCGGGCCGGCGCTCGAGCGCCGCGACGCAATCGGCGAGATGGTGCGGCAGCCAGACGTCGTCGCAATCGAGCAAGGCGAGATAGCGGCCGCGCGCCGCCGCGAGTGCCGTATTGCGCGCATAGCACAGCCCCTGGTTCTGCTGCCGGATCACGCGCACGATGCCGGGATGCTGTGCGGCATAGTCCGCGGCGATCGCGGGACTCGCATCGGTCGAGCCGTCGTCGACGACGACGATTTCGAGGTCGCGCAAGGTCTGCGCGAGCGCGCTGTCGAGCGCCTGGCCGAGGAAGCGCTCGCCGTTGTAGGTGGGAACGATGGCGCTGACGAGCGGCGCGTTCATGGCGACACCGCCATGCGCGGCGCGGGCGCGGCGCCGCTTGCGATCGTGAGTGCGCGGTCGAGCGTGGCGCGCAGCGCGCTCGCGAGCTCGGGCTGCTCGACGAGGGTGTCGTGCGTGCCGGGCAAATCGACGACGTCGAGACCGCCGAGCGCCACGCTATCCCAGCCGAGCGTGCGCGAGCGCGACCCGCGTTCGCACGGCACCGATGCGCGGAACAGCGTGAGCGGTCCGAAGTAGGGCTTGGGCCGATACGCCAGATCGGCGCGCATGTGCACGCGCTCGAGTTCGCGATAGCGGATGTTGTGCGGCAGCGCGGTGCCGAGACAGCGATACCACGCCGAGCGCACCGCGTCGCAGCCGCGGCTGATGCGTCGCTGCACGGCGTCGCCGACGAGATGACGGCGGCCGCTCGGATCGAGCGCCGACACGCGCGTCCAGCGATCGCGCCAGCGGCCGTATACGCGCTTGAGCAGACGCCCCTCTGCGCCTTCGAGCGGATCGGTGCCCGGACCGTAGGTGTCGAACAGGCCGAGAAACGCCACGGGTTCGTTCTCGGCCGCGAGGCGCTGGGCGATTTCATACGCGATGAGTCCACCCATCGAGCCGCCGCACAGATAGTACGGGCCGTGCGGGACGACGCTGCGGATTTCGCCGAGGTAGCGTTCCGCCATCGCCTCGACCGAGGTCAACGGCGGCGTGATGCCGTCCAGACCTACGGCCTGCAATCCGTACACGGGCTGGTCGGTGCCGATCGCGCGCGCGAGCGGCACGTAATTGAGCACGTTGCCGCCGAGTGCATGCACGCAGAACAGCGGCGGTCGTTCGCTGCCGCCCGGCTGTATGCGCACGAGCGGCGACCAGGTGTCGACCGCCGGCGTCGCCGTCGCCACAGGCGCTGAGGTTTCGGTGGCGTCGTGCGCTCCGGCCTCGCGGAAGAGCCGCGCCTGTTCGCGCACCGTCTGCGCGGCGAGCAGCGTCGAGAGCGGCAGATTCACGCCGGTCTTCGCATGCGCGCGCTGGAACAATTCGACGCCCAGCAGCGAGTCGCCGCCGAGATCGAAGAAATTGCCGTCGAGGCCGATATCGCCGATGCCGAGGAGATCGCGCCAGATCTCGAGCAGGCAGCGCTCGAGCGCATTGCCCGGCACTTCCGCGCCGTTGCCGCCGGTCTCCGTCGGCCGATCGAGCTGCGCCGGCGCCGGCAGCGCCTTGCGGTCGATCTTGCCGTGCGACGTTTGCGGCAAAGCGTCCAAGAACTCGATGTGTTGAGGCACCATGTGCGGCGGCAAGCGCCGACGCAAGGCGTTGCGCAGGTCTTGCGCTCGCAAGGCACCGGAGCCCGCCGCGACGACGTAAAGCACGAGGCGTTTGTTGCCATCGCCCGCAGTGAGCAGCGTCGCGACCGCCGCACGCACGCCGCGCTCGCCGAGTGCGGCGGCTTCTATCTCGCTCGGATCGACGCGGAAGCCGCGCAGCTTGAATTCGTGGTCGATGCGGCCGTGGAAGCAGAGCTCGTCGCCGCGCCACGAACCGAGGTCGCCCGTGCGGTAGACACGTTCCGCACCGCCGACGAACGGGTCCGGCATGAAGCGTTCCGCCGTGAGCTCGGGCTGTTTCAGGTACCCCGCGGCCACACCGGCGCCGCCGATCCAGATCTCGCCGCGCACGCCGGGCGGCACGAGCTGGCGATGCGCATCGAGCAGATAAATCCGCGTGTTCGCGATCGGCATGCCGATGGGCACGCCGCCATGGCCCGACGTCACGCGGCAAAGCGTCGACCACACGGTGGTCTCGGTCGGACCGTAGAGATTCCAGAGCTCGCGGCAGTTCGGCAGCACCGCCTCGGCAAGATCGCGCGGCAGCTCCTCGCCGCCGACGAGCAGCTTCAGCGGCGCCAGCTCGCGCGGACGCCCGTTGCCGACGAGCACGCGCAGCCACGACGGCGTCGTCTGCAGCACGCTGACGCCATGCCGCCGCAAGAGCGCCTTGAGCGCGTCGGGATCGACGCGCTCGCGATCCGTCGCGACGACGACGCGCGCGCCGACCGTGAGCGGCAGGTAGAGCTCGAGCCCCGCGATATCGAACGACAGCGCGGTCGCCGCGCACAGCACGTCGTCGGCATGCAGTCCCGGCCGCTCGCGCATGCTGAGCAGGAAATTCGCGAGATTCCGATGCAGCACGCGCACGCCCTTGGGCGCGCCGGCCGACCCCGAGGTATACAGGACATAGGCGAGCGCGCCGGGCCGCACCGGCGGCAGGTCTGCGTCGGCCGCGCTCGCGGCGAGTTCGCCGAGCGTCTGCACGCTGCGGCCTTCGGCGAGGATCGGCGCGAGATCGGCCCGATCGCCGACGACGAGATGCAGCACCCCCGCATGATCGAGCACGAAGCGCAGACGCTCTTCGGGATGGCTCGCGTCGAGCACGAGGTAAGCCGCGCCGCAACCGAGCACGCCGAGCAAACCCGCCACCATGTCGGCGGTGCGTGTCGTACAGAGGCCGACGAGATCGCCCTCGCCGATGCCCGACGCCGCGAGCGCACGCGCCATGGTCTCGGCGCGCGCGAGGAGCTCGCCGTAGCGCAACGTCTGTCCCTCGCATTCGAGAGCGATGCGCTGCGGGGTGCGGCGCGCCTGCTCGCGGATCAAGGACACGACCGTTGCGCCCGGCTCGAACTCGCGTGCCGTCGCGTTGCGCTCGTGCACGAGCGCATGCCATTGCGCAGCGTCGAGCACGGGCAGCAGCGCCACGGGTCCCGCATGACCGGCGACGATCGCCTGCAGCAAGGTCTGGTAATGGCCGATCCAACGCACGATCGTCGCAGCATCGAAGAGCGCCGTGCGATAATGGACGTCGAGCGTCAAGGTGTCGCCGCGCTCGTTGAGATTGAAGAACAAATACTTGATCAGCGCCGGCTTGGCGAAATCGCGCAGCGAATGGCGCAGCCCGGGAAAATCGAGCGCCGGCACGCGCGGATTGAGGTTGAAGATCACGTCGGTCAGCACGCCGCGCTCGGCGCGCTGACGATGGCCGAGCGCGCTGAGCAGCGTGTGCAGCGTGAGGTCCTGATTGTCCGCCGCATCGAGCAGCAGCCGATGGCATCGCTGGGCGAGCGCGACGAATCCGGCGTCCGCATCGATGTCCAAGCGCAGCGGCAACGTGTTCACGCCGTCGCCGACCATCACGCGCCGATCGGCAAGCGCCTGCGCCGCGAACGGAATGCCGATCGCGAACTCGCGCTGACCCGAAAGCCGCATGAGCAGCACGCCGAACGCGGCGAGCAACACCGAGTATAATGTTATACCGTGCCGTCGAGCGTAGCCGCGCAACGCTGTCGCGAGCTCGGCCGGAAGATCATGGAAGACAGTGTCCGCGGAGAAATCGGGGCCGAGCGGGTGCCGCCTGTCGATCGGCACCGCGAGCGCCTCGGGGGGATCGGCGTAGAGCGTCTTCCAGTACTCGAGCGCCGCCTGCGCCGCCTCGCTGCGACGGCGCTCGCGTTCTTCGAGCGCGAACTCGCGAAACGACTGCGCGGGCTCGAGCGCCGGCGCACGGCCTTCGACGAATGCGCGATAGACCTCGGCGATCTCGCCGAAGAACACGGCCGCCGACCAGCCGTCGAAGACGAGATGATGGGCGACCACGAACAGCGCGTGCCGTTCGGCGTCGAGGCGGACGAGCTCGACGCGCGCGAGCGGCGCGGTGTTCAGATCGAAAGGCTGGCGCAATGCGTCGCGGCAGTGCGCGTTGAGGCGCGCCTCGGCTTCGGGGCCGGAAAAATCGAGGAACGCGGTCGCGAGCGGGCGTTTCGTGCCGATGCGGAACGCGCCGCCGTCTTCGGCGAACGTCATCGCGAACGCTTCGTGGCGCGCGCCGACGGCGGCGATCGCGCGTTCGAGCGCATCCCGATCGAGCGGGCCGTCGAGCTTGAGCAGTTGGCTCTCGTTGAATGCGAGATCGGCGTTACCGCCGAAGCGGCCGGCGATCCATTTCTCCGTCTGCGCGTCCGTCATGGGCGCCTCTGCTGCATCGTGGGTTGCGCGCGGCAGCGTCACCACGGCCGAACGTCGAGCCGGCAAGTTCGGCGCGTTTGGCGCGGCGCGGCGCTGCGGCACCGGAACGGCCTTGCGCTTGAGAACGCCCGCGTCGAGCAGCTCGCGCGTCGCCGCTTCGATGCGTTCGGCGATCGCCTCGGCCTCGGCCTGGCCGTGCGCGAGGCTCAGGAAGCAGTTGAACTGCGCGTAGACGTGCAATCCGCGCTCGCGCAGGGCGTAGTAGAAAAGCTCCGCGAACGGCTGATCGGCGTCGATGCGGATGCGCCACAGCGAGCTGAACGCGAGCGCGCGCATCGGTGCGAACTCGGCATCGAAGAACGCATTGAGACGCACGACGAGCGCGGCCGTGCGCGCATTCAGCTCCCGCTGCAGTGCCGCGCCGTGCTCACGCAGGTGCAGCAAGGACGCCTTCGCCGCCGCCAGCGCAAGCGGATGTCGCACGAACGTGCCGGCGAAATACGTGACGCCGGCCTCGGGGCGGCTGTCGTCGCCGAAGCGCCAAGCGCCGCCGTCGAGCGCGTCCATCCATGCGGCCGCGCCGCCGATCGCCGCGAGCGGCAGGCCGCCGCCGATGATCTTGCCGAACGTCGCCACGTCGGCGCGCACGCCGAAGAATTCCTGTGCGCCACCCGGCGCAATGCGAAAGCCCGTAATGACTTCGTCGAAGATCAACGCACAGCCGGCCTCGTCGCAAATCGCACGCAGCGCGCGGACGAATTCGCGCGGTGTGAGCTCGGGATTGCGGCTCTGTACCGGCTCGATCATGACGGCGGCGAGTTCGTGCGCGCGGGCACGGATCGTCGCGAGCGCGGCTTCGCTCCCGTAGTCGAGCACGAGCACGTTCTCGACGGCGCTCGCAAGAATGCCCGGAGCCGCCGCGATCGAGCGCAGCTCCGGTGTCCCGCGCACGATGACTTCGTCGAAGATGCCGTGGTAGGAATCCTTGAAGACCACGATCGTCTTGCGGCCGGTCACCGTGCGCGCGATGCGCATCGCACCCATCACGGCTTCCGAGCCGGTATTGCAGAAGGCTACGCGCTCCACACCCGTCAGTTCGCGGATCAGCGCTGCGACTTCGGCGGTCAACGGATGCTGCGGGCCGATCTCGAATCCCGCGTCGATTTGCTCGGCGAGCGCCTGCTTGATGAAGTCCGGCTGGTAGCCGAAGAAGTTCGCGCCGAACGCGTTGAGGAGGTCGATGTACTCGTTGCCGTCAAGGTCCCACAGACGGGCGCCGCGCGAGCGTCCGACGACGATCGGATACACGAGCTCCTTCCACAGCGGATGGAAGCCAGTGACCACGCGCGGATCGGCCATGGCCGCACGATGCGCGTCGGCGAAAGCTTTCGACTGCGCGGTGCGGCGCGTGTAGCGTCCGATGAACGCCGCGAGCCATGCCGCTTGCTGCGGATTCGCTTGCGCATCGCTGCGCGTGGTGATTCGGGCGGCCGCGCCGAACGGAACGAGCGGGCCGGTGCGGTTCGCCACCGGCGTTTTCGTGTCCGGTTGCGCGTTCGAAGGTGCCGCGGCCGAACCGGCTTTTTCCGGAGCGATGCGTTCGATCTCCGCGGCGAGCTTCGCGATCGTGTCGAGATCTTCGGTGAGGCGCCGGAATTTGAGCTTGAGCCCATGACGCCTTTCGAGCTCGAGCGCGAATTGCGTCAGTGCCAACGAATCGAGACCGAGTTCGAAGAACCGCGCATCGTCGCGAATTTCGCCGGCCGCGCCGCCCGACAAGGACGCCGCGAGCTCGCGCAAGCCCGCGACGAGCGAGGATGTGGTTCGCGATGCGCCGTCCGATGCAGCAACGCGCTCGCTCGGCGCCGCGTGCACGGGTGCATTTTCACGCTCGATCCAGTAACGCGGGCCGCGGAACGGATAACCTGGCAGAGGGACGCGCCGGCGCGACGTCGAATGCCAGTAGCGGTTCCAGTCGATCGCAACGCCGCGGCACCACAGCTCCGCCAGCGCGCGGCCGACGTGTTCGGCGGCGGAGCCGGGTTCGCGGGCGGGACCGAGCGAAGCGACGACGCGCGCGCGCAGGTCCGCGCTGCGCTTGAGCGAACCCGCGAGCGCCTGGCCCGGACCGACTTCGAGCCCGATCGAGCTCGCATCGGCGAGTGCATGCGTTGCGGCATCGGCGAAGCGCACAGGGGCGCGGATCTGCCGACACCAGTAATCCGGCGACTGCGCCTCGGCGGCGCCGATCGGACGGCCGCTCACGCACGAGTAGAACGGTATCGTCGGCGCCGCGACGTGCATGCCGTCGAACGCGCGCCGGAATACCGGCAGCGCGGCTTCCATGAGCGCCGAGTGGAAGGCGTGGCTCACGCGCAGGCGCGTGCCGGCGATCTGCGCGGTGCTCAGATCTTCCGCGAAGCGGTCGATCGCGGTCTCGGTGCCGGCGACGACGACCGAATCGGCCGCGTTGACGGCCGCGACTTCGACGCCTTCGGGCAGGCACTTCGCAAGCGCCGCTTCGGTGGCGCGCAGCGCGAGCATCGCGCCGCGCGGCTGTGCGTCCATCGCCGCTCCGCGTGCGACGACCAGCCGCAGCGCGTCCTCGAGCGCGAACACGCCGGCGATGCACGCTGCGACGTACTCGCCGATGCTGTGTCCGATCATCGCGTCCGGCACGATGCCGAACGAACGCCAGAGTTCCGCGAGCGCGTATTCGATCGCGAACAGTGCGGGTTGCGCGTAACGCGTTTCGGCGAGCAGCAGTTCGGACGAGTCGCGCGCCTGCGGCGCAGGCAGGATCAGCGCGTGCAGGTCGCGGCCGATCAGCGGCGAGGCGATCGCGCAGCAGCGCGCGAACGCCTCGGCGAACACCGGCTCCGTGTCGACGAGCTCGCGCGCCATGTCGACGTGCTGCGAGCCCTGCCCTGGAAACAGGAAGACGATGCGCGGCCGATCGATCGCACTCTGCGCGGCGAGCGCGCGTAAACGCTCGCGCGCCTCGGCGATCGATCGCGCGACGACGGCGCCGCGCACGGGCAGCAGCCGGCGCCCGGTCGCGAGCGTCCAGCCGATGTCGGCGAGATCGGCATCTTCGAAGGCGGCGAGCGCGGAGGCGAGATCGGCCGCACGCTGCGCGAGTGCGGCGTCGGTTTTCGCCGACAGCGGCAGCACGACCGCCGGCCGCGGCGATGCGGCGCGTTCGGGCGGCGGCGGCGCCTCTTCGAGCACGATGTGCGCATTCGTGCCGCCGACGCCGAACGAGCTCACGCCGGCCCGCCGCGGCGCCGCACCGCGCGGCCACGCGACCGGCCGCTCGGCCACGCGGAACGGCGTCGAGGTGAAATCGATTTCCGGATTCGCACGGCGGAAATGCAGCGTCGGCGGAATCGTTTCGTGGCGCAACGCGAGGGCCGCCTTGATGAGCCCCGCGACGCCGGCGCCGCTCACGAGATGACCGATGTTGCCTTTGACCGAGCCGAGCCAGCAGAACTGCCGCGCCGAGGTATGCTCGCGATAGGCGCGCGCGAGCGCTTCGACCTCGATGGGATCGCCGAGCACGGTGCCCGTGCCGTGCGCTTCGACGTAGCCGATCGTGTCGGCCGGCACGTCGGCGGTTTCGAGCGCGAGCTTGATGGCCGCCGCCTGACCGCTCGCGCTCGGCGCGGTGAAGCTCGCTTTTTCGGCGCCATCGTTGTTCACGGCGACGCCGCGGATCACGGCGAAGATCGTGTCGCGATCGGCGATGGCATCGGCCAGGCGCTTGAGCACGACCACCCCGCCGCCCGAGGAGAATACGGTGCCACTGGCCTCCGCATCGAAGGGCCGGCAGTGTCCGTCGTTCGATTCCATGCCGCCCTCGACGGGCACATAGCCCGATTCCTGCGGCACGACGATATTGATGCCGCCGGCGAGCACGGCGTCGCATTGCCAGCTCATGAGCGCGTACCACGCTTGTGCGACGGCTACGAGCGACGTCGAGCACGCGGTGTAGACGCTCACCGCGGGCCCCGTGAGGCCGATGCGATGCGCGACGCGCGTCGCGACGTAATCCTTTTCGTTGGCGAGCATCGTGGCGAATTCGCCGCTCGCATCGACGAGATCAGAACGCGCTTCGACGAGCTTGCGGTAACCGTTGTTCGACACGCCGGCATAGACGCCGATGCGGCCGGGATAGCGTTCGGTATCGATGCCCGCATGCTCGAGTGCGTTCCAGCACAGCTCGAGGAACACGCGCTGCTGCGGATCCGTGAGCAGCGCTTCGCGCGGCGTGATCCGGAAGAACTCGGCGTCGAAGCGGTCCGCGTCGGCGATCACGCCCCGCGCAGGCACGTAGCGCGGATGCGCCTTCGCTTCGGCTGGCACCCACGGCGAGAGTTCGCTCGGCGCGAACCGCGCGATGCTCTCGTTGCCGGCGACGAGATTGCGCCAGAAGTCGTCGACCGACGCCGCCCCCGGAAAACGGCCCGCCATGCCGATGATCGCAACCCCATCCATGCGTCCGCTCCTCAGGGCGCCGCCGGTCGCGCGAAGCGCGCAAGCGCGGCGCGTTGCTGAGCGCCGCGCAGTTGGTCGATGCCGATGTGGACGACGTCGCGTTCCGCCGCGGCGTCGAGCAGCGCCGCTTGCGCGGCGACGGTAGGGTGCTCGTAGATCTGCGCGACGCTGACGACGTGACCGTGCCGGCGGAGCTCCGCGAGCGCCTGCACCACGGTCAGCGAACGTGCGCCGAGCTCGAACAGATTCGCATGCGCATCGACCCGTGCGAGTCCGAGCAGCTGACGCCACAGCTCGCGAAGTTGGATGTCGAGCGGCGCGCCCTCGGGCCATTCGAGCGCGGCGTCGGCATGTGCAGACGCGAGTCCGCGTCGATCGATCTTGCCGTTCGGCGTGGTCGGCAGCAGTGCATGGAAGACGTATGCCTGCGGGCGCAGAGGCTCGGGGAAGGTGCGCTCGCAAAGGCGGGTCAATGCGCGTTCGAGCTCCGCGGCGTCGGCCCCGGCGCGCGCGGCGACGTGCGCTACGAGCCGCATGCCGGATGCGCGCTCCTCGCCGACGACGGCGACTTGCGCGATCTCGGCGTGCCTCCCGAGC
This sequence comes from Rudaea sp., assembly GCA_035650835.1. GTDB lineage: Bacteria > Pseudomonadota > Gammaproteobacteria > Xanthomonadales > Rhodanobacteraceae > Rudaea. Next base: position 1,789 of record DASRGX010000076.1, on the reverse strand, counting down.
ACGGCCTCGATCTCGGCCGGCTCGACGCGGTGCCCGGCAATCTTGAGCTGGTCGTCGAACCGGCCGAGATATTCGAGCTCGGCATTCGCATTGCGCCGCACGCGGTCGCCGGTGCGGTACCAGCGCTCCCCGGCGATATCGACGAAGCGCTCGGCCGTGAGTTCGGGCTGCCCGATGTAGCCGGCCGCCAGGCATTGGCCGCCGAGCAGCAGCTCGCCTTCGTCCGCATCGGTCGCGGGCGCGCCGTGCATGGCGATGCGCGCGCGCACATGCGGCAGAGGCTGCCCGATCGGCGGCAGCTCGGGCCAGGTGGAAGAATCTCCGTCGAGCTCATGCGCGGTCACGACGTGGGTCTCGGTCGGCCCGTAATGGTTGTGCAGCGTGCCGACGCCGAGCGCGGCGAAGAACGCGCGCACCTGCGGCGTGATGCGCAGGCGTTCGCCCGCGACGATCACGTCGGTCAAGCCGAGCGGGAAACGTCGGCGCCCCGCCTCCACGCCGTTGGCAAGCGCATGCAGCGCGACACACGGCAGGAAGGCGCGTTCGACACGTTCGCGTCCGATCAGCGCAGCGAGCGCCCACGGATCGCGACGCTCGATTTCGCTCGGCAGGATCAGCGTGCCGCCCGTGGCCAGCGTGGAGAAGATCTCTTGGAACGACACGTCGAATCCGAGCGGCGCGAACTGCAGAGTCCGCGCGGGATTGCCGAGGCGCGGGTGGCGGCGGTGCCAATCGAGCAATCGCGCGACGGCCGCGGTGCGCATCGCCACGCCTTTCGGCCGTCCCGTCGAACCGGAAGTGAACAGCACGTACGCGAGCGGACCGGAGCGTTCGAGCGGCAGGTCGGCACGCAGGGACACGAGCGCCGCACGGTCGCGTTGCGGCACGTTCGGCGGCAGGCGGCGGCGCAACGCGTCGTCGGCGATCGCGAATTTCGGCGGCGCGTCCTCCAGCATGGCAGCGATCCGTTCCTCGCCCTGAGTCGCATCGAGCGGCAAATAAGCGGCGCCGCGCGCGACGATCGCGAGGATCAGCGCGATCGTCTCGGGCGAGCGCTCCGCGCCGATGGCGACGAGATCGCCGGGACCGACATCGGCGCGACGCAAGCTCTCGGCGAAACAGGCCGCGGCCGCGAGCAAACCCGCGTACGAGAGGCTGTCGCCGCTCGCTTGCACGGCGATCTCGCGCGGCGCCAGCGCCGCCTGTGCGAGGATCGGCGCGAGCAGCAGGTTGTCGGCGGCCGAATTCATCGCGTGCCCCACGTCGCGCGACGGCCCGCCCCGAAGCGCTCGCCGATCGCGAGCGCCACATCGACGACACGCAGGTACGTGTCGAGCAATGACGCCTTGATCGCATGCCCGGCATTGCGGCGTTCGGCGACGACATCGTTGCGGAAGTCGTCCCAATTGTCGGGTCCGAGCTGATCGAAGGCGATCGAGATCGTCACACCGAGACTGCGCGCGGTGTGCCACCAGCCGCATGGAAGGAACAGCGTCTCGCCGGGACGCAGCACGATCTTCTGCGCCCGCGCATTGAGCAGCAGCGGGTAGCGTGCATAATCCGGCGCGTGGTGATTGCGGATGCTCGACTGCCACGGCAGGTCGGGCCGCGGATACAGGAACTGCTCCTGCCCTGGCGCGTACAGTACGAACTCCTTCTCGCCGTAGAGCTGCGTGATCCACGCGTGCAGATGCATCACGTCGTAATGCAGGTAAGGAAACCTGCCGCCGGCGCCGCCGAAAAAGATCTCGAGATTGTTGACGCCAGCGAACAAGCGCTGCGGCACGAG
>DASRGX010000075.1:0-3877 GCA_035650835.1 Rudaea sp. | reverse complement strand
ACCTTGTTGCGCGGATCGCCCGTCGTGTAGACGGGATGTCCGAAGCCGATCACGACCTCCTTGCGTTCGACACGCGCGCGGATGTCGGCCTCGGCCGCGTCGGGCGAGTCGTAGCGCTGCTGGATCTCGAACGCCGCTTCGTTGGCGCCGCCGTGCTTGGGGCCGCGCAGTGCGCCGATCGCCCCGGCGATGCACGAATACATGTCGCTGCCGGTGCCTGCGACGACGCGCGCGGCGAACGTCGAAGCGTTGAACTCGTGCTCGGCATAGAGGATCAACGACGTGTGCATCGAGCGCACCCAGAGCTCGCTGGGCCGCTCGCCGTGCAGAAGATGCAGGAAATGTCCGCCGATCGAATCGTCGTCGGTCTCGACGTCGATGCGCCGCCCGTTCACCGCGTAGTGATACCAGTAGAGCAGGATCGAACCGAGCGAGGCCATCAGGCGATCGGCGATGTCGCGCGCACCGGCATGGTTGTGGTCGTCCTTCTCGGGCATCACGCAGCCGAGCGCCGACACGCCCGTGCGCATGACGTCCATCGGATGCGTCGACGCCGGCAGCTGCTCGAGCACCGCCTTGACCGCCGCCGGCACGCCGCGCAGCGCCTTGAGCTTGGTCTTGTACGCGGCGAGCTCGGCGCGGTTCGGCAGTTTGCCGTGGACGAGCAGATAAGCGATTTCCTCGAACTCGCTCGTCGTCGCGAAATCGAGGATGTCGTAGCCGCGATAATGCAGGTCGTTGCCGGTGCGGCCGACCGTGCACAGCGCCGTGTTGCCGGCCGCGACGCCCGAGAGCGCCACGGATTTCTTCGCCTTGGGAAGGATGGGTTGAACGTTGTCGCTCATCGTGTTCTCCGTCGCGCCGCGCTCGGCGCGATTGCATTCAGTTGATGAAACTTGCCGATTCCGGAACCCGCGGGCACTGCGCGACCGGCGTCACCAATTGCGCGAGCGCCTTGTAACCGATGGGGTGGCGGTCGCTGTAGAGCCAGCATTCGCCGAGCGTCGAGCAATAGCACACTTCCATGGCCATGCGCTCCACGGCCGCCGCGCGGAACTGCTTCCACCGGTCCTCATCCTTGAACTTGATGAGCTTGAGCTGCTCGCCCGGCATCAGCACGCTGGGATTCAGCGTGGACTGCTGGAAATCGTGCGACGGCACGCCCAAGGTCTCGAGCACGCGTGTCCAATCCGGCAACGGCTTGCCGTCGATGAAGATCTGCGCCGTGCGCACGATCGCCGGGCCTACGCCTTTGCTGTACATGATCAGCGATTGATCGTTGTCGTCGTTGCCGGCTTCGAGATACGGCCACACCTGCGCCCGCACCTGCTGGCGCTGGATGTAGGCCGTGTATCCCGAAACGCCGAGCGCGAGCAGGCCGACCACGGCGGCGATGACCGCGGCCACGCCGTCCCAATCGCGTCGACGCCGAGCGGGGCGCGGGGCAACTTCAGCGTCCGGACTTGCCGGCGGCGAAGAGCTCGTCGAGTTTTCGCTCATAGTCGTGATAACCGATGCGCTCGTAAAGCTCCTCGCGCGTCTGCATGGCGTCGAGCACGTTGCGCTGATGACCGTCGCGGCGGATCGCCGCGTATACATTTTCCGCGGCCTTGTTCATGGCGCGGAACGCCGACAGCGGATACAGCACGATGCCGACGCCGGCGCTCCTGAGCTCGTCGACGCTGAAGAGCGGCGTCTTGCCGAATTCCGTGATGTTCGCGAGCACCGGCACGCCGAGCGCATCGACGAAACGGCGATAGGTCGGCAGGTCGTACGCTGCTTCGACGAAAACGCCGTCCGCGCCGGCCTCGACGCATGCCTGCGCGCGCTCGATCGCCGCGTCGACGCCCTCCATCTGGATCGCATCGGTGCGGGCGATCAGGAAGAACGCGGGGTCGGTCCTGGCGTCGGCCGCGGCCTTCACGCGGTCGGCCATCTCCTGCTTGCTCACGATCTCCTTGCCCGGGCGATGGCCGCAGCGCTTGGCGCCGACCTGGTCCTCGATATGGCAGGCCGCCGCGCCGAACTTGATCAGCGACTTGATCGTGCGCGCGATGTTGAACGCGCTCGGGCCGAAGCCCGTATCGATGTCGACCAGGAGCGGCAGATCGCAGACGTCGGTGATGCGGCGCACGTCGACGAGCACGTCGTCGAGCGTGTTGATGCCGAGATCGGGCATGCCGAGCGAACCCGCGGCGACGCCGCCGCCGGACAAGTAGATCGCGCGGTAACCCGCACGTCGCGCCAGTAGCGCGTGGTTGGCGTTGATCGCACCGATCACCTGCAACGGCTGTTCGGTGGCCAGCGCTTCGCGAAAGCGCATACCCTGGGAATGGGGGTTCATCGGCCTCCTCCCGAAAACGGCCATTTTACCCGATTCCGGTGCGCGAGCCGCGCCGGCGACTGTGCTTCGGCTACCATTCGGTGCGATGAACGCGTGCGACGTCTACCGGCTCGACGATCTGACCATCGACCTCGCGCGCCGCCGCGTGGAGCGTGCGGGTCGCGCACTCGACGTCTCGGGCCTGAGCTTCGATCTGCTCGCATTCCTGGTGAGCCGGGGCGGGGATGTCATGAGCTTCGACGATCTCATCGCCGGCGTCTGGGCGCCCGCCGTGGTCGGCGAGGAGACGGTCTCGCAACGCGTCAAGTTGCTACGTCAGGCGCTCGGCGACGACAGCCGCCGCCCGCGCTACATCCGCTCCGTGCGCGGACGCGGCTACCAGCTCGCGGTTCCGCCACAGCCGGCCGAGGCCGCGCCCGTTGGTGTGCAGCCCAAACGGCGGCGTGCGCTCGCGATCGGCGCCGTCGCCGTCCTCGCCCTCGGCGTCGCGGCAGCCTGGTACCTGCACACGCGAATGCCGGCAACGGCGCCTCCCCGCGAGAATCTCGTCGAGCGCGCGCGCTATTACGCCGGTATCGGTCAGGACGAAAACAACGAACGCGCGATCGCGCTCTACGAGGAGGCGCTGGCGCATGACGCGACCAACGTCCCCGCGATGCTCGGTTTGAGCCATGCGCTGAGCGCGCGCGTATGCCTCTACAACCGCGAGCCGCGCTGGCTCGATCGAGCCGACGCGCTCGCCGAAGCGGTGCTTGCCGCACACCCCGGCGACAGCCTCGCGCACGGCGCGCTCGCCTACGCGTACGACTGCCGCGGACGCATCGATTCGGCCATCCGCGAATACGAACGCGCCATCGCGCTCGATCCGGCCGCGCGCAACGACAGCCTCGCGTCGGTCGCCCATCTCTATGCCGTCAAGGGCCGCCTCGCGGAGGCGTTGCACGCAGACCTCGCCGCCGCGAACTCGGCCGAAGGCCTGCACTTCCTCGAGCTGCAGATCGCACGCACGCTCGAGCTCTTAGGCTATGCCGCACAAGCCGAGCAGCGCTACGCGCGCATCTTCGAGCTCTATCCCGACAACGTGTTCGCGAACGCCGCGTATCCGCGCAATCTCTGGCTGCAAGGCCGCTATGCCGACGCGCAGGCTGCGCTCGCGCGCGCGATCGCGCGGCCGCCGCATCCGACGACGTTCCTGCTCGAAGGCGAGCTGGCGCTCGTGCGCGGCGACCGGGCAGCGGCGGGCGCGGCGTTCGCACGCGCCGCGGCGTTGCGTCCGCATCAGTCGATGCCCGCGACGCTGGCGCGGCTCTACGCCGCCGAGCCGCCCGATCCGGCCTGGCTGCGCGCGCGTCTCGAAGCCGAGCGGCGCGACCTCGAAACCGACGAGCATTGGCCCGACGACTGGCTCGAGATCGCGCTCATCGAGATCGCGCTCGAGGATCGCGCCGGAGCCACGGCGGCGCTCGAGCGGGCTGCGGCCGAAGGTTATCGCGACGGCGCTTACCTGCGAACATCGGCGCTGTTCCGCCCGCT
>DASRGX010000074.1:0-15498 GCA_035650835.1 Rudaea sp. | reverse complement strand
ATCCCTGCCTCCTCCTCAGCCGACGCTCGCGATGCGCTACTCCGCATCGCGAAAGCACGCGTCGGCTTCGACCAACTGAGCTACGGGGCCGATTGCGCGGGATTCTACACAGAATGCGCAGCGAGATACTTCCGCAACCCTTCTTCGCCCGCCGCCATGACGGCGTTGTGGTTCCACGTGAACACGGGGCGCAGCAGCGGGGCGAAGAGGCGCATCCAGCGGCTGGTGAGACGCACGCGCCACGTGTATTCGACGTCGGTGGCGCTGCCGTTCTCGCCGAGGCGCCAGGTGCCTTCGCCGTCGAGGTCGCCGCTGGCTTCGGCGCGGATCGTCTGCTGCGGCACGACGTCGACGACGTGCGTGGCGATGCGGATCGAATAGGGCAGGCGGCTCGTCCAATGGAAGCGGTAGCGCGCACCGACGCCGTCGGGATCGCCCGTGTCGAGTTTTTCGACGGCGGCCACGTAGGGCCACCAGTCGGGCCAGCCCGTGGGTTCGTGCAATGCGTCCCAGACGCGGCGACGCGGCGCGTCGATGCGCCAATGGCTGATCAGGACGAAATCGCTCGTGTCCATCGTCGTGCCCCCGGCCCGCGTCGCGTATGCGACAATCGCGCCCCCTGATCGTCCAAGCCTACCCCGCACGAACCCGGAGAACAACGATGTCCGTTTCGATCCACGAAATCCTGGTCCCGACCGCCGAGCGTTTCCTGGGCAGCCTCGACAAGATCCTCGACAAGGCCGCCGAGTTCGCCAAGCGCAAGGAGATCGACCCCGCCGTGCTGCTCAATTCGCGCCTTGCGCCCGACATGTTCCCGCTGACGCGCCAGGTGCAGATCGCGTGCGACATGGCCAAGGGCGCGGCCGCGCGCCTGTCGGGCACGGAACTGCCGAAGTACGAGGACAACGAAACGACCATTCCCGAGCTCAAGGCGCGCATTGCCAAGACGCTCGCCTTCGTCAAGAGCGTGCCGGCCGACAAATTCGCGGGCGGCGAGAAGCGCGACATCACGCTGCAGACGCGCCGCGGTGATCTCAAGTTCGTCGGGCTCGAATATCTGCGCGATTTCGTGCTGTCGAACCTGTTCTTCCACGTGACCACGGCGTACGCGATCCTGCGCCACAACGGCGTCGAACTCGGCAAGACGGACTTCCTCGGCGCCTGAACCGCGATGGCCGCGCACAGCCATCGCGCGTTGCTCTGGATCGCAGTGTTCAAGCTCGCCAAGGCGACGGCGCTCCTGCTCGCCGCCGCCTGGGCGTTGCGCCTGCTGAAACCGGGGGAGCTCGACGAGCTCGTCGAGCACTTGACCCGGCTGCCGCTCGCGGCGGGCTGGCGGCCGGTCGTCAAGCTCGTGAACTGGATCAGCGAACTCAGCCCGCACAATCTCAAGCTGGTCGCGGCCGTGGCGACCGCCTATGCCGGGCTCTACGCGACCGAGGGTATCGGCCTCTGGCTCAGGAAGCGCTGGGCGGAATACCTGACGACCGTCATGACGGCGTCGCTGATCCCGTTCGAGATCTGGGAACTCGTGCGCGGGCCGACGCCGCTCAAGATCGCGGCGTTGATCGTCAATATCGCGATCGTGATCTACCTGATTTACGTGCTGCGCAGCGACCGCGCGCGCGGAACCGCGTGACCGGACGCCCGCTGGGCGTCCCCGCCATGCCGGGCATCGACCTAGTGCGGCTTGGCTCTGGAATCCGGCCCGTCACGGGGCTAGACTCTGAAAACGTTTTCAGCAAGCCGCATATTATCGCAACACAAAAGGGTCGAAGCTGACACGATCCTGACGACCCGCTATGCCATAGTACAAAGTTCGTACTTTTGTAAATTTTGAGTTATAGTGCGTCCACTGTGTTTGCACGGTCACTCGCGTCGTGACCCGAAAGCGCTGGTCTCCGATCCGCTTCGTCACTGAAGTTTCCATGCATCCCAGTAAGTCGACGCCGGCGTTTTAGCGGTGTCTTGTCTGATTTGTCTCGTGGAGTTTTTATGTCGGATCGTGAGGTTGGTACCGTCAAGTGGTTCAATGACAGCAAGGGTTTCGGTTTCATCAGCCGTGAGAACGGCCCGGACGTGTTCGTTCACTTCCGCGCCATCCAGGGCACGGGTTTCCGTACCCTGCAGGAAGGCCAGAAGGTGAGCTTCCGCGTCGTCCAGGGTCAGAAGGGCCTGCAGGCCGACGAAGTCACTCCAGCCTAAGCAACACAGAACGTCTTTGAACACACCGGCGGATGCTCTCCACCGGTGTGTTTTTCTGCGCCCGTGCATGCCGCCGGGGCCGTGACGCCAGGTCGCGGATCTCAGAACCGGCCGGCGCGGAAGTCTTCTACTGCCTCGACGATCTGTTGAGGCGTATTCATCACGAACGGGCCGTACTTGGCGACCGGCTCGCCGAGCGGGCGGCCCGCGACCAGGATCAGACGCGCCGGCGCGTCTCCGGCGCTGATCCGCACACTGTCGCCCTTGCCGAGCACGGCCAAGTCGCCGCGCACGAGGTCACGGGCCGCGCCCTCGCCGATCCTCGCTTGACCTTGATACACGTAGGCGAAGGCGTTATGACTGGACGGCACAGGGAACGTCGCCGTCGCACCGGCATCGAGCCGAACGTCCAAATAGACCGGTTCCGTGGCGATTCCTTGCACCGGAGCGCGCACGTCGCCGAACGTGCCCGCGATCACCCGCACGATCCCGCCCGGCACGTTCACTTCCGGGATGCGCTCGGGCGCGATGTCCTGGTAGCGTGGCGCCGTCATCTTGTCCTTCGCGGGCAGGTTCACCCAAAGCTGGAACCCCCACATGAGGCCGTCTTCCTGCTCGGGCATCTCCGAGTGCAGGATGCCGCGTCCGGCCGTCATCCATTGGACGCTGCCCGAGGTCAGAAGCCCGCGGTTGCCTTGGTTGTCGCCGTGGCGCATGCGTCCGGCGAGCATGTAGGTGACCGTCTCGAAACCCCGGTGCGGGTGCTCGGGGAATCCCGCGATGTAGTCGCTCGCCGAATCCGAGCGGAATTCGTCGAGCATCAGGAACGGATCGAGCATGTCGAGATCGGGCTGGCCGATCACGCGCGTGAGCTTGACGCCGGCGCCGTCGCTGGTCGGGCGGCCGCGCACGACGCGCACGACGTCGCGTTCCGCTGAGGAAACGACGTCGCGCGCTGCGTTGCGTTCGGTGGTCATGGCGACTCCTTCGATGGTCAAAGCCGCAACATGGTGTCGGCGCCGCCAGGCCGAAAGCAGCCGCGGCCGGACGCAGCGTCCCGCCGCCGGAACGGTGCTGGCGCTACACTCGGCAGATGAGCGAAAGCCTACTCCGAATCCTCGAGCCGCGCGTGCACGACGTCGGCGGTTTCGACGTGCGTCGAGCGCTGCCGCAGCTCGCGGCGCGCAGCGTCGGCCCGTTCGTGTTCTTCGACCATTTCGGCCCCGTGACGCTCGCGCCCGCCCTCGGCATGGACGTGCGCCCGCATCCGCACATCGGCCTCGCCACCGTGACGTACCTGTTCCAAGGCGCCATCGAGCATCGCGATTCGCTCGGCAACGTGCAGGTGATCCGGCCCGGTGACGTGAACTGGATGACGGCCGGCCGCGGCATCGCGCACTCGGAACGCACGCCGGCTGGCGAACGCGCCGCCCCGCACGCCCTGCACGGGATCCAGACCTGGGTCGCCCTGCCGCAGCCGCACGAAGAGACGGCGCCGAGTTTCTTCCATCATCCGGCGCGGACGCTGCCGCGTTTCGACGAGCACGGGGTCACGCTGTGCCTCATCGCGGGCGAGGCGTACGGCCAGCGCTCGCCTGTGGCGACGTTCTCGCGGATGTTCTATCTCGCGGCCGAATTCGACGCGGGCGGTGCGCTCGCGCTGCCGCCCGAGCACGACGAACGGGCGGTGTATTCCGCCGATGCAGCGATTGCCGTCGACGGCGTGGAGGTTCCTGCGCGCCGCATCGTCGTCCTGCCGCCGGGCGGCACCGTCGAGATCCAAGCCGCGGCGCCGACGCGCGTGCTGCTGCTCGGCGGCGAGGCACTCGACGGCCCGCGGCACCTGTGGTGGAACTTCGTGTCGAGTTCGCGCGAGCGCATCGAACGCGCCAAGGCCGACTGGAAGGCCGCGCGCTTCGGTCAGGTGATCGGCGAGACCGAGTTCATTCCACTGCCCGAGTAGCTCCGTTTCCCGTTCAGCGGTACTGCCGGTGGCAATCCTCGCAGGCGGCGCCGATCTTGTCGGCGGCGGGCGCGAGCCCCGTGCACTCTGCCGGCGCCGAAGTCAGCGCATCGCGCAGGCGCTGCTCGTACTCGCGAAACGGCGCATCGGGCGTGTCTTCGCCGTAGACGGCCCCGCCGATCTCCCCGTCGAGCGCGCGCAGCACCTTGAGGTGTTCGAGCGACGCCGGCCCGCAGCGGTTCGCGCGCAGGTCGTCGCGCAGCGCAGCGAAGTGATGCTGCATCACGTCCATGAGCCCGCGCGGGTATGCGTCGCGGCGATGCAGCGCGTTGAGCACGTTGGCCGTGCCGACGATGCCGACCGCCAATCCAAGCAGCAGCAGGACGAGTTTGCGCATCGACGGGCTCCGGCCGGACCAAAACGCGGAATTGTAGCGTCTCCAGGCGTTCGCGGCGCTGGCGCTCGCTCGGCGCTGCGTTACAATCAGGCGTTGCCAGCGGGGACCGGGCCGTGCAATCGAGCAACGACCAGAACGCCAAGACCGATCGCCACACCGTGGCGCAGCCGCCGCCGCGCGAGGACGACACCTTCAAGCCGCGGCTCATCGTCGTCAGCGGGGTCATGCTCGGCTTCCAGCTCGAGCTCGGCAGTGCGCTCGTCGTGGTCGGCCGTGCGAGCGAATGCGGCTTGTCGCTGCCGCATCCGAGCGTATCGCGCCATCACTGCCGCATCTGGCGCGAAGGCGATACGTACATCATCGAGGACCTCGGCTCGACCAACCGCACCTACCTCAACGGCAAGCCGATCACGCGCGCGGAGCTGCGCGACGGCGACCAGATCGCGGTCGGCAGCAACGCGATCAAGTATTTCACCGGCGCGAGCATGGAGGCCACGTACCACAACGAGCTCATCGATCTCGCGATCTACGACGGCCTCACGGGTTTCTACAACCGGCGGCATTTCCGCGGCATCCTCGACGAGTACATCGAGAAGGTCCGCCCCGCGGCGCCCGTGGGCCTGCTCATCATGGATCTCGACCATTTCAAGCGCGTCAACGACACGCATGGCCACCTGTGCGGCGATCAGGTGCTCACGCGCGCTGCGCAGATCATCCGCGAGAACGCGCCAGCGGGGGCGCCGATCGGCCGGCTCGGCGGCGAGGAGTTCGCGCTCGCCTTGCGCAACACCTCGCTCCACGACGCGGTGCAGCTCGCCGAACGCATTCGTGCCGCCGTGGCCGCCCAAGCCTTCGAGACGCGCGAAGCCACGCTGCCGATCACGATCAGCATCGGCGCCGCCCAATGCCTCGGCCAGCCCGCCACGAGCGCCGATCTGCTGCGCCGCGCCGACGAGCAGCTCTATCGCGCCAAGGACGAAGGCCGCAACCGCGTCTGCGCGGACGAGAGCTGACGCCGCTGCGGCTCCTCGCAAGTATACTTTTCATCATCCACTTTGGACGACATGGACCCGCGGTTCGCCGGCATCGACCGGCTCTACGGCGCCGGAAGCGCAGCGCGGCTGGCGCGTGCGCACGTCGGCATCGTCGGGCTCGGCGGCGTCGGCTCGTGGGCGGCCGAGGCGCTGGCGCGCTCGGGCGTGGGCGAGCTCACGCTCGTCGACGCCGACGACGCCTGCCTCTCCAACACGAACCGGCAGTCGCACGCGCTCGAGGGCGAGTACGGCAAGCCGAAGGTCGAGATCGTCGCGCGGCGCTTGCGGGCGATCAATCCTGCGCTGCGCGTGCATGCGCTCGCCGAGTTCGTCACGCTCAAGAACCTGCACCGGCTCATGGAGCGGGACTACGGCGCCGTCGTCGACGCCTGCGACGCGCTGCGCATCAAGGTCGAGATGATCGCCTTCTGCCGGCGGCGCAAGATTCCGATCGTCGTCTCGGGCTCGGCCGGCGGCCGCGCCGATCCGACCCTCATCACGGCGCGCGATCTCTCACGCACCGAGCACGACGTGCTGCTGGGTCTCGTGCGCAAGAAGCTGCGCGACGAGTACGGCTGGACGCGCAACCCGAAGCGCTATTTCGGCGTGCAGGCCGTGTTCTCGCGCGAGAACGTGCGCTACCCGCAAGCCGACGGCAGCGTCTGCAAGACGCGCCCCGAAGACGTTGAGGGCGGACTCAAGCTCGACTGCGGCGGCGGTTTGGGCGCGGCCATGCACGTGACGGCGACGTTCGGCATGGTCGCGGCGGCGCGCGTCGTCGAGCGGCTGCTCGCCGCGCCCGATGCGGATCAGGGCACGGCTTGATCGATCGTGAGCTTGATCGGCGCGCTCGTATGCACGTCGACCGGCGCCGAGAGCGCCTGCAGATCGCCGCTCTGGGCGATCGCGTTGCCCGATTTCGACACGCGCGCGGCCACGATCACTTGTGGAAATTGCGACAATTTCAGCGTCGGCATCATGCCCATGCCGTCGCTCAGCACGACGGTCGCGGGCAGGTCGCCGGCCTGCATGCGCTTGATCGCGAGCGGCATCGGCGGACCGCTCGCGGCCTTGGCGTAGACGAACAGCGTGTCGCCCGGCGAGACCTTGTTCTTGAGCTTCGCGTCGAGCGCGACCTCGACGGTGAGGTGCGCGGCGCCGGCGTCGGCAGCGGCGGGCGCCGCGGCCTCGCTCGCGGTCCCGGCGGCGGGGGCAGCCTCTTCGGGCGGCGGCGCGCGGCCGTCGCGCTCGGCCTCGGCCACGGCGATCTGCCGTTCGATCGAGTGCACGGCGTCGGAATCCTTGGGCAGCACCGCGAGCACGTGTTTCCACGCCGCGATCGCGGTGTCGTATTTCTTCGCCTGGTAATCGCTGATGCCGAGCAGCCAAAGGCCGCGCACGTGATCGGGCGCGGCCTTCAGCGCCTTCTCGATGAGCGCGCGCGCCTCGCCCTCGATGCGCCGCGAATCGCTCGCGACGGTCATCGCTTCGGCATAGGCCACCTCGATGTCGGGATCCTCGGGGGCGAGGTCGTAGGCATGCTTGAGCGCGTCGCGCGCTTGCGCGAAATGCTCGGTCGCCTCGTAGGCGCGTCCGAGCAGGGCCCAGCCTTCCGCGTCGTTGGGGTTCTGTTTGAGCTTTTCGACGAGGCCGGCGATGGCTTGCTCGATGTTCTCGCCGTGGTTCGGCGGCGCTTGCGTCATCGCGGCGGGATCGAGCGCGCGCGGATCGCCGACGTACCGGTACAGCGCGATCGCGACGGCGGGCAGGAGCAGCGCGATCGCGAGCGCGGCCGCGAAACCGCTGCGCGGCGTCGCGGCAGGAGCGTCGATCGTCGTCAGCAGCTGCTCGCCCAGGGTCGCGCGCTTGGCGGCGTATTCGGCCTCGGTCAGGATGCCGTCGGCACGCGCCTGGTCGAGCGCGCGCAGCTTGCGCCGCGTTTCCGCGGCCGGATCGGCCGCACCGCGGCGGCGCAGCAGCACCGGCAGCACGAAGGCGAGGGCCGCGGCCAGCATGAGCGCGGCGATGAGCACGAACGCGGGCATCACCAGTCTTCCTCGGGGGCGGTCGGCGGAGCCGCCGCGGCCTGGCGCGTGCGCTTGCGCAGCACGTTCGCGACCACGCCCGCGCCGATCAGCACGAGCGCGCCCGGCGCGAACCAGAGCAGCCACGTGCCGGGCTTGAGCGGCGGATCGTAGAGCACGAAGTCGTTGTAGCGGGCGACGAGGTACTGCTTGATCTCCTCGTCGCTTTTTCCACTTTGCATCATTTCGAACACCTGGCGCCTGAGCTCGCCGGCGAGCTCGGCCTCGGAGTCGGCGAGGTTCTGGTTCTGGCAGACGAGGCAACGCAGCTCGCGCGTCAGATGCTGGAAGCGCGTTTCCTCGGCGCGGTCCTTGAACGGCAGCGGATCGATCGCGTGCGCGGCGGCGCAGACGGCGAGCAGGAGCGCGATCGCGAAGGCGCGGCGCATCACGGTGCCTTCTTCAATTCGGCGATCTTCGGCAGCAGTTCGTCCTTGATGTTCTCGGGCGTGAACATGCCGATGCGCTTGTAGCGGATCGTGCCTTGCGCGTCGACGAGGAAGGTTTCGGGCGCCATGTACACGCCGAAGTCGATGCCCGCGCGGCCGTCCTGGTCCGTGAGCACGGCGTCGTACGGGTTGCCGAAACGGGCGAGCCAGCGCTTGGCGTCGGCGGGCTCGTCGCGCCAATCGAGGCCGATCAGCTTGATGCCGAGCGGCTTGACGTCGGCAGTCAGGATCGGATGCTCGTCCTGGCAGGTCGGGCACCAGCTGCCGAACACGTTGACGAGGTACGGCGCACCGAGCAGCTCCTTGCGGCTCAGCGACTTCGTCGGATCGTATAAAAGTGGAAGAGTAAACTCGGGAGCCGGCTTGCCGATCAGCGGACTCGGCACTTCGCTCATCTCGTGATGTTCGTTCCAATGGATGCCGAATGCGAGCAGCCCGACGAGCGCGAGGAACGCGGCGAACGGAATGAGGCGCTTGATCATGCCCGCGCCTCGGCCGCGGCCGGCGGTGCCGCTGCCGCGGGCGTGGATTCGGCGCCCGGCAGCGCGCGGAAGCGACGGTCGGCGGCGGCCGCGAGCCCGCCGAACAGCATGAACAAGCCGCCGAGCCAGATGAAACGCACGAATGGCTTGACGTAGATGCGCACGGCCCAGGCGCCGGTACCCGTTGCAGGGTTGTCGAGCGGTTCGCCGAGCGCGACGTAGAGATCGCGCGTCAAGCCCGGGTCGATCGCGGATTTCGTCTGGATCGAGCCGCCGCCGGAATACTGGCGCTTTTGCGGGTGCATGGTGGCGACGATGCGGCCGTCGCGCAGCACGTCGATCGTGCCTTCGTCGGCGACGTAGTTCGGACCTTGCGTGCGCGCGACGCCGCCGAAGCGGAAATCGAGACCGCCGACGGTCTTGGTTTCGCCGGGCGCGAGGCGCAGATCGCTTTCCACGCTGGTCGCCTCGGTGACGAGCACGCCGGCAAGGAACAGCGCGACGCCGAAGTGCGCGAGGATCATGCCGAGCATCTCGGGCGTGTAGCGACGTGCGCGCGGCGCCTCGCGCCAGCGCTTGAGCGCGTAGAGCGCGATGCCGAGTCCCACCCAGATCGCGGCGGCCGCGCCGACGAGCGCGCGCGGTGCGAGGTCCCACGCCACGAGTTTGGCGAGCGCCGCGGCGAGGATCGCGAGCGCGAACGCCGGCCGTAGCGCGCGCCAGGCCGCGCGTCCGTCGGCTGCCGCCCAGCGGAAGAACGGGCCGAACGGGATCAGCGCGACGACCGGAATCATGAGCAGCACGAACATGAAGCCGAAGTAGGGCGGTCCGACCGAGATGCGGCCGACGCCGAGCGCGTCGCCGATCAACGGATACAGCGTGCCGAGCAGGACCATCGCGGCGGCACAGGCGAACATCAAGTTGTTGACGAGCAGCAGCGTTTCACGCGACAGCAATCGAAAGGGCTTTCCGCCCGCCACCTTCGGTGCGCGGAACGCATAGATGAGCAGCGAGCCGCCCACGACGGTGCCGAGGAACGCGAGGATGAAGAGGCCGCGCTTGGGATCGCTCGCGAACGCGTGCACGCTCGTGAGCACGCCCGAGCGCACGAGGAACGTGCCGAGCAGCGACAGCGAGAACGCGAAGATCGACAGCAGCAGCGTCCACGCGCGGAAGCTGCCGCGCTTCTCCGTGACGGCTTGCGAATGGATCAGCGCGGTACCGACGAGCCACGGCATGAACGACGCGTTCTCGACCGGGTCCCAGAACCACCAGCCGCCCCAGCCGAGCACGTAGTACGCCCACCAGCTGCCGAGCGTGATGCCGAACGTGAGGAACGCCCAGGCCACGTCGAGCTCGCCGCCGAGCAGCGCGGCGATCGCGAAGGCGAACGCAACGGAGAAACCGACGTAGCCCGTGTAGAGCATCGGCGGGTGCATGATGAGCCCCGGGTCCTGCAGGATCGGATTCAGATCGTTGCCGTCGGCGAGCGCCGGGAGATGGCGCAGGAACGGGTTCGAGGTCAGGATCGTGAACAGCAGGAAGCCGAAGCTGATGAAGCCGAGCACGCCGAGCACGCGCGCCATGAGCGCCTCGGGCAGGCGGCGGCTCAACGCGGCAACGGCGACGCTCCACACGTTGAGGATCAGGATCCAGAGCAGCAGCGACCCTTCGTGTGCGCCCCACACCGCCGAGAAACGGTAATACCACGGCAGCGCGAGATTCGAATTCTGCGCGACGTAGGCGACCGAGAAATCCTGCACGAGAAAGGCATGCGTGAGCACGCCGAAGGCGAGCACGACGAACACCGCCTGGCCGGCGACGGCCGGGCGCGCGATCGCGATCAACGTTTCGTTGCCGCGCCACGCGCCGTAAATCGGCAGCGCGCACTGCACGAATGCGAGCAACAGCGCGAGGATCAGGGCGAATTGGCCGAGTTCGGGAAGCATGCTGGGCGATGCGGCTTCGTACGCGCCGCGGGGACGGACGACGCCGATAGATTACGCGAGACCGCCGCCGATTGCGACGCGGTCCCGCGATCCGGTCAGGCTTTCTTGGCGTAGCCGGCGCACCAGCCCTTGGCGGACACGGCTTTTCCTGTGAACAGGTCGCAGGGGCCGTAGCCCGTGCTGCCGCCGTGATAGAAGTTGCAGTTGGCGCAGGCTTGTCCGTCCTGGTGGGGAGCGGGAGCCTTGGTCGCGTCTTCGGTGTAGTTGAGGGCCTTGGCCGTCGGATCGTCGGTCGCGAGGTGGGGAAGATCGTCCGCACGCGCGGTGCGCGGCAGCGTGCCGCCGATCGTGATGGCGCCGATCGCGCAACTCGCGCCGACCAGGAAACGGCGGCGGCTGGCGGTCGTCGATTGCGAGGTGTCCGTCTTTCGCATGGGTTACTCCTGCCGGGAGGTGACGCCAGCGCCGTCATGGGCGCCGCGGCGGGCGCGGCCTGCGTCCGCCGCGGGATTATAGCCTCGTCGCGCAGCGGCGCTATCGGTCAACCGCCCGGCGCCGACGCTGCGCCGGCCTTGGCGGCTTTGGCCTTGGCGATGGCGTCGGCGACTTCCTTCGGCATGTAGGTCTCGTCATGTTTTGCGAGCACCTCGCGCGCGACGAAGCGGCCGTGATCGAGGCGCCCCGTGGCGATGATGCTTTGCCCTTCGCGGAAGAGGTCGGGCAGGATGCCCGTGTATTCGACGGGCATCTCGTGGAAGCGGTCCGTGACCGTGAAATCCACCTTGAGCGAGGACGTATCGCGCACGACCGAATGTTCGAGCACCACGCCGCCGAGGCGGAAGCTCGCATCGGGCGGCACCTTGCCGGCGAGCACCTCGCTCGGCGAGAACAGATACGTCATGTTGCGCGACAAGGCGAGCACGGTGAGCCCGGCCGCGATCGACACCGCAGCGAGCACGAGCGCGACGGCGATGAGGCGGCGTTTGCGGGTGGGGTTCATGGGGCGAGTCCGGCCGGCGTGGGGCGCTGCGCGTTCGTTTTCTTTGCGACACGCGTGTCGACGAGGGATGCGTACGGGTGCGAGAACATCGCGAAGTCTCCGGGATTGCGCTTATCGGTTTTCGCGCTGCGCGCGCGCCGCCTCGCGCTTCAACCGGCTGCGCAACGCCGCCATCGTCCGCCGCCTCTGCAGCAGCGGCGCGATCGCGTCGGCGAGCAGCGTGAGGAAGAACACGCCGTACGCCGTCCACACGTAGCCCGCGTAGCCGTGCATCGCGAAGAACTCAGCCATGTGCGGGCTCCGACGCGAGCGCACGCACCCATTCCTTGCCGGACTCGAGCTCGACGAGCGCCGCGCGAGCGCGCGCGAACACGCTTGCGAAAAAGTATACATGCGTGGCGAACGCGAGCGTGAGCAGCGGCCAGAGCATGCGCGGGTCGATCTTCGACGGCCCGATCAGGCTCACCGACTGCGCTTGATGCAGCGTGTTCCACCAGACCACCGAGTAATGGATGATCGGCAGGTTCACGGCGCCGACAATGGCGAGGAAGCCCGCGGCGCGCGCGGCTTGGCGCGTGTCTTCGATGGCGTTGCTGAGGCCGATCACGCCGAAGTAGAGGAACAGCATCACGAGCTCGGACGTCAGGCGGGCGTCCCAGGTCCACCACGTGCCCCAGGTCGGCTTGCCCCAGATCGATCCCGTCACGAGCGTCACGAAGGTGAACGCCGCGCCGACCGGCGCGCTCGCCATGGCCAGCACTTCGGAAAGCTTGATGCGCCACACGAGCGCGATGAACGCGTTCGCGGCCATGAAAAGATAGGCGAACAGGCCCATCCACGCGCAAGGCACGTGCACGTACATGATGCGGAACGAATCGCCCTGCTGGTAGTCGGCCGGTGCCATGGCGAGACCGCCGTAGAAGCCTGCCGCGCCGCTGACGATCGCGATCGCGTAGAGCCACGGCAGCCAGCTTCCCGCGAAGCGGTAGAAGTACGGCGGGGAGCCGAGTTTGTGGAACCAGAGTAGGAGCGGGTTCATTGGGGTAGAAGCTGCAATGCCGCTAAGTGAGCGAAATCCTGAGCGCCGCCGCCGCCGCGAGCGGAGCGACGACGAGCGCCGCCACGAGCCAGGCCCCGAGCCACAGCAGCGGCGCCGCGTAACCCAAACCTGCCTGCGCGGCGTTGCAGGCGCCGGCGCCGAAGATCAGGGCCGGCACGAGCAGCGGCAGCACGAGCAGGCTGAGCAGCATACCAGAGCGGCGCATGCCCATCGTGAGCGCGACGCATACCGCGCCGATCAGGCTCAGGAGCGGCGTCGTCAGCGCGAGCGCAGCGATGAGGACGGGCCGCACGGGCGAAGGCAGGTGCAGGAGTTCCGCCGCGAACGGCGCGATGCACACGAGCGGCAGCGCCGTCGTCAGCCAGTGCACGGCGATTTTGCAGGCGAGCAGCAGCGCGAGCGGATGCGGCGAGAGCACGAGCTGCTCGAGCGAGCCGTCCTCGAGATCGCTGCGGAACAGCGTATCGAGCGAAAGCAGCATGGCGAGCAGCATCGCCACGAAGATCGTGCCGGCGGCAATGCGTTCGAGCACGGCTTCTTCGGGACCGAGCGCAAGCGGGAACAAGGCGACGACGATGATCGCGAACAGGAGCGGATTCAGCGCATCGCCGCGGCGTCGCCAGACGAGCGCGAAATCGCGCACGAGCACGGCCGTGCACGCGGCGCCGGTGGTGCCGGCCTTCACGGCTGTGCTCCCGGGTGCTTGAGGGCGAGCCGTCGCGGCGTGCCCGACGTGTAGGCGTAGGCGCCGTGCGAGGTGACGAGCGCCGCGCCGCCGCGGCGTGCGTGATCGTCGAGCAGGCGGTTGACGAGCTCGATGCCGCCGCGGTCGAGGTTCGCATAGGGTTCGTCGAGCAGCCACAGCGCCGACGGCACGAGGAGGAGCCGCGCGAGCGCGACGCGCTTCTTCTGGCCGGCCGAGAGCGTGCGCAGCGGCTGGTCTTCGTAGCCGTCGAGGCCGACGCTCGCCAGCGCGAGCAGCGGCGTGATGCCCGGCCGTATGCCGCCGAGACCGATCGCGAAGCGCAGGTTTTCCAGCACGCTGAGTTCGAGTTTGAGACCCGCGAGATGGCCGAGCATCGATACCTGATGCGACAGCCTAGCGAGTGTCAGCGGTTCGCCGTGCAGCAGCACCTCGCCTGCACTCGGGGCGAGCAGGCCGCACAGCACCTTGAGCAGCGTCGTCTTGCCCGAACCGTTGTCGCCCTCGACGAGCACGATCTCGCCCGGACGCAGCGCGAAATCGAGCGGGCCGAAGATCGCTTCGTCGTTGCGCGCATAGGCGAGGCCGTGCGCTTCGAGCAGCGGCGGTGCGGGCGAGGGGACCATGAGTTCCATGCGGCCGCGAATGCTACCGGGACGCGCGTGCGAACGCCATGCGACTCACGAATCCTGAACGACGTCGGCAGCGCATCGGGTTACACTTCCGAGTCTGTCGTCGATCCCCGGGGAATTCCCATCCATGCGTTTGCGTTCTCTCGCTCCCTGCGTGCTCGCCTTGAGCATCGCTGCCGCGTGTCAGGCGGATGCCGCCGGCGCCGACCCGCGCCACACCTACGTGCTGCGTCTTGCCGATGCGCCGCTCGTCGAGCACGCCGCCGCGCGCGCCGAGCAGCAGGGGCTCGTCGCGACGCTCGGCCGCCGCGCCGCCTTGCGCACGGTGCTGTCGAGTGACGACAGCGCCGGCTATCTCGCCCATCTCGATGCGGCGCGCGAAGCCGTGCTCGCGGCCGGCGGCAAGGCGCTTGGCCGCACGCTGCCGCCGCGCCATGCGTATCGGTACGCGAGCAACGGCGTCGCGCTCGAGCTCACCGACGCCGAAGCCCGGCAGCTGGCGTCGCTGCCCGGCGTCGCGGGCGTGCATCGCGAGCGCATCGAGCACGTACTGACCGACGCCGGCCCGCAGTGGATCGGCGCCGACAAATTGTGGAACGGCCAGGTCGCGGGCGCCGCGAAGACCAAGGGCGAAGGCGTCGTGATCGGCATCGTCGATACCGGCATCAATCCGACGCACCCCTCGTTCGCGGCGACCGGCGGCGACGGCTACACGCATACCAATCCACGCGGGCATTTCTACGGAAAGTGCGCCGACGGCACGTTGTCCTCGTGCAATGCCAAGCTCATCGGCATCTACGACATGACCGACGAGGGCACGAACGGCATCGACAGCGCCGGTCACGGCAGCCACGTGTCGGGCATCGCCGCGGGCAACGCGATCACCGATGCGCTGCAGGGCAATACCGTCTCGCTTCCGCGCAACGTGTCGGGCGTGGCGCCGCACGCGAACATCATCATGTACAAGGCCTGCAAGGTCGACACGAGCGGCCAGAGCGGCGGCAGCTGCGGCGAATCCGACCTCATCGCGGCGCTCGACCAGGCCACGGCGGACGGCGTGGACGTCATCAACTACTCGATCGGCGGCGACGCGCAGGACCCGTTCCAGCTGCTCGCCGAGAACTCCGACGCCGCGGCGATGTTCAACGCGCGCAACGCAGGCATCGTCGTGGTCGTCGCGGCGGGCAACGAAGGTCCCGGTGCGCATTCGATCACCGAGCCCGCGAATGCGCCGTGGGTGCTCGCGGTGGCGAACGCGAGCCACAACCGGCGTTTTGCCAATTCGGTCGGCGATTTCTCGGGCGTGGCCGGTGCCCCGGGCACGCTGCAGGGCTTGGGTTATACGGCAGGCTACGGTCCCGCCGACATCGTCTATGCCGGCGATTTCGGCAACGCGCTGTGCGGCAAGGGCGCGACCGAAGGCACCTCGCCGACGGGAGCGAGCAATCCGTTCGCGCCGGGCACGTTCCACGGACAGATCGTCGTCTGCGACCGCGGCACGTACGCGCGCGTCGAAAAAGGCTACAACGTCAAAGCGGCG
>DASRGX010000073.1:0-2103 GCA_035650835.1 Rudaea sp. | reverse complement strand
GGCGCCGACGACTACGTGACGAAGCCATTCGACTTGCGCGAGTTGCTGGCGCGCGTGCGCAGCGTGCTGAGGCGTGCGGCGCCGCCCGCGGCCGAGGCGCCGCTGCGTTCGACGATTGCGTTCGCGGGCTTCGTGCTCGATCGTCAGGCGCGCGCGCTGACCGGCCCTGCGGGCGAAGCCATCGACCTGACGACGGGCGAGTTCGAGTTGCTGGCGATCCTGCTCGACCAGGCGGGTCGTGTGCTCTCGCGCGATCAGCTCATGGAGCGCATGCACGGCCGCGAAGCCGGTCCCTACGATCGCGCCATCGACGTACAGATCGGTCGCTTGCGCCGCAAGATCGAAACGGACCCCGCCAGGCCCGAGATCATCAAATCCGTTCGCGGCGCAGGGTATGTTTTCGCTGCACGCGTTTCGCGGGAGTAGAGCTCATGTTTCGCGAATTATTCGACCGGGCTCCCGACGCGATGATCGTCGTCGATCGCGAGGGACGCGTCGTGCGCGCCAATCCGCAAGCCCAACGCATGTTCGGTTTCGCCGAAGACGAATTGCGCGGCCGGCCCATCGAAATCCTCATGCCGGAAAGAGTCCGGCATGCGCATCATGGACATCGCGAAGGCTACGTGGCGAATCCGCACGTGCGGCCCATGGGAACCGGCCAGGAGCTGACAGGACTCAAGCGCAACGGGAAGCAATTTCCGGTGGAGATCGCACTGAGCCCGCTCAACACCGCCGAAGGACAGTTGTTCCTGGCTTCGATTCGCGACATCTCCGAAACGCAACGTGCGCGCCAAGCCGTCGCGCGTGCGCGATACGATGCCGTCATCGCCGAGTTCGGCAGGGTCGCGCTCGCCTCTCCCGATGTCGAAGGTGCGCTCGGCCCCGCGCCCGAGCTGGTCGCCGGCGCCCTGCGCGCAGATGCGGTCGCGATCATTTTTCGGCACCCGCAGCTCGGACAGGCGCAAGTGCGCACCGCGTTCGGCGTGCGGCCCGAGGCATTGGCCGGCCTCAATTGGACGACGCTCGCGCCCGAGGACAAGCGCGAGGCGCTGGCGAAGATGGAGGCGCCGCTCGTGCTGCATGGCGAAGCGGCGCTCATCGACGCCGGCTTCGCGGCCGCGGTCGTCGTCCCGCTCGTCGACCGCGCCGAACCCCTGGGCGCGATGCTCGTGATGACCCGCGGCGCACCGCAGTTCGATCAGGACGCGCTCCACTTCATGCATGCGGTGGCGAACCTGCTCGCCTCGGCCGTGCAGCGCGCGCGCACCGAGGAGCAGCTCTCGCACGCGCAGCGCCTGGAAGCCATCGGTCAGCTCACGGGCGGCGTCGCCCACGATTTCAACAATCTCCTGACCGTGGTGTCCGGCAACCTGCAAATCCTCGACGACGAGCTGGCCGACCGCCCCGCCGCCCGCGAGATCATCGGCAGCGCGTTGCGCGCGGTCGGTCGCGGTGCCGAGCTCACGCGCAAGCTGCTCGCGTTCGCCGGCCGCCAGCGGCTCGCACCGCGCGTCTGCGATTCGGCGAAGCTGCTCGACGAGCTCGGTTCGATGCTCCGACGCACGCTCGGCGAAACCGTGAGCCTGCGCATTTCGTATCCGCCCGACATCGCCCCGGTGTTCGCCGATGCGGGACAGCTCGACAACGCGCTCGTGAATCTGGCGCTCAATGCGCGCGATGCGATGCCGCGCGGCGGCCATCTCATCATTTCGGCGACGCACAAGCATGTCGATGCCGGCGGTGCCCCCGACGCACCGGCCGAAGGCGACTACGTCGCCTTCACCGTGCGCGACACCGGACTCGGCATGACCCCCGAAGTGCTCGCGCGCGCATTCGAACCGTTCTTCACGACGAAGGACCACGGCAAAGGCAGCGGCCTCGGGCTCAGCATGGTGTACGGCTTCGTCAAGCAGTCTGGAGGCCACATCAAGATTTACAGCGAGCCTAGCCACGGCACGACCGTTCGCATGTATTTACCACGCGCACGAGAAGCTGAAGACGTGGAGACGGTGATTGAGACCGGTCCAGTTACCGGCGGCTCGGAAACCGTGCTCGTCGTCGAGGATGACGAAGACGTGCGGGGCACAGTCGTCGATATGCTGT
>DASRGX010000072.1:0-12567 GCA_035650835.1 Rudaea sp. | reverse complement strand
CGCTGAGCGCAGGCTCAGTCGCAGCGAGCGATATCGTCCTCTCGAGGCCGTAGCGGATCGCTGCCGGCCTGAAAATAGAACAGCTGCCCGGCGGCGACGAGTTCGCCGTCGATGCGCGCGTAAGGCTTCAGAGTCGTGCCGACCTGCGGGTAGTGCGTCGCGGAGACCGAGGCGATGACGAGCCGCGAGCCCTTCGGCACGATGCGCCCGTCGCCATCGGATGACGATGTTTGGCGATCGTTCGGTACGGCAAGCCATCGCGTCTGCTCACCGGCCGAATAGACGACCGCGTCCCGGAGCAGCTCGAAACAGCGGCCGGCGACGTCTTTCGCGCGCGGGTCTTGGGTCGCGTCCCACGTGGTTTCACGCACGTCGACGAACGTGCAGCCGGAAAGAAGCAAGAGGGTCAGCACCGTCGCCGATCGCATCTGAAACTCCTGGAATGCGCGCCACAATGACGCAAACGCGCGGCTCACCCGAAACAGAACACGAAGCGCCGCTTCGCGTATGCTTGGCTTCTTTTTCGGGAGATCCCATGCGCATCATCGCACGCTTCATGCTGTTGCCGATCCTGCTCGCGGCCGGCGCGTCCGTCCACGCCGGCGAGGCGCCCGATGCCGCGACGCGCCAGCTTGCCTTCGACGTCTTCAAGCAGCTCATCGAGATCAACACGACCGATTCCGTCGGCAACGTCACGACGGCCGCCGAGGCGATGCAGCGGCGCTTCGTCGATGCGGGCTTCAGTGCGGCCGACATCGTGCTCGCCGGAGCCGCGCCGACCAAGGGCAACCTCGTCGTGCGCCTGCACGGCAAAGGCTCGGCCAAGCCGATATTGTTGATTTGCCATCTCGACGTCGTCGAAGCGCGGCGCGAAGACTGGAGCACCGATCCGTTCAAGTTCGTCGAGAAGGACGGCTACGTCTACGGCCGCGGCACGCAGGACATCAAGAGCGGTTGTGCGATCCTCGTGGCCACGCTGATCCGCTACAAGCGCGAACATTACGTACCCGATCGCGACCTGATCCTCGCGCTCACGGCCGGCGAGGAGAGCGGGCGCTACAACGGCGTGGATTGGCTGCTCAAGAACCGCCGCGAGCTCGTGGACGCCGAATACGTGCTGAACCCCGATTCGGGCAGCGTCGATTCGATCGATGCGCACGTCGTCAGCGTGCAGCTCGGCGCGACCGAGAAGCTGTACGGCGATTTCCTCGTCGTCGCGACGAACCCCGGCGGCCACAGCTCGCTGCCGCGGCCCGACAATGCGATCTACGAGCTCGCCGACGCGCTGGAGCGCCTGCGCGCGACGCCGTTCCCGGTCGAACTCAACCCCGTCACGCGCGCCTTCTTCGAGCGCGACGCGCTGCTCGAGACCGCAGCGATCGCCGCCGACATGCGCGCCGTGCTCGCCGATCCGCCCGGCGCGCAGGCCGTGGCGCGGCTGTCGAGCGACGCCCGCTTCAACTCGATCCTGCGCACCACCTGCGTGGCCACGCGGCTCGACGCAGGCCACGCGAACAACGCCTTGCCGCAGCGTGCGCAGGCGACGATCAATTGCCGCATTCTGCCGGGTCACTCGCGCGAGGACGTGCGCCGCGAACTCGTGCGCGTGTTCGCGGATCCCGCGCTCGCCGTGCGCTACGTCGATGCCGACGGCCATGCGAGCGACACCGCGCCCGAGGACAAAAGTCCGCCGCCGCCGCCGATTCGCGCCGACCTCATGTCCGCGCTCGATCGCGTCACGGCCAAGCTCTGGCCGGGCGTGCCGGTGCTGCCCGAGATGGAATCGGGCGCTTCGGACGACGTCTACACGATGGCCGCGGGCCTGCCGAGCTACGGCGTGTCCGGTCTCGCCGTCGACCGCGACGACGTGCGCGCCCACGGCCGCGACGAGCGTCTGCGCATCGACGCGTTCTATGCCGGCCTCGATTTCTACGGCCGCTTGCTGCGTGATCTGACGTCGCCGGCGGTTCGCGGGCCATAGCGCAGACCGAGCGTCGATTTGTAGCGCACCACTGCTACGTGCGCACCGGCGGTCGGCGATGACGCAAGCGACCGCCGGAAGGGCTACACTGGTCGCGAATGCTCATCCACCGCGGCGTCGGACCGGGCGATTTCCATCGGGTACGACGTCTCGGTTTCGATCGTCGCCGAAAGGAAACGAGCCATGAGCGACCCGATTGCCTCAGTCGATACGCAGGACGCCGCGTCCCGCTTCGACGGTGCCGGCACCTACATCGGCCCGTACAAGCTCCTTCAGCCGATCGGCGAGGGCGGATTCGGCACCGTATTCGAGGCTGAACAAACGCATCCGGTGAAGCGCCACGTTGCGCTGAAGCTCGTCAAGCTGGGAATGGATACGCGCGACGTCCTCGCCCGGTTCGAGGCCGAGCGTCAGGCGTTGGCGATGATGGATCACCCGCATATCGCGCGGGTGTTGCACGCCGGTGCGACCGAAACCGGCCGGCCGTACTTCGTCATGGAGCTGGTCAGAGGCGAGCCGATCTCGAGCTACTGCGACAAACGCTGCCTGCCGATCACGGAACGACTGAAGTTGTTCGAGCAGGTTTGCGCAGCGGTTCAGCACGCGCATACGAAGGGTATCATCCACCGCGATATCAAGCCGAGCAACGTACTCGTCAGCTCGCTCGAAGATAAGCCGTTTGCAAAAGTCATCGATTTCGGCATCGCGAAAGCGACCATCGGCCGCTTGACGGACAAGACGCTTTTCACGGCGCAATATCAGTTGATCGGCACGCCCGTCTACATGAGCCCCGAGCAAGCCGAAGGTAGCGCGGACATCGATACGCGCAGCGATATCTACTCGCTCGGTGTCCTGCTCTACAAATTGCTCACCGACTCCACGCCTTATGAATCCGTGTCGCAGCGCCTTTCCGGCACGACGGATTTCAAGCGACTGATCTGCGAGGCAGATCCACCCGTACCCAGCGCCTGCCTTCGTCAAGCGGCCGCTGCGCTGCCGGAAATTGCGAGGATGCGCGGTACCGATCCCGGCAAGCTCACCCGGACGATTCGCGGCGAGCTCGATTGGATCGTAATGAAGGCGATCGAGAAGGAACGTCCGCGGCGCTATGAAACGGCCAACGGGCTCGCCATGGACGTGCATCGCTACCTCGCCGGTCAGCCGGTATTCGCCGCACCGCCGAGCGCGACGTACAGGCTGAAAAAATTCGTACGGCGGCACGTGGGCGCGGTGGCTGCGGGCGCTGCCATTGCCGCCATGCTGATCGTGGGTGTCGTCGGCTTCGCAACGCAGGCGCATATCGCCCAGGCACGCGCCAAGGAGTTGGAACAGGTTTCCAAGTTCCAGGCCGACATGCTGGCCCAGGTGAATCCGACCAAGGCTGGGAAGGAATTGACCGACGACGTCAAAGCCGAGCTCGAGGCGGCTCTCGTCAGTGCGGGCGTGCCGGAGAGCGATCGTTCCGCGCAGCTTGCCGCATTCTCGACGCAATGGCAGCGAGTCAACTCCACGGATGCGGCGCGCCACTTGATAGATCGAACGATCCTGAAGCCCGCCGTTGCCGCGGTCGAAGAACAATTCAAGGATCAGCCGCTCGTCGATGCGGCATTGAGTCAGGTGCTGGCGGATCGTTATCAAAACCTCGGCTTGTTCGATGCCGCCCTGCCGCTGCAGGAACACGCGCTGGCGATCCGGCGGCGCATATTGGGCGAAGAGCACCCGGACACGTTGACGTCGATCAGCGAGATGGGCCTTTTGCTGGAAAACAAGGGCAAGCTGAGCGAGTCAGAACCCTACTTTCGCGAAGCGCTGGAGAAACGCCGCCGTATCCTGGGCGAAGAACATAGGGATACCCTCGAATCAATAGGCGACGTGGGCAATTTGCTCTTTCAACAAGGCAAGCTGAGCGAAGCCGAGCCGTTCTTCCGCGAAGCGCTCGACAAGAGCCGTCGCGCGCTGGGCGACGACAGTGAGGCGACGCTGGGCCAGGTGATCAACATGGGCAATTTGCTGATGGAGCAAGGCAAGCCGAACGAGGCCGAGCCATTGTTGCGCCAAGCCCTGCAAAGAAGCCGCCACGCTCTCGGCGAGGAGCATCCCTATACGATGGTACTGATCAACAACATGGGCGCCGTCCTGCAAGCGCAGGGCAAGCCGAACGAGGCCGAGCCGTTCTATCGCGAAGCGTTGGAAAAGAGCCGTCGCGTGCTGGGCGATGAACATCCGGATACGCTGAACCAGATCGGCATCGTGGGTCAAATCGTCGAGGCCGAGGGCAAGCTCAGCGAAGCCGAGCCTTATCTGCGCGAAGCACTCGAGAAGAGTCGTCGTGTGCTCGGCGACGAGCATATGACGACGCTGCAATGGAGCGGCAACCTGGGCTATCTGCTTTTTCAGCAGGGCAGGTTGAGCGAGGCCGAACCGATCCTGCGAGAAGCGCTCGAGAAAAACCGCCGCATTCTTGGCGAAGAACATCTGCAGACGCTGATCACGATCTCCCGCGTGGGCGAGGTGCTACAAGCCCAGGGTAAGCATCTGGAAGCCATCGATCTGCTTGCGCCTGCCGAGGACGCCATTCGCGACAATTTTCGCGGAAGCTTCGCCTGGAGAGCTGCGACGGTCCTGAGGACGCTCGGCGCCGCCAAGAGGGATTTGGGCGGGTTCGCAGACGCCGAGACGAATCTGATCGAGTCGCATGGTCTTTTTATGCGAACCCGCGGACCGACACACAAAGACACGCGTGATTGCATGCGGGAGATCGTCGTTCTCTATACGATGTGGCACGCAGCAGCGCCTGGCCGCGGTTATGACGCCAAGGCCGCCGAGTGGCAACGGAAGGTGGATGCGTTGCATGAATCGTAGAACAGCGAAAAAGATTCTCGCGGTCCAGTCATTTCGGGGCGTTCAGCGGGCATCGCCCCCGGCGACGCGTTGCCAGAGCTGCGTGCGCCCGAGCAGCGAAAACCCGATGTAGCCGCGCACTTCGAGCACCTCGCCGCCGGGTGCGAGGTGCAGCTTGCAACGATACGTCTTGCCTTCCTCGGGATCGAGGATCTCGCCGCCGTCCCAGACGTCGCCGTCGCGGTGCATGTTCCAGAGAATGGTCATGCCGAGCACGGGCTGATCGTGGCGCTCGCCCGGGCACTCCTTGCAGCGTGGATTCGCTTCTTCGCCCGGCTCGCGGAACAGGCGCACGATGCGGCCGGAGAGCACGCCGTCGTGCTCGCTGATCTCGACGATCGCCTTGGGCTCGTGCGTATCGTCGTCGATGGTCTTCCACGTGCCCGTGGGCGCGGGATCGGCCGCGGCGATGGTCGATAGCGCGAGGCTGGCGGTCGCGGCGCAAAGCAAGGAACGGATCGTCGGCATGCGCACGATGCTATCGCAAACGCGAGCGCGCGCCGAGACTGCCGGACAAGAGGTCAGGTCACGAAGAACACGAAGATTCGCAGAGCGATTGCGACGGAGTTTCTTCTTCGTGTCCTTCGTGGGTTCAGGCGCCGATGTTCAGAAATTCGTGCACCCGTAAGCCGAAAGCGAGGTCTTGCTCGCCTCGTGCGCTTGCTTGCAGGCGGCGGCGAGGGCGTCGCGGCCGCCCGGCGCGGCGGCTGCCGTGCGCCATGCGGCGCGCGTCTGTTCGAGCGACTGGTTCAGCGTGCCGCGTGCCGCCTCGGGCACTTTGTCCTGCACGCAGGCTTGATATTTCTCGAGATAGTCGTCGCATTCGGCAATGCCGATCTTGTCGGCAGCCGCCACGGTGGCCGTCGAGGCGGGTGCCGCGGCAGGAGCGGCCGCCGGTGCCGCCGCCGGCGTAGCCGCAGGTGTCGAGGCCGTCGGAGCGGGCGCCGAAGCGGCAGGCGCCGGGGTGGACGACTGCTGGCCACAGGCCGACAGCGCGAGCAGGACGAAAGGAAGCAGCGAGCGTGAAGCGGAACGCATGAAGATTCTCCTCGTGAATGTGTCGGGCGCGGCCCGTGGCAGCGAAACAAACGCCCGAAGCCGGGGTGAGCGAACAGGGCCGGCCCGCGGGCGCGAGGCCATGCAGGTGCCAGACGGGCGGCCGCTCGGCTACAATCGCCCCTTCGTTCGTTCAACTTCCCTCCGCTCATGACCGACGCTCTCGGGCAGCGCGTCCGCGAACTGCTCGCCACCCTGATCGACCCGCACACCGGCCAGGATCTCGTCGCCTCGGGCGCGCTCAAAGGCGTGGGCGTCGATGGCGCCAACGTGGCCGTCGAGATCGCACTCGCCTATCCGGCCAAGACCTGGGCCGACACGCTGGCAGCCACCGTGCGCCAGACGCTCGAAGCCGATCCTGCGATCGCGCGCGCCACGGTCCAGGTCACCTGGCGCGTCTACGCGCACAAAGTGCAAAAGGATTTGACGCCGCTGCCGAACGTCAAGAACATCCTCGCCGTCGCCTCGGGCAAAGGCGGCGTCGGCAAATCGACGACGGCGGTCAATCTCGCGCTCGCGCTCGCCGCCGAAGGTGCCGCGGTCGGGGTGCTCGACGCGGACATCTACGGTCCCAGCATCCCGCGCATGCTGGGCGTCTCGGGCAAACCCGAATCGAAAGACGGCCAGCACATCGAGCCCAAGCGCGCCCATGGCGTGGAGGCGATGTCGATCGGCTTCCTGATCGAAGAAGACACGCCGATGATCTGGCGCGGGCCGATGGTCACGCAGGCGCTCACGCAGCTGCTCGGCGAGACGAACTGGACGGCGCTCGACTACCTCGTCATCGACTTGCCGCCCGGCACGGGCGATATCCAGCTCACGTTGTGCCAGCGTGTGCCGGTCTCGGGCGCGCTGATCGTGACG
Organism: Rudaea sp.; assembly: GCA_035650835.1. Taxonomy (GTDB): domain Bacteria; phylum Pseudomonadota; class Gammaproteobacteria; order Xanthomonadales; family Rhodanobacteraceae; genus Rudaea. The sequence goes on along the minus strand of DASRGX010000072.1, from coordinate 5,765 downwards.
ACGCCGCAGGACATCGCGCTGCTCGACGCGAAGAAAGGCCTGAAGATGTTCGAGAAGGTCGAAGTGCCCGTGCTAGGCATCGTCGAGAATATGGCGCTCCACATCTGCTCGAACTGCGGTCATGCCGAGCACATCTTCGGCGCCGGGGGCGGCGAGCGCATGGCGCGCGACTACGGCGTGCCGCTGCTCGGCTCGCTGCCGCTCGACATCCACATCCGCGAGCAGGCCGACGGCGGCAACCCGACCGTCGCGGCCGACCCCGCGGGCCCGATCGCCGCGTCGTATCGGGAGATCGCCCGCAAGGCCGCCGCACAGCTCTCGCTGCGCGCGCGCAGCAAGGCGATACAGTTGCCCAAGATTGTGATTCAGAATACCTGAGAGCCGGGATTGAGGATTCGGGATTCGGGATTGGGAAAGCGATCCATCGAATCTCTAATCCCCAATCCCCAACCCCGCGAGTGTAGCGAGCCCCAATGTCCATCAAATCCGACCACTGGATCCGCCGCATGGCGGAAAAACACGGCATGATCGAGCCGTTCGAGCCGCGCCAGGTGCGCGTCAACGGCAACGGCGGCAAGCTCATCTCCTTCGGCACGTCGAGCTACGGCTACGACGTGCGCTGCGCCGACGAGTTCAAGGTGTTCACGAACATCAACTCGACGATCGTCGATCCGAAGGCGTTCGACGAGCGCAGCTTCGTCGACGTACGCGGCGAGGTGTGCATCATTCCGCCGAATTCCTTCGCGCTCGCGCGCACCGTCGAGTACTTCCGCATTCCGCGCCAGGTGCTCACCGTCTGCCTCGGCAAGAGCACCTACGCGCGTTGTGGCATCATCGTCAACGTGACGCCGCTCGAGCCCGAATGGGAAGGCCACGTGACGCTCGAGTTCTCGAACACCACGCCGCTGCCGGCCAAGATCTACGCCAACGAAGGCGTGGCGCAAATGTTGTTCTTCGAGTCCGACGAGGTCTGCGAGACGAGCTACCGCGATCGCGGCGGCAAGTATCAGGGCCAAAAAGGCGTAACATTGCCGCAGGCGTGAGCCGTTCTGCGGCGGGCGAAGTTTTCCGAGGAGTATACGAATGCGCACATCGACCCTTTTTTCCCTGCGCTGGATCGCCGCCGCGGCGCTCGCCGTCGTGCTGGCCGCGTGCGGCGGCCGCGACGAGGTCAAGCAGGGCACGTCCGAGGCCGCCAACGCCCCGGCGAGCTACGATCTGACCGTCGCCGCCGACAAGGACGGCCAGTTCGATTTCGACGAAGCCACGATCGACCAGGAGACGCTGCGCGGCCATATCCGCTATCTCAACGAGATCGGCCGCCCGGTCAAGACCTTGCTGCTCAAGCCCGGCGAGAAAGAGAAGATCAAGAATACCCACGTGACGGAACTCGCCGGCATCGCGCGCGACCTTCACCTGACCGCGTACGTCTTGGACAACGACGGCCACCTCAAGGTCGTGCAAATCGTGCAGTAGCACGGCAACATCGCAGAACTCCAAGGAGTCACATCATGTACAAATCGGCAATCATCGGCGCCGCGGCCCTGCTGCTCGGCCTCGCCGGCGCGGCGCAGGCGCGCGATCCCATCGAGGGCGGCAAACTGCAGGTCAAGCCGGCCAAGGACAATCAGTACGAAGTCGGCGAGTACCGCTTCGGTAAGGCCGAGTTCTTCGGCTACGTCGGCGACTTGAAGGACAGCAACAAGATCACGGGCATCGTCCTCAAGCGCGGCGACAAGGCGTCGGACGAGCAGAAGCACATCGTCGCCGAAACCGCCCAGACGCAGAAGATCGACGCGTTCATCGAGCTCGACGGCAAGGAGCAGCCGCTCGTCGATCCCACGCCGGCCAAGGCCGCCCCCGCCGCGCCGCCGATCAGCGAGGCCGGCGCCGCGGGCAGCAGCACTCACTGAAGGCTGCCTGCCGCATAGTGCAGATCCGACGGCGCGGTGAGCGCCGTCTCGATGCAGGATCCGATCGCTTCGACCATCGCGGCGAGCGGCAATTGCGCCGTCGCGCCGTGTTGCGCGGCCTGTTCGGGCAGATAAGGCACGTGCACGAAACCGCCGCGCGCCTCGCCCCCGCCTGCGGCGAGCGCGTGCATGAGCCCGTAGAACACCTGGTTGCAGACGAATGTCCCCGCCGTGTGCGAGAGCGTTGCGGGGATGCCGTTCTCGCGCAGGCGCGCGAGCATGGCCTTGAGCGGCAACGTGGAAAAGTACGCATTTGGCGCATTTTCCACCACGGGCACGTCGATGGGCTGTGCGCCTGCGTTGTCGGCGATGCGCGCATCGACGAGGTTGATCGCCACGCGTTCGAGCGAAATGCCTTCGCGTCCGCCCGCCAGGCCGAGTGCGAGCACGAGCGCGGGATCGTGCCGCTCGACGAGGCCGCGGAGCGTCGGCAGGGCACGCGCGAATTCAGTCGCCAGCACGGCGCCAACGACGCGGTGCCCGGCGATTTCGGCGCCATCGAGCTCGAGCGCGATCTCGCGCGACGGATTGACCGCATCGCCGCCGAACGGCTCGAAGCCCGTGACGAGCACGATGCGCGCGGTCACCGGAACACCGCGAAATACATGAGCGCGAGATTCGCCGCGAAGAGCACGCAGGCGGTCGGCCATTGTGCGCGGATCACGCCGTTCGGGTCCTTGAGCTCGAGCAGCGCGGCAGGCACGATATTGAAGTTCGCGGCCATCGGTGTGAGCAGCGTACCGCAGTAGCCGCTCAGCATGCCGAGCGCGCCGAGCGCCGCCGCATCGGCGTGATGGCGGCCGATCAGGAGCGGCACGCCGATGCCGGCCGTCAGCACGGGGAACGCGGCGAACGCGTTGCCCATGATCGCCGTGAACGCGACCATGCCGAGCGCATAAGCGACGAGGCAGGCCAGGCGCGAATCGACGGGGATCAGGGCGCTCACGAGCTGCGCCACCGCGTCGCCCACGCCGGTCGCCGCGAACACGGCGCCGAGCGTGGCGAGCAGCATCGGCAGCAGCGCCGCCCACGACAAGGCATCGAGCAAGCGTGCGCCCTCCGCGAGCGCCCGGCGCGGGCCGGCACGCGTCAGCAGGAGCGCGGCGACGAGCGCCAGCACGCACGCGAGGCCGAGTGCCGCAAGCGTCGGCTGTTTCGCGTCGAGCAGATCCGGCCAGGGCTTCTGCAGCAGCAGGAAGGCGAGTGTGCCGAGCGGGATCGCGAGCGCGGGCACGAACAGACGATTGCTCGGTGCGGCCTGGCGAGGGGCGCCGTCGCGCTCGCTTTCGCGGCGCTTGAGACGTCCGCTGCCGGCGATGGCGGCGAGCACGATCACGCCGAGGCCCGTAAGCTCGGCCGGCAGCGGATTTCCGCTCGCCGCCGCGGCCTGCACCGCGTCGCCGCCGACGAAACACGCGGCGAGAACGCCCCAAAAAAGCGCCGACGCCAAGCGCCGCGCGCGCAGATCGAAATACGCACAGACGGCGAGCAAGGCGCCGCAGAGCCAGTAGACGTATTCGATGCGGATCACGGCCGCGTCGATTCGCGTTTGAGACGGCGCTCGGCGAGCCAGAGCCGCGCGGCATGGATCACGAACGCGGCGAGCGCCGTCGGCAGCGCCCACTGCGCGATCGCGCGCGGATCGAGCACGATGCCTTGCTGTGCGTAGAAACCCTGGATCAGCAGCACGGCGCCGAAGGCGATGAAGACGTCTTCGCCGAAGAAGCGGCCGACGTTGTCGGTCGCCGCGGCGAGCGCCTTGACGCGCTCGCGCGCCTCGTCGTCGAGGGCCGGCGCGGATTTCTCGGCCGCCGCTTCCGCCATGGGCGCGAGCAGCGGACGTACCGTCTGCGCATGGCCGGCGAGATCGATGAGCCCAAGCATCGACAACACCTGGCGCAGGCCCAGGTACGCGATGAGGAGTTTCGCGAGCGTGAGTCCGCGGAAGGGTGCGATCAGCGCATGCGCGCGCTCGCGCAGTCCCGCATGCTCGAGCAAGCCGATCGTCGGCAGCGTCAACACGAAGATCATGAGTACGCGATTCGAGACGAACGAGCGGCCGAGCAGGGCGAGAAGCTCGGGCACCGACAGCCCCGACAGGAGGCCGCTCACGAGCCCCGCCACGACGACGACGAGCGCCGGATTGAGCCGTATGGCGAAGCCGATCACCACGACCACGACGCCGAGCAGGGGCCAGTAGTTCATGCCGCACGCCACCTTGGACAAAGCGCGATTGTGAGTCAGTATGGCGCCTCGCGCCAGCATCGGCGCCCGTTGCCGGGAGATCGTCATGCGCAGTCTGCGTCCTTGTCTCATCGCCATCGCGTTCGCGGCCTCGTCGGCGTGTTTCGGCGCGCCGCCGCACAGCGCGCCGCGCTCGCTCGCGATCGTCGGCGCCACCGTGATCGACCCCTCGCGTGACGGCGCTGCGGCGACGCTCGCGGACGCGACCGTGGTCGTCACGGGCGACCGCATCGTCGCCGTCGGCCCAAGCGCGAAAGTTCGCGTGCCGGCCGGCGCCGAACGCATCGACGGTCACGGCAAATGGCTGATCCCGGGCATGGTCGACGGCCATGTCCACTTTTTCCAATCGGGAAATCTATACACGCGGCCGGACGTGGCCGATTTCAACGCGGTCGTGCCGTATGCGCAGGAAGTCGCCCGCAACAAGGCGCGCTTGCCGGCCACGTTCAAGGTGTGGCTCGCGAGCGGCGTGACGAGCGTCATCGACGTAGGCGGGCCGTTTTGGAACTTCGACGTGCGCGACGCCGCGCAGAAATCCGACGCCGCACCGCGCGTGGAGACCACGGGCCCGCTGATCTCGATGGTCGCACGGCCGCAGCTCGATCTCGGCGATCCGCCCATCGTCAAAGTGGACACGGCCGACGCCGCCCGCGCGCTCGTCGCGCGCGAGCTGCCGCACAAGCCCGATTTCATCAAGGTCTGGTTCATCCATCAGCAGGGCGACGACTTGGCGGCGCAAGAAGCCATCGTCAAGGCGACCGGCGATGCCGCGCATGCCGCCCACATCCGTCTCGCCGTGCACGCGACCGAGCTCGACACGGCGAAGGCGGCGCTGCGCGCCGGCGCCGACTACCTCGTGCACTCGGTCTTCGAAGAGCCGATCGACGACGAGTTCATCTCGCTCATGCGCAAGAATCATGCGCTGCTGTGCCCGACGCTGTTCGTGCGCAACGGCTACCGTCTCGCGCTTTCCAACCAGTGGCAGGCGACGCCCGACGAGCAGCGTCTCGCCGATCCCGAAATCCTCGCGGCGATGCACGATCTCGACCGCATCCCGAAAGACAAGTTGCCGGAGCGCGTCGCCAAGCTCATGGCGGACAAGCCGGCAATCGCGCCGCCGACCGTGTCGATGCAGAATCTGAAGCGCTTGCAAGATGCCGGCATTCCGCTCGTCATGGGCACAGATGCCGGCAACATCGGCACCTTGCACGGTCCGTCGGTGTTTCGCGAAATGGCGCTCATGCGCGACGCCGGCCTCACGCCGCTCGAAGTGCTGCGCAGCGCCACCGTCGGCGGCGTGAAGGCGCTCGGCCGCGAACGCGATCTCGGCACCATTGCATCCGGCAAGCTCGCCGACATGGTGCTGCTGGACGCCGATCCGCTCGCAGACGTGGGCAATCTGAGCCATGCCGAACGCGTGATCAAAGGCGGAGTCGTCTACGATCCGAAGGCGTTGATCGCGAGCATTCGTTGACGTGCGTTCCGGCCAGCGCGAAGTAACTACGTCAAAGCATCGAACGGGCTCTTGACGCCCGAGCCACCGCGGTT
>DASRGX010000071.1:0-5687 GCA_035650835.1 Rudaea sp. | reverse complement strand
GTGCGCACGAACGCGTTCGGCGGATCGACGACGGATTGGTGCCACGTGAGGAACGTGCGCGTGTCGGCGCCGCTCTTGAACGAGAGGAATCGCTCGTAGCTCGTCTTGCCGCTGCGGAACAGGCGTTCGGTTTTGAGCGTGGCGAGATCGAGCCGGTCGAGGAACGGACGGTCGCCGTCCGGCGAAGATCCGCTGCCCTCGAGAAAGATCGCATTGCCGTCCTTGCGGATCACCCATGCGCCGTTGGGGAGCTGGCGCGCGACGGGTTCGCCGGGGTTGGCGTATTCCTCGTCGGTGGAAAGATCCCACAGCAGCCGCGGTTTCTGCGCCGGATCGTCGACGTCGACGAGATAGGTGCGCGTCCAGTGCCGATTCGCGTCGTATTCGGTGCGCAGCGCGAGGCTCGGCTCTTCGGTCCAGCCGAAGCCGGTATAGCGTTGTTCGGTGCGGCCGATCTCGACGGGCGCCGACGTGAACGGCGCCGCGAGGGCGAAGACCTTGTCGCGAAACGGCACGTTGACGTTCCAATCGCCGCCGTCGAGCGCCTCGGCATACGTGAGCGTCGCCGGCGACGTGGCGCGCCACTCGAAATCGCGCGGACCGGTCGGCACGCCATGGATCGGCACGCGATCGGCGAGCGGCAGCGAGGCGATGTGCTGCACGGCGATATCGGCATGGTTCGACACGTCCCAGACGTCGACCTCCTGCGGGAAACGGTCGTATGTGGTCACGTACGAATAAGGCTTATGGATCGCGCTCACGAGCACATGCTTGCCGTCGGGAGCGGGCCGCAGCCTCGCGTAGTTGGCAGGCTTGCCGATCGGCATCACCGCGAGCGTGCCGGCGTCGACGAGCGCGAGCTGCGAGAGCGCGTAATAGTCGAAAAGGTCTTCGTCGTGTTTGCCGCCGAGCGTGTCGCGGTTCTCGTAGGTGCTGCTCTGTCCTTTGGCGCCGGCAGTCTCCTGGATGCTCGGCCCTGCCGGGACCTCGGGTTCCGGCGGCGGCGCGCCGAGACCGCCGGGAACGAGCTTGACGATCAGCGATGCCTGGTCCGGCATCCAATGCGCGTCTTCGCCGAACATCGGATTGAGCCGCACGCCCGGCACGCGGCGCACGACCCCGGTGGTATCGCCGATCCAGAGCTCGACGGCATCCGTGGCGACGTTCGCGAACGCGTAGCGCTTGCCGTCCGCGGCCCACACGGGCGTGCCCGGACAGGCGCCGTCGGGCAGCGCGACGTGCGTCTCTTTGCCGTCCGCGACGCGCACCAGGTCGAAGCTGCGCGCGCACGGCGTGATGCCGTAGCCGCCTGGCGTGTCGTGCTTGCTGTGATTCTTCGGTTCGATGCGCACGCCGGCGAGACGCAGGAACGGCGTGGCGACGCGCGACATCGGTGGGTAGTCCTGCCATGAGACGAGCAGCATGGCGTCCTCGGTCGGGCTCACGTACGGCACCGGCGGCGACGGCGCATGCATGACGTCGAGGATCGCCTTCGGCGGCTGGTGGTAAGCCGAATCGGCGGGCGCATCGGCGGCAACTGCGGCCGGCGCGACGACGAGCGCCATCGCGACGGCGACGACGCGCTTCCTGCACACGTTCGCGAGCATGGAACCCGAAGAAATCATGGCGTTTCCTTCGACTGGATGCATCGCGTCAGGCTAGCACATCGCGGCTCGGCGCCGGCGGCTCGCCATACCGCGTAACGCATTCTCGATCATCGGCGCAATGCGAAGTTTGACAGGTGGGCGCGGCGCGATTTTGTTGCTAGCCTCGAGCACGCGCCGCCTCGCCTAGCGGCGGCCTCGGGGGAATGCCATGCGCTCCATCGCCGCACTACGAGCGGTTGCGCTCTCAGCGTGCCTCGCCGCCTCCCTCGCGGCGTGCTCGCCGACGCTGACGATCAAACGCACGCAGACGCTCGCCGACGCCGGCACCTCGTACGTTCAGGCGCTGCAGGCGCTCGTCACCCAAGACCGCGACCAGTATGTCGATGTCGATTCGGGCGCGCTGCTCGCGCGCATGCACGCGTTGCCGGCGCTCGAACGCACCGATCCGCAAGCCGTCGAACAGCGGCGGCGCGCCAGCGTGCGCAAGAGCGATGCGCGTCTGGCGCCCGTCATCGAGCAATACGATCGGCTGCTCCAGCAACTCGCGCTGGAGCAGAACTACTTCCAGGCCCTGCAAGCGCTCGCCGACGACGACACGAACGGCGCCGCTTCCGATGCGCTCGCCTCGATTTCAGGCGCCATCAACGACGTCAATGGGCTGCTCGCGAAGAACGCGTCGCCGCCGATCAGCGATGCCGAAAAGAGCGCGCTTTCGGGTCTGGCGGGCCAAGTCGGGAATTTCGTCAAAGCCCGCAAGCTCGCCGAGGCGCTGCATCGCGACGCGGAGACGATTTCCGAAGCGCTGGCCTGGAACGACAGCCTCGTCGCGAGCCTGGCCTCCGACCTCAAGGCCATGAGCGACACTGCGCGGGACGCGGCGTACACCAAGACGGTCGTCGATCCGTATGCGGACGGAACCGTAGCCGACGCGAGCGCGTGGACGGCGGCGCGTCGCACCTATCTCACCGCGGCGCTCGACCAAGACGTGGCGGCGGAGGCCAAGGCCGCTTCGCAAAAGCTGCGCATCGCGTGGGAGGCGGCGCTCAGCAACAAGCTCGACAGCGCCACCGTTCAGGCGGCGCTCGCCGACGTGCAATCGCTCGCATCGAGCCTGCAGGCGATCCGCCAGGCGCACGCGCCGGACACCTCGCCGACGAAGGCCGCGCCGGCGACCGCAAACGGCAAATCGTGAACGCGTGACGCCAACGCAGGAGGGAATCCGATGGCCACCGATTTCAGCACCGAGTTCGCCACGCTCAACAAGGCGCTGTCGACGCTCGAACAGATCGATCCGAACACGCTGTCGCCGGAGGCGCAGGAACAGCGCGACGACGAACTCGACCAGTTGCAGGATCTGCTCGCGGACCTGCATCTTGCCGCGCTCGAGCAATTGAACGCGGCGGGTCAGCAGGCGGCGACGAACTTCAAGAGCGCCACCGCGAAACTCGGCGACGACCTCGACAAGCTCAACGACGATCTCGCACGCATCAAAGCCATCGGCGACAGCGTGTCGGCGCTGGCGAAGATCTTGGACACCCTGCTCGCCTGATCTTTCAGCAGCGGCGGAATCCGTCGAACAGCGCGCGATGTCCGGCGAGGATCTCCGCCTTGCGCGCGAGATCGGGCGCGAGCGACCACTCCCCCTGCTCGTGCGTGCCGCCGAGTACGATGCCGTCGCTGCGCGGGAACATGTAGAGATCGCCGGCGAGCACGGCGTACTGCACTTCGGGCTGCGGCAGCAGGATCGTGAGCTGGCCTTTGACGGGTGTCAGCTCCTCGTCGCCGAACAGCGTTTTCGCACCGAGGCCAGTGCAGTTGAAGACGAGTTTTTCGGGCAACGCTTCGACAGCGGCGCGATCGGCGATTTCACGCACGTGCAGCCGGCCACCCGCGAGGCGGAATTCGTCGAGCATCGCGGCGAGGTAGACGGGCGGCTCGACGATCATCGTGTCGAAGCGTCGAACGAACTCGTACCCGGTGAACGGGTGCTCGCCGGTGCCGAGATCGGCGAACTCCGGCATCATCGCCCGCAGCGGACTGCGCGCGCCGATGTAGCCGTCGTCGTTGAACGGACGATGATTGAGATAATAGTTGCGCATCCAGCGCACGCCGAACCGCGGTCCCGCCATGATTTGATAGCGATGGTAGGCGTACTCGGCAGCGGCGAGCAGCTGCGCATCGAACTCCGCGGTGCGCCGCGCAGGATCGACGAGAAACGCCGGAAACCACTGACCGCCGGCGATGTTCGACGTCGTCTCGGGCGGCAGCGCTTTGGTATACATCGTGACATCGAAGCCCGCCTCCTGGAGGAGCGCCGCCGTGGCGAGGCCGACGGCGCCGCTGCCGAGCACGGCCACGTCGCCGCGATGTCCCGGCGCACCGATATCGACAGCGAGCTTCGCGGTTCCCCACGACAGCGTTATTCCCGAGCCGCCGTGACCGTAATTGTGCACCACGAGAGTGTCGCCGAGGCGCTCCGCGCGCACGACGAAGCCCGAGGGGCGATATGGCCGCAAGCCGACGACGGTGCGGATTTCGCGCTCGGGAGCCACGTGCACGGGCGGCAGCCCGCAAGCGTCTTCGGTGAACGAGATGTCGGGCGCGGCGTAGCTTCGATGCGCGGCCACGTTGGCGCGCACGCAGCCGCCAAGCAGCGGAACGGCGGCTGCGCTCGCGCAGCCGTGCAGGAATCGGCGTCGTTTCATGCGCGCAGTCTAACGCGGGCCGCACGCGCACGACACGGAACTGCAGGTGACCTCGAGCGCAGCGCGTCGTCCGACCGGATCGGACGACGCGCTTGCCCGAAGGTTCAGATCGAGTAGTACATCTGGTACTCGATCGGATGCGTCGCTGCGCGGAAGCGCGTGACCTCGGCGAGCTTGGTCTCGATGTACGCGTCGATGAAGTCGTCGCTGAACACGCCGCCTGCCTTGAGGAACGCGCGGTCCTTGTCGAGTGCTTCGAGCGCTTGGTCGAGGCTGCTGCAAACGGTCGGAATCTGCTTTTCTTCCTCGGGCGGCAGATCGTAGAGATCCTTGTCCATCGGCGCACCCGGATCGATCTTGTTCAGGATGCCGTCGAGGCCGGCCATCATGAGCGCCGTGAACGCGAGGTAGCCCGAGTTCATCGGATCGGGGAAACGCACTTCGATGCGACGCGCCTTCGGCGAGTGCACGAACGGAATGCGGCAACTCGCCGAGCGGTTGCGCGCCGAGTACGCGAGCATGACCGGCGCTTCGAAGCCCGGCACGAGACGCTTGTAGCTGTTCGTCGTCGAGTTCGTGAACGCATTGATCGCGCGCGCATGCTTGAAGACGCCGCCGATGTAGTAAAGCGCCGTCTGCGACAGGCCGCCATACAGATCGCCCGCGAACAGGTTCGTGCCGTTCTTGGCGAGCGATTGGTGCACGTGCATGCCCGACCCGTTGTCGCCGACGATCGGCTTCGGCATGAACGTCGCCGTCTTGCCGTTCGCATGGGCGACGTTCTTGATCACGTATTTGAGCGTCAGGAGCTCGTCGCCCTTGTGCACGAGCGTGCTGAACTTCGTGCCGATCTCGCACTGGCCGGCGGTCGCCACCTCGTGGTGATGCACCTCGACCGTGAGACCCATCGCCGTGAGCGTCTTGCACATTTCCGCACGCAGATCGCCGAGCGAATCGACGGGCGCGACCGGGAAATAACCGCCCTTCACGCCGGGACGGTGGCCGGAATTGCCTTCCTCGAACTTGCGGTTCGAGCTCCACGCCGCTTCTTCGGAATAGATTTCGAACGAAGCGCCGCGCATCTCGTTGCTCCAGCGCACGGAATCGAAAATGAAGAACTCGGGTTCGGGGCCGAAGAACGCGGTGTCCGCCACGCCCGTCGACTTGAGAAAGGCCTCGGCGCGCTTGGCGATCGACCGCGGGCAACGCGAATACGCTTGCATCGTCGAGGGCTCGAGCACGTCGCAGGTCAGGATCAGCGTCGGGTCGGCCGAGAACGGGTCGAGCACGGCGCTCGTGGCGTCGGGCATCAGCACCATGTCCGAATCGTTGATGCCTTTCCAGCCGGTGATCGAGGAGCCGTCGAACATCTTGC
>DASRGX010000070.1:0-15621 GCA_035650835.1 Rudaea sp. | reverse complement strand
CCAGTCGGCATGGATGAAATCCGCTTCGGGCGTCCACCCCATGGCCACGAGCGGCGGGCGCGGCGACGCCCACTGCCAATCCACGCGCCGGTAGATCTCGTCGGCGAGGCGGCGGATCTCCTTCTCGTCGGCGTCGTTGCGGTCGTAATAGGACTCGGCGAACAGGACGCCCCCGAGCAGGAGCGTCGTGTCGATCGTCGAGAGCTCGACCCAGCGCTTGGACTGATAGCGCCGACCGGTGTCCATGTCGAGGAAGTGGTAGAAGAAACCGTGATCGCCCGTGGCGTCGACGGCGTCGCTCTGCGGCGCGTCGTGCAGGAAGCGCAAGGTCACGAGCGTGCGCTTGACCGCTTCGGCGCGCGGTATCCAGCCACGCTCGACGCCGATACCCCACGCGGTGAGCCCGAAACCGACGGCTGCGATCGACGAAAAATATTCGCCGCCTTCGTGCGGCCAGTGATCCGGCACGAGGCCGTTCGCGGCATTCGTGCTGTCGCGGAAATATTCGAAGGTGCGCTTCTCGACGTCGTCGAGCATGGCCTGCTGCGGCTTGGGCAGCTTGTCGAACTCGACGGCCACGGCTCGGCCCGGCACGAAGGCGGCGGCCGCGAACAACGTCGCAGCCGCGATGAAAACGTTTACATCGGCTATTCGGAACAAACCCCTGACACTCATTGCATTTCTCGGTAGACGAAGGAGGCGCACATGGCGAAGCGCAGCGCGCAAGCGAACGCGGCGGCCCGTTTGACCGCCCGGCGTCGCTTTCGTTCCCGCCGTCACATGACGGCGGCCTTGCAATAGCGGTCGATGAACGCTTGATGCATCGGCATCGCTTCGACACAGTTCTCGATCACGCGCTTGACGCCGCCGACGAGCTCGTCGAGCTCCTTCTCGGGCAGGAGGTCCACCACCGGGTGCCAGGCGCGCGGCGTGATGCGCTGTCCGAGCATGACCTGAACCCAGCTCGTGATCGCGAACATCTCCTCGGCGTCGCGGAAGAAACGCCCGCTGTCGCGGAACAGCCGGATATTGTTCGCGAGCTGCTCGGGGATGCTCATCGTGCGGCAATAGTTCCAGAACGGCGAATCGTCGCGCTCCGTCGCGTAGTAGTGCAGGATCAGGAAATCGCGAATGCGGTCGAACTCGAAATGCGACTGCGCGTTGTAGCGGTCGACGACGACGTCGCTGAAGCCGCGGTCCGGAAACAGGTTCAACAGGCGCGCGATGCCAGACTGCACGAGGTAGATGCTCGTCGATTCGAGCGGCTCCATGAAGCCGCTCGCGAGGCCGAGCGCGACGCAGTTCTTGTTCCAGAATTTCTTGCGCTTGCCGGTCGTGAAGCGCAGCGGGCGCGGGTCGGCGAGCGGCTTGCCGTCGAGATTCTTGAGCAGCGTCGCGGCCGCTTCGTCGTCGCTCAAGTACCGGCTCGAGTACACGTAGCCGTTGCCGGTGCGGTGCTGCAGCGGGATGCGCCACTGCCAGCCCGAACGCAACGCGGTCGAGCGCGTGTACGGCGTCGGCGGACCGACGTTTTCGCACGGCACCGCCATGGCGCGATCGCAGGGCAGCCAATGCGTCCAATCTTCATAACCCGTGTGCAGCGCCTGCTCGATGAGCAGGCCGCGGAATCCCGAGCAGTCGATGAACAGATCGCCGTCGACGCGTTCGCCGCTCGCCAGCACGACGGCTTCGATGAAACCGTCGTCCGGGCGCAGCACCGTTTCGACGATCTTGCCTTCGGTGCGGCGCGTGCCGCGCGCTTCCGCGTAACGGCGCAGGAACGCGGCGTAGCGCCCCGCGTCGAAATGGTAGGCGTAGGCGATGTTCGCCAGCGGCGAATTCGCCGGCACGTCGGTCGCCGACGCCATGAACTTGCCGCGCGGCGCCGCCGCGGTGTTGAGCGAATACGCGCCGATGTCGGCGGCTTTGCCCGTCGCGAACTGCTTGAGCCAGTATTGGTGGAACGGCAGCAGACCGTAGTCGTGGCCGATCGTGCCGAAGCCGTGCACGTAGCGATCGCCGATGCGTCCCCAATCGACGAACTGGATGCCGAGCTTGAACGTGCCCTGGGTCTCTTTGATGAACTCGATCTCGTCGATCTCGAGCACCTTGTTGAAGAGCTTGAGGTGCGGCACGGTCGCTTCGCCGACGCCGACGATGCCGATCTCCTCGGATTCGATGAGCCGGATCGAATAGCCCTGGCCCAGCACTTTCGAAAACGCGGCGGCGGCCATCCAGCCGGCGCTGCCGCCGCCGACGATGACGATGTTCTTGATCGCGGATTGATTCATTGCACTCGGGTCGCAGTCGTGAAAAGGCCCGCCGTAGCGGGCCTGGCTCGGGGCCGGTCCGGCGGTGCGCCGGACCATTGTCCGATGAAGCGAGCGCTCAAGTCACCATCTGAATCCTGCCGTGATCTTGAACTCGCGCGGCGTGCCGGTGATGTTGCCGATCGCGTTGTACGCGGCCGGGAAGCGGCTCAGCACGCCGTTGGAGCCATAGTTCGTGATGTAGTCGGAGTAGTTCTTGAAATTGAACGCATTGAGCACGTCGAAACGTATGTACATGTCCATGCCGTGCGTGAGATCGAAGTTCTTCGTCACTTGGAAATCGATATCGCGGTAGCCGAAGATCTTGCCGCCGAACAGGAACGATTGCGCAGTCGTCGCGTGCGGATCGCTGCCCGAGAAGCCGCCGCCCGGCGTGCCCGCGATCGGCGTACAGCTGCTGCCGGTCGGGAAATACTGGCCCGACGCGAGGAAGCAGGCGATGTCGTTGTGCGGTATCGGCGAGGCGAGCGTGAGCTTGCCGGAGTAGGTGAGGCCCCACGGACCGTCGAACGAGCCCGTCGCGACGAAGCGGTGGCGCGGCACCGCGTTCGAATCGATGAACGGATACTGATGGATCGTTTCTTCGTCGAACGAATAGTGCTCGTTGACGTCGCGGTTTTGCGTCGCGTCGGTGTAGGTATACGCGAAGGTGGCCGACCAGCCCGATTCCTTCGTGTACGGTTTTTCGGCCGAGAGCAGCAGCGAGTTGCTGCGCGTTTCGATGCCGTTGTTGCCGATGATGAGGCTGCCGAAGCCCGGTACGCCATTGCCCCACGGCTGGCCGCCGTTCATCCAGAACGCCCCGTTCGGATAGCGGTTGCCGAGCGTGAACACGAAACCGTTCTTGCTCACGATGCGCGCCACCGTGGCGTCGGTGTTCCAGTCGCCGACCTTGTTGCGCATGCCGAGGCTGAACTGGTCCGAATACGGCGCCTTCAAATTGTTGTTCAGCATGTCGACTTCCGCGCCCGCGTTGCTCGCCTGCACGAGCGACTGCAGGTTCGAGAGTCCGTTCAGGAACGCCGGATTGAACGCGACGCATTGTGCGCCGGTCGGGCACGGGTGCAGATCGTTCGGGAAGTAGAACGTGAACTGCGGCAGCGCTGACTTCGTCTCCTCGACCTGCAGATAGTCGTAGAGATCGCGGTCGTAGGCGCGTCCCGCGCCGCCATGGAACACGTGTTGCTCGTCGCCGTTCATGTCGTACGAGAAGCCGAGGCGCGGCTGCCATTCGTTGTCGAACGCGCCGCGGTTGTGCCCGGTGCTGATGTAGTCGTTGACGTTGACCCCGCCCTTGGCGAGCGTCTGCGCGTAGGTCTGTCCGGTCGGCGCATTCGGGTCCTGCGCGTTGAGCGCCGCGACGACGTTGGCCGGCGTCACGTAATTTTCGTAGCCTTTGTTGTCTTCGTAGTCGTAGCGCAGGCCGAGATTCAACGTGAGCTTGTCGTTGACCGCCCAGTCGTCCTGGATGTACGTGCCGAACTGGTTGTCGCGCGACGTGGCGGTCGGGTTCAGGCCCGGCACCGGATTCGTGAAGAACACCTTGTACGGAATCGTCGCGGTGCCGGCCGACGTAACGTCGTAGTAGAACTGCGGGTTGACGTCCTCGGCGTCCTGCGCGGTGAGCTTGATGCTCTTGTACTTGAAGCCCAGCTTGACCGTGTGATCGCCGTTCCACTCGAAATTGTTGAACGTGAGATCGTCCTGCAACCCAGGCCCGCGCTGCCCCTTGTTCTGCGTGGCGAGCGGCGACGCGGGACCCGTGTCGATGATCGTCGGGTCGTTGCCCGCGCTCACGTGATAGGTATAGATCGCGCCGTTGCCGAAGCCGAGCGAGGACGGCGCGTTGAACGTCTTCTCCCAGGTGAGCAGGAATTCGTTGAACCAGGCGTCGGCGCTGTGCTGCCAGCGCGCATCGATGCGCGTGTCGTTGTTCTTGACGTCGATGCTCGAGGATTTCGCCTGGGCCGTGCCGATGTTGTCGGCCTGGTCTTCCTTGCGCACCTTCGAGCTCAATTCGATCTTGTCGCGATCGGAGAATTCCCAGTCGATCTTGCCGAAATACAGATCTTCATCGAACGGCAGGCCGGCAGGCCCGAACTGCGCCTGCACGCTGGGCGGCAGCAGGCTGACGGGATTGGAAACACCCGCGACCGTGCCGGGCGCGACGACGATCGGCGTATCGAAGCGCTTCGCTTCGTAGGTCAGGAAGAAATGCATCTGGTCCTGGATGATCGGGCCGCCGACCGCGAAACCGTACTCCTTCTCCTGCGAAGGCGTCTGCTTGCCGGCCGCCTTTTCCGCCGGGGTGTCGGTGCGATAGTTCTGGTCGGTGTACTCGCCGAACACTTCGCCGTGAAATTCGTTCGTGCCCGACTTGGTCTCCGCCGTTACCGCGGCGCTCGAGATCTGGTCGTATTCGGCTTTGTAGTTCGAGGTGATGACCTTGTACTCGCCGATCGCGAGCTGCGGGAACGGATTGCCTTGCGTCTCGAACTGGCCGGCGACGCCGCCTTCCTTCACGTAGTTCTTCTGGCCGACCGAGCAGATGCAGTCCGCGCAGGCGCGCCGCGAGGTCGATGCCGCGGATCAGCTCGGAGAAGAATTCGCCGAAGAGGTCGGGCAGCAGCGCGCCGACGGTTTGCGTGCGGCGCGTGATGAGGCTCCGCGCCGCGCCATGCGGCATGTAGCGCAGGCGGGAAGCGACACTCAGTATGTGGCGCCGGGTGTCCTCGGACACGCTCGCGCTGCCGTTCAACGCACGTGAGACCGATGCGACCGACACGCGTGCTTCACGCGCAACGTCCCTGATCGTCGTTGCCACTCGCCACCCCCGAACGTCTTGTTTCTTGTTAACGTAGCGTTATCGGGCGAATGTAAACGTTTTCACAAGCGATTGCAAAAGCAGCGCAACAAAGCGTTTGCGCGCGGTTTTCGGCTTGCCGAGCTCAGCCAGACGACTTGAGCCGATCGTGGAAGAGCTTGCGGAATTTCGCCACTTTGGGCGCCACGACGAGCTGGCAATACGGCTGGCTGCCATGCAGCTTGAAATATTCCTGGTGGTAGTTCTCGGCCTTGTAGAACGTCGTGAACGGTACGACTTGAGTGACGATCTCGCCGGTCCATTCTTTGCGGGCCTCAGCGATCGCACGTTCGATCGCGGCCTTCTGCTCCGCGTCGCGGTAGAACGCGACCGAGCGGTACTGCTCGCCGACGTCGTTGCCCTGGCGGTTGAGCGTCGTCGGATCGTGGATCGTGAAGAACACCTGCAGGACGACGTCGCGGCTCACGACGCGCGGATCGAACGTGATCTGCACCACCTCGGCATGGCCCGTCGTGCCGTTCGACACCTGCTCGTAGCTCGGATTCGCGACGTGGCCGCCGGCGTAACCGGACTCGACGCTGCTCACGCCTTTGAGCTCGTCGAACACGGCTTCCAGACACCAGAAACAGCCGCCGCCGAGGGTCAGCGTTTCGGTCGTGGCGGCTTGCGTATCGGCAGCGGAGACGGTGGCGGTCATGGCGAATCCCAGTAGCAAGGAGAAATTGCGGAGCATGGGCGGATCCTCGGGCATCTGCGCCATAAGACGCCAGCGCGCAGCGATTCCTTACATCGGCGCAACGCGCGCAAACTCAAGGTCGCACAGGCGACACGTCGCGTGGCAGCGATGTCCGATTTTGTCCGATCCAGGACCGCTTTTCGGCTTTCGCGGCATGGAATTTGAACCTATTCTGCGTGCCACGGCGGCACCCGCCGCACTTGTCCGGAGAACCCCACATGTCCGTTTCCGATACCGCCCTGATCGTCGTCGACGCACAGGAATCGTTTCGCCAGCGTCCGTACTGGAGCGACGCCGATTCGCCGGCGTTCTTCGACCGGCTGCAAGCGCTGATCAACGGCGCCAAAGCGCGCGGCATTCCGATCGTGCAGATCTTCCACGTCGAAGACGAGGGCGCGTTCGCGCTCGCCTCGGGCCATGTGAGAACGCTCGCGGAGATCGCGATCGCGCCCGCCGTCGTGTTCCACAAGCGCAGCCACAGCGCGCTCGTCGGCAGCGGCCTCGACGTGTGGCTCGTCCAGCACGGCATCCGGCGTCTCATCGTATCGGGCATCCGCAGCGAGCAATGTTGCGAGACGACCACGCGTCACGCGTCGGACATGGGCTACGCGGTCGACTACGTGACCGAGGCGACGTTGACGTTCCCGATGCTCGGGCGAGACGGCCGGCGCTGGACGCCCGAGGAAATCAAGGCGCGCACCGAACTCGTACTCGACGGACGTTTCGCGCGCGTCGCGACGGTCGAACAAGCCCTGGCCGGCGCGGCGGTGCAGCGCGCCGCATGAGCGCCGGGCGCGTCGTTCCGGTCTGCGTCGTCGTGCCGCCGCGCGCGCTGCTGCTCGACGTCGCCGGCCCGATCGAAGTGCTGCGCCGCGCGAACCTGATCCAGGACCGCGTGCGCTTCGACGTGCGCTATGTCGCGGCCTCGCGGCGCGTGCACACCTCGATCGGGCTCGAGCTCGCCGGCGTCGATGCGCTTCCGCACCGCTTGGCCGCGGGTTCGTTGGTCGTCGTCTCGGGCAGCGTCGACGAGACCATCGACGGCATGCGCGCGAGGGGAGCCGAGATCGCGCAGGAAACCGAGCTCGTCGATTGGCTGCGGGCCACGGTACGCGACGAACATCGGCTCGTCACGATCTGCGCTGGCGCGCTGCTCGCCGCGCGCGCCGGGCTGTTCGACGGCCACGCCTGCACCACGCATTTCCTGAGCTGCGCCCAGCTCGCTGCGCTCGCGCCGCACGCGCGCGTGCTCGAGAACCGGCTCTACGTCGAGGATCGCCGGCGCCTCAGCAGTGCCGGCGTCACGGCCGGCATCGACCTCATGCTGCACATCGTCGCGCAAGAAATCGACTACGCGTGCGCGCTCGCCGTGGCGCGCTATCTCGTCGTGTACCTACGCCGCAGCGGCAACGAACCGCAGCTCTCGGCGTGGCTCGACGGCCGCAACCACATCCATCCGGCGGTGCACCGCGTGCAGGATGCGATCGCCGGCGACCCGGCCGCGCCATGGCCTGCGCGGCGCCTGGCCGCCATCGCCGGCACCAGCCCGCGGCATCTTTCGCGCTTGTTCCACGAGCACGTCGGCATGCACATCGCCGACTATCGCAACCGCTTGCGCGCCGCGCTCGCGCGCGAGCTGCTGAGCCAGACGCGCCTGGACATGGAACGCGTCGCCGAGCGCGCCGGCTTCTCGTCGACGCGCCAGCTGCGCCGCGTCTGGCGCACGCTCAACGCCGCTTCGCCGCGCGACGAACGCCGGGCCACATTGTGAGAGCGCCCGAAGAACACGAACTTTGTCGAAGATCTTCTTTCGCGCACTCGCGCCTCATGCTTCACTCTTTTTTGAAACCGACGACCGGGAGCTCGATATTGCTGGCATGCTCGCCGCCGCGGAACACGCGCTGCGTGGCTTTGCGGTAGTCGCCCGGCTTGGCGAAGAAGATGTTGTCGACGTAGGTCTGCGGATTCCGGTCGTAGAGCGGGAACCAGCTCGACTGCACCTGCACCATGATGCGATGACCGGGCAGGAACACATGATCCGCGTTCGGCAGCTCGAAACGGTACTTTTCCACTTTTTCGGACGGAATCGGACTCGGCCGCTCGAGGCTATCGCGATACCGCCCGCGGAAGATGTCCATGGCGATGCCGAGTTCGTAGCCGCCCATCTCGGGCTGTGACGGCACTTCGTCGGGATACACATCGATGAGCTTGACGATCCAGTCGCTGTCGCTGCCGCTCGTCGACGCGTACAAATTGACGATCGGCGCTCCGGCGATCCTGAGCGGCGCTTCGAGCGGCGCCGAGACGTAGCTCAGCACGTCCGGGCGATCGTCGACGAAGCGCTGATCCACGACGAGCCAACGCTTCCACGCATCGCCGTCTTCGAAACGCACGGGCCGTGGCTGATAGGGCACGGGCTTGGCCGGGTCGGACACGTACTCGTCGAACGCTTCTCCCCCGGCAGGCTCCTGAAAGGCGGCACTGAAGTTGGAGCCGAGGTAGAGCGGCTGCATGCCCGAGCCGCAGCCCCGCTCGCAGGCGAGCGGCCAGCGCGCCAGCGTGCGCCAGGTATTCGTGCCGGTCTCGTACGCGAACACCGCGGGCGTGGCGGCCGGCGGCGCGCCGTCCTTGAGATGCGCATCGAGGAACGGCTTCAGGACGTCGCGCCGGAACTTGAGCGCCGTGTCGCCATCGAGCTTCAGCGGGCCGAGCATGCTGCCTTCGTAGTTCGCGCCGCTGTGACGCCAAGGCCCGAGCGCGAGGAACACCGTGTCGCCGTTCGCGTCCTTGGGCTTGATCGCTGCGTACGTGTGCAGCGCACCGTAGATGTCTTCCTGATCCCAAAGGCTCGCCACGACGAGCGTCGGCACGCTCGGCGTTTCCTTCGCGAGGATCGCATCGAGCGCTTGCCCCTGCCAGAAGGCGTCGTAGGCCGGATGCTCCGACAGCTTGCGCCAGAAGCCGAGCTGATCGAAGCCGTAGCGCAGGGCGTAGTCGCCCGCGGAGCCCGCCCGCAGGAAATTCGTGTAGTCGTCGTAGCCGTCGCGTGCCACGTGCTTGCCTTCGCCGCGCTCGGTGGTCTGGCCGTAGAGATAATCGAGATTGATTTGCCGGAACGCACCGTTGTGGAACCAATCGTCGCCTTTCCAGCCGTCGACCATCGGATTGATCGGCACGGCGGCCTTGAGCGCCGGATGCGGATGCACGAGCGCCATGAGTACCGTGAAGCCCTCGTACGAGGAGCCGATCATGCCGACCTTGCCGTTGCTTTCCGGCACGTGCTTCACGAGCCAGTCGATCGTGTCCCAGGCATCCGTGGAATGATCGACCTTGCTCGCGTTGAGCGGGCCGCGCAGCGGGCGCGTCATCACGTAATCGCCTTCCGAGCCGTACTTGCCGCGCACGTCCTGGAACACGCGAATGTAGCCGTCACCCGCGAATTGTTCGTCGCCCATCGGCAGGCTGGCGAGGAGATGCGGACTCACGTAGCGCTCGGCGCGTTTCGTCGCGTTGTACGGCGTGCGCGTCAGGATCATCGGCGCATGCGCTGCGCCCTTCGGCACCATGACGACCGTGTGCAGCTTCACGCCGTCGCGCATCGGAATCATGATGTCGCGACGCTCGTAGTCGAAGACCAGCGTGGGCGCGGCGAATTTCGCCGGGATGTCGGGCGCGAGCGGCGGCGTCTGCCCGGCGCGCGAGGGCAGCGCGGCCGCGGTCAGGATCAGCGAAACAAGCATAGCGGGCGCGCGCATCGGCGGTCTCCTCGTCGAAAACCCGCACGGTATAGGCAACGCGGTCGTCTGCAAAGGGCCGCCCGTCCGCGTGAAGGCGCCGTGAATTTCACGCGGTCTCCACGACTGCGCGCAGGAACTGCGAAGCAGCGCACACGGACGCTGCGGATTGGGTGGACGAGCCTCGCGATGCGTCTCCCTAGCATTGATGTCCAAGGACACACCTCGCGGAGAAACTGTCATGTCGCGCAACGAAAATAATCCGTACGACCTGCACTGGACGCGCCACGCCGAACGCTACCTCGCGCTCGTGCACGCGGCGCTCGAGAAGAATCCCGACGATCCGGAGCTGCTCGAGCTCTTGCACGCGATGGAAGCGACGATCGCGCTGCGCAAGTATCCGCTGCACTGAACCCGGTCGCCCGGTTTTGACGCGCCCTGCACACCCATGGCCCGATACTCGCGTCAGCACCGAGGAGCTCTCATGGGGCTGCGCCGCGTCATTGCCGCCGTCGTCTTGTGGTTCGCCGTGGGCGCCGTGCTCTATGCCTGCTCCGACACCGACGCCCGCGACCTGCCACCGCTCGGCACGCAGGCGAAGATCGACCTCAAGCGCTACATGGGCGCGTGGTACGTGATCGCGAACGTGCCGTACTTCGCCGAGCGCGGCAAGATCGCGAGCCGCGACGTCTACCGGCTCGACGAAGACGGCAACGTCGCAACGACCTACGTATATCGCAAGTCCTTCGACGGTCCCGAGAAGACCGTCGCCTCGCTCGGCGTGGTCCAGCCCGGCACCGACAACGCGTATTGGAAGGTGCGCTTCCTGTGGCTGTTCAACGCCGACTACCTGGTGCTCGACGTGGCGCCCGACTACTCCTGGGTGTTGGTCGGCCAGCCGGACCGCAAGCTCGGCTGGATCCTCGCGCGCGATCCGGCCATGGATGACGCATTGTATACTTCCCTGCTCGACCGCTTCGCCGCCTTCGGCTATGCGCGCACGCGGTTCGCGCGCGTGCCGCAGTTCAAGGACCAGCAGGGCCAGCCGGGCTTCCAGTAGCGCTCAGAACACGGTGCGCGCCGGCGCGGCGGCCGTCGATGCCAGCGCGAATCGCGGCTCCGCCGCTGCGCCGCCCGTCGCCAGCGCGGCCGCGTGCTCGCCGACGGCGGGACCGTGCTTGAACCCATGGCCCGAACCGCCGCCGACGATCACGACGTCGGCGAGCTCCGGATGGCGGTCGATGACGAAGTCGCCGTTGTGCGTGTTCTCGTACTGGCAGACGCGGCTTTCCGTGAGCACCGCATCGCGGAGTTTCGGAAAGCGCCGTGCGAGATAGGCGCGGGCTTCCGCCAGACCGTCTTCGCTCGGCAGGCGCGAGCCCGTGTCGGGATCGAACGGCGGCCCATGGCGGTCGATGCTGATCTTGAAACCACGGTGCTCGAGATCGGGAATTCCGTAGACGAGCGCCGGATGATGGAACCATGCCGGCATCGCTGGCGGGGCGAAAGCCTCGTCGCCGGGCGGCGTTGCGAAAAAGTATACTTCTTGCCGCGTCGGGAAGATGCGCCGCGCGAGCACGTCGGGAAACACGCGTGGCAGCCACGCACCGCACGCGAAGATGAAGGCACCGGCGGAAATGGTCGTGCCGTCGCTCGCGCGCATGCGTGCGAGCTTGCCGCGTCCGGCCGGCGGTTCGACGCTCGCCGTGCGGAAGTCGAGCCCCCGCATGCGGTCGTTCGCGACGAGCGTCTGCACCGCACGGCGCGCCATGAGCACGCCGCTCTCGGGTTCATGCAGCGCCCACTCGATGCCGTCGAGGGAGATCTGCGGGAATTCGATGTCGAGCTCGCGCACGTCGAGCCGCCGATGCGCGACGCCGACGTGTTCGAGCGTGCGCAGCGTCGACTGCGTGTACGCATCGCCGGTGCCGGCGAGCCACAGCATGCCCGTGCGATGGAAGATCGCCGCCCGCGTGCGCTCATCGAGTTCGCGCCAAGCGGCGAGCGAGCGCTGCGCCCAGCGCGTGTAGAGTTCGTCCGCGCCGTAGCCCATGCGGATGATGCGCGACTCCCCGCCCGAGCTCGCCCGGCTGTGCGCCGGGCCATAGGCATCCACGAGCACGACACCGTGCCCTGCGTTCAACAACGCATGTGCGGTCCAGGCACCGAAGCAGCCGGCACCGATGACGGCGAAATCGTACGTTTTCCCGCTCATGCGACAAGATCAGCCCCGACACCTACGGGCAGCATAGCCGCTGCCCGGCATCCTGCGCGACTGCGCCGGAACGGATAGACTGCCGCACCCCTCCGCTGC
Organism: Rudaea sp.; assembly: GCA_035650835.1. Classification (GTDB taxonomy): domain Bacteria; phylum Pseudomonadota; class Gammaproteobacteria; order Xanthomonadales; family Rhodanobacteraceae; genus Rudaea. The sequence goes on along the minus strand of DASRGX010000070.1, from coordinate 3,683 downwards.
CGGACGATGCCCATGAACATCGAAAAGATCCAGGTGCGCCTCACCGAAAGCAGCAAGCTCGTCGACGCCGTCGTGCTGACAAAACACGCCCATCGCATCCAAGTCGTGCTCGGCGAAGGCGTACACAGCGTCAAGTGCGAGCTCGTGCCCACCCCGAATCGCACTGCGTTTTCCGGCAAGGTGATGGGACGCGAGATCGTCTACGAGCGCAGCCCCGAACAGGTGCAGGCCGACTTGGACCGCGTCAATCCGGCGTTGAAGAGATCGCGGCCGAGGTAAGCAGGATTCAGCGCTTCGGAGGGGCCTTCTTGACCCGGCTCGGCCGTTTTGCCGCATATGCCGTCTTCGGCTCGCGGACTTTTCGCGCAGCGTCGCTCTGGATAGCCAGGACGATCCGTGATTTTCCGCAACCGCTGGTCGAACTCGGAAGTGCGGAAAAAATCTCTGTCACCCATGGTTGACGTTGCGTCAACCATGGGATACAAAAATTTGACCGGATCGAGTCGCCCTGCTTCCGCCAGCTCAATTCGCGTCGATTCCGCAACGCCTCGACGCTAAACCCCCAACGGGTCCGGCTTCTCGGCGTCGATCTTCCAGGTCTTGATCGCGCGTGCGACGTCCTTGGCGCTCATCTTGCCTTCCGCAGCGAGGGCGGCGATCGCGGCCTGCGCGATGTAGTAGCGGTCCACTTCGAAGAAGCGGCGCAGGTTCTCGCGCGTGTCGCTGCGGCCGAAGCCGTCGGTGCCAAGCACGGTATACTTTTTCCCCTCCGGCATGAACGCGCGGATCTGGTCGGCGAATTCGCGCACGTAATCCGTCGCGGCGATCGCCGGGCCGGCGCGATCGGCGAGGCAGGCGGTGACGTGCGGCACGCGCGGCTTGTCCTCGGGATGCAGCCGGTTCCAGCGCTCGGCGGCGAAACCGTCCTTGCGCAGCTCGCTGAAGCTCGGGCAGCTCCAGATGTCGCAGACCACGCCGAATTCGTTCTCGAGCAGGCTCGCCGCGGCGATGACTTCGCGCAGGATCGTGCCCGACCCTAAGAGCTGCACGCGCGGAATGCGGGCGTTCTTCGCGTTCTTCGCCGCAGCGGATTTCTCCGCGCCGGGCTTCACCGTTTCCTTGGCCGAAGCCTTGGTCTCGCGCGGCGGCGGACCGTCGGTTTCTGGCACTTTGCTCTTGCCCTGCTTGTCGGCGGCGGCTTCGGACGTCGGCGAGCCGGCGGGCAGCGGATCGTCGCCGTCGCGAAACAGATACATGCCCTTGATGATGTCCTGCTCGCAGCCTTTGGGCATGTCCGGATGCGCGTAGTTCTCGTTCATCACGGTGACGTAGTAGTAGCAATCCTCCTGTTCGTGCAGCATGCGGCGCACGCCGTCCTGGAGGATGACGGCCACTTCGTACGAGAACGTCGGATCGTAGGCGCGGCAGTTCGGGATCGCGCCGGCGAGCAAATGCGAATGGCCGTCCTCGTGCTGCAAGCCCTCGCCGTTCAACGTCGTGCGTCCTGCGGTGCCGCCGACCAGGAAGCCGCGCGCGCGCATGTCGCCGGCGGCCCAGGCGAGGTCGCCGATGCGCTGGAAGCCGAACATCGAGTAATAGATGTAGAACGGCAGCATCGGCGCGTCGCTGATCGAATAGCTCGTCGCCGCGGCCATCCACGCGCTCATCGCACCGGGTTCGCTGATACCTTCCTGCAACACCTGGCCTTTCTGGTCCTCGCGGTAGTACATGAGCTGGTCGGCGTCCTGCGGCCGGTATTTCTGGCCCTCGGGTGCGTAGATGCCGATCTGGCGGAACATGCCTTCCATGCCGAACGTGCGCGCTTCGTCGGCGACGATGGGCACCACGCGCTGGCCGATCGACTTGTCGCGCAACAGCAAGTTGATGCCGCGCACGAACGCCATGGTCGTTGAGATCTCGCGATCGCCCGTGCCCTTCGTGATCTGCTCGAAGGCGCCGAGCGCCGGTGCTTCGAAGGCCTTGCTCGTACGACGGCGCTGCGGCAAGAACCCGCCGAGCGCCTGCCGCCGATCGAGCATGTACTTGACCTCGGGCGAGTCCTTGCCGGGGTGGTAGTACGGCACCTCGTCGACCTTGTCGTCCGGGATCGGAATGCGGAACCGATCGCGGAAGTGGCGCACGGCTTCGTTGTCGAGTTTTTTCTGCTGGTGCGTGGGATTCTGCGATTCGCCTGCCGCACCCATGCCGTAGCCCTTCACGGTCTTGGCGAGGATCACCGTCGGCATGCCTTGCGTGTTCACGGCCGCGTGGTACGCGGCGTAGACCTTGTGCGGATCGTGGCCGCCGCGGTTCAGGCGCCAGATGTCGTCGTCCGACAGGTTGCGCACCATCGCGAGCGTCTCCGGGTATTTGCCGAAGAAGTGCTCGCGCGTGTAGGCGCCGCCGAAGGCCTTGCACGCCTGGTACTCGCCGTCGACGGTGTCCATCATGACCTTGCGCAGCTTGCCGTCCTTGTCGCGCGCGAGCAGCGGATCCCAATAGCTGCCCCAGATCACCTTGATCGCGTTCCAACCCGCGCCGCGGAACACGCCTTCGAGTTCCTGGATGATCTTGCCGTTGCCGCGCACGGGCCCGTCGAGGCGCTGCAAATTGCAGTTGATCACGAAAATGAGATTGTCGAGCTTCTCGCGCCCGGCGAGCGAGATCGCGCCGAGCGATTCGGGCTCGTCGGTCTCGCCGTCGCCGAGGAAGCACCAGACCTTACGGTCGGATTTCGGCACGAGCCCGCGGTTCTCGAGGTATTTCCAGAAGTGCGCTTGGTAGATCGCCTGGATCGGCCCGAGACCCATCGACACGGTCGGCACTTGCCAGTAATCGGGCATCAGCCACGGGTGCGGATACGAGCTCAGGCCGCGCCCCTTGCCGGCCACCTCCATGCGGAACAGATCGAGCTGGTCCTCGCCGATGCGGCCTTCGAGGAACGAACGCGCATAGACGCCCGGGCTCGAATGGCCCTGATGGAACACCAGATCGCCCGGGTGGTTTTCGCTCGGCGCACGCCAGAAATGGTTGAAGCCGACGTCGTAGAGCGTGGCACTCGAGGCGAAGCTCGCGATGTGCCCGCCGAGTTCCCCCGGCTTGCGGTTCGCGCGCACGACCATCGCCATCGCGTTCCAGCGGATCAGGCAGCGGATGCGCCATTCCATCGACGGATCGCCCGGCATCTTCGCTTCGAGATGCGGCGGAATCGTGTTGACGTATTCCGTCGTCGGCTGGAACGGCAGGTAACCGCCGGCGCGGCGCGTAGCGTCGACCATGCGCTCGAGCAGGAAATGTGCGCGCTCGGGCCCGTCCGCGCCGATGACCGCATCGAGCGCTTCGGTCCATTCGCGGGTTTCCGTCGGGTCGATATCCTGGTCGAGGATGTCGTTCAAAATGTTCATAGCGTTTCCTTCGCGCCGGCGCGCACCGCTGTCGTTTCGTGCCGGCCAGTTTAGCGGTGCGCTGTGTCGCCGTCGATTTCAACCTTGCGGCAAAAAATTTGCGGCGGCGCACGAACCGGCCCTAAGCGTTCTGCGCGCGAATCTGTGCTTCGACGCAGGCGATGGCCGTGACGTTGACGACACGCCGTACCGTCGAGGCCGGCGTGAGCACGTGCGCCGGACGCGACACGCCCATGAGGATCGGCCCGATCGCGACGCCGTCGGTGAGCTGGCGCACCA
>DASRGX010000069.1:0-8324 GCA_035650835.1 Rudaea sp. | reverse complement strand
CGACGAGACGGCGCAAATGGCGCGCGTGCAGGCCGATTTCGTCAACTTCTACCCCGAAGACGCCGTGAATCCATACGTGGCGCTTGCCGCGCGCGGGCCGTGGCTCGTCACGCTCAAGGGCGCCGTCGTGCACGATTCGGGCGGCTACGGCATGCTGGGCTCCGGCCACGCGCCGCGCGCGGTGCTCGAGGCGCTCGCGCGCCCGCACGTGATGGCCAATATCATGACGCCAAGCGTGAGCCAGCTGCGCTTCGCGCGCGCGCTCAAGCGCGAAGTCGGGCAAACGCGCGGCGCCTGCCCGTTCGTGAGCTTCCTGTGCCTGAATTCCGGCTCCGAAGCCGTGTCGCTCGCGTGCCGCATCGCCGACGTCAACGCCAAGGCGATGACCGAACCCGGCGCGCGCCATGCGGGCCGCACGATCAAGCGCCTCGCCGTCAAGGGTGCGTTCCACGGCCGCACCGAGCGCCCGGCGGTCTATTCCGATTCCTCGCGCAAGGCGTACGTGCAGCACCTCGCGAGCTTCCGCGACGAGCACAGCCTGCTCACGGTCGAACCCTACGACGTCGAGCAGCTGCGGCAGATCTTCGCCGACGCCGATCGCAACGGCTGGTTCATCGAGGCGATGTTCCTCGAGCCCGTCATGGGCGAAGGCGATCCTGGCCGCGCGGCCACGCCCGAGTTCTATGCGGCCGCCCGCGAGCTCACGCGCGCGCACGGCAGCCTGTTCCTCGTCGATTCGATCCAGGCGGGCCTGCGCGCGCACGGCGTGCTGTCGATCATCGACTACCCGGGTTTCGAGAAGCTCGATCCGCCCGACATGGAGACGTACTCCAAGGCGCTCAACGCCGGCCAGTACCCGCTCTCCGTGCTCGCCGTCACCGAGCGAACTGCGGCATTGTATAAAAAGGGAATCTACGGCAACACGATGACGACGAATCCGCGCGCGATGGACGTCGCCGTGGCAGTGCTCGACGAGCTCGGCCCCGAGGTGCGCACGAACATCCGCGCTCGCGGCAAGGAATTCCTCGACAAGCTCAACGCGCTCAAGGCCGAGCTGCCGGGCCTCATCACGAAGGTGCAGGGCACGGGTCTCCTCTTCTCGTGCGAGCTCGCACCCGAGTTCAAGTGCTACGGCGCGGGCAGCACCGAGGAATGGCTGCGCGAGCGCGGCATCGGCGTGATCCACGGCGGCACGAATTCGCTGCGCTTCACGCCGCACTTCCGCATCACGGGCGCCGAAGTCGATCTCATGATCGACGGCGTCAGGCAGGCGCTGCTGCACGGCCCGCGCCTGAGCGCACCCGCGAAGACCGCCAAGGCCGCGGCCTGAACCGCCGAATCCGCGAGACGCCGACGCCGCGCGTCGGCGTCTTCCTACATACGACGCACGAGCTGCGTTCGATCATGTGACCACGCCGCGCAATTCCGCCGGCATGGACCTGGCGCCTTGTCGCCACATCGGGAGAATCACATGAAATTCGCAGCACTCGCCGTCTTCGCCCTCGCCCTGACCGGCACCGCCGCGCACGCGGCCGATGCCGCGCCGGCAAAAACCGCCACCACGCAGCAGCAGCGCAAGCAGCACTGCACCGCGGAAGCCGCCGAGCTCGGTCTCAAGGGCAAGTCGGCCACTAATTTCCGCCGCGGCTGTCTCGCCGGCGGCGCCAACGAAGCGCACGCCAAAACCGCCTCTTCGGCACAGCTCGCGCAACGCGAGAAAATGAAGTCGTGCGCTGGACAAGCGAAGGGCAAGTCCGGAGACGACCGCCACGCGTTCATGAGCCAGTGCCTGAAAGGCGGCGCCGCGCCTTCGGCCTGAGTAACCACGTTCCTCCCGAGCTCCCGAACCTCGCGTCCGGGAGCTCCGCATGCGCCGCCTATTGACTTCCGATAATACTTCCATATTATTGGAAATATGAAAATGAATGCCGCGCTTGCCGCTCTCGCCGCACTCGCCCAGGAAAGCAGGCTGTCGATCTTCCGCCACCTCGTGGAAGCCGGCCCTGAGGGCTCGATCGTCGGCCCGATCGCCGACGCGCTCGACTTGCCGCCGGCGACGCTGTCGTTCCATTTGAAGGAATTGGCGCAGGCAGGCCTGATCTCCAGGCAGCAAGAAGGCCGGTTCATCCGCTACGTCGCGAACTTCGACACGATGAACGCGCTGATCGGCTATCTCACGGAGAACTGCTGCGGCGGCAAACCGGAACTGTGCGGCCCGGCATGCGCGCCCAGCCCGCACCGCAAAACAACCCGCCCGAGGACCCCAGCATGAAACGCTTCCATGTCCACGTTTCCGTCACCGATCTCGAACGCAGCATCGATTTCTACTCCACGCTGTTCGGCGCGGCGCCCAGCGTGCGCAAGACCGACTACGCGAAATGGATGCTCGAGGACCCGCGCCTCAATTTCGCGCTCTCTCGCCGCAACGAGAAAACCGGCGTGAACCACTTGGGTTTGCAGGTCGATTCCGCCGACGAGCTCGCCGCCATGCGCGGGCAATTGGCGCAGGCGGACGCGGCGCTGCTCGAAGAATGCGGTGCGCAGTGCTGCTACGCGACGTCCGACAAATACTGGATCACCGATCCGCAGGGCGTCGCCTGGGAAACGTTCCATTCCTTGGGCGAGATTCCCGTCTACGGCGACGGCAGCAACGCCACCGAGACCTCGCGCACGTGCTGCGCGCCGGAAGCGCCGCAGGCGGCGGCCTGCTGCTCAGGCGGCTGCTGAGATGAACCGGCAACGCACGGACATCGTCGTGCTCGCGGCGGAATTCGCCGGAACCGCTGCGCTGCTCGCCGTGGTCGTCGGGTCCGGGATCATGGGCGAACGGCTCGCGGCGGGCAACGTCGCGGTGGCGCTGCTCGCGAACGCGCTCGCCACGGGAGCGGGCTTGTTCGTTTTGATCGCGACGCTGGCCCCGATCTCGGGTGCGCATTTCAACCCGGCGGTTTCCTGCCTGTTCTGGCGATGCGGCGAACTCACGACCTCGCGCTTCGCCAGCTACGCGATCGCACAAGTCGCGGGCGCACTGCTCGGCGTGTGGATCGCGCATGCGATGTTCGATCTGCCCCTGCTGCAATCGGGCGCGAAGATCCGCACGGGCAGCGGACAATGGCTCAGCGAAATCGTCGCGACGGCAGGCCTGCTTGCGACGATCCTGCTCGGACGCAAAGCCGACGCGAAGGCCGTGCCGGCGCTCGTCGCTGCGTACATCGCCGCGGCCTACTGGTTCACGGCATCGACATCGTTCGCCAATCCCGCGGTGACGATCGCCCGGGCGCTGACGGACACCTTCGCGGGCATCCGCGCCGTCGACGTGCCCGCCTTCGTCGCCGCCCAAGCGGTGGCGACTGCGCTGACGATCGTCGTGGTGCGCGCGACGAACCGCGCCGCATCTCCCGGCGTCCCCGCCGCCAGCCTCGAGTCCCCGCCATGAGCAACCGCGTATTCAACGTGCTCTTTCTCTGTACCGGCAACTCGGCGCGTTCCATCCTCGCCGAGAGCATCCTCGCGAAAGACGGCGTCGGACACTTCCGCGCGTTCTCGGCCGGCAGCCAGCCGAAGGGCGAGGTCAACCCGCTCGCGATCGAGACACTGCAAAAAATGGGCTATCCGACGGCGGGTTTGCGTTCGAAGAGCTGGGACGAATTCGACGCTGCCGACGCGCCGCACATGGATTTCGTGATCACCGTCTGCGACAACGCGGCCGGCGAGACGTGCCCGATCTGGCCCGGCCACCCGGTACGCGCGCATTGGGGCATCGAAGATCCCGCAACGGTGTCCGGCACGCACGTGGAGAAGCTCACGGCATTCGCCACGGCATTCCGTTACTTGAAGAACCGCATTTCGTTGTTCGCCGCGCTGCCGATCGGCAAGCTCGAAGCGTCGCTGCTCACGGAGAAGATCGCGGAAATCGGCAGGAGCGAAGGCGCATCGCGCGCCGTGAAGCCCGCCTGAGCGGCGTCAGCGGAAGCGATCCGTCGCCTCGACGAGCTCGTGCGTGATGCCGGGCTCGAAGGCCGAGTGCCCGGCGTCGGCGACGATGCGCAGATCCGCCTCGGGCCAAGCGCGATGCAGGTCCCAGGCGCTGCGCATCGGACACACGACGTCGTAGCGCCCCTGCACGATCACGGCCGGTATATTTTTAATCTTTTCCACATTGCGCAGAAGCTGGTCGTCGCGCTCGAGGAACCCGCCGTGCACGAAGTAATGGCATTCGATGCGCGCGAAGGCCAGCGCGAACGCATCCTCGCCGGTCGAGGCGATGTGGGCCGGATCCTGGTGCAGGAAGATCGTGCTGCCTTCCCAAATCGACCACGCCTTGGCTGCGGCGAGGCGCACCGCAGCGTCGCCGCTGGTCAGGCGGCGGTAGTACGCGCTCATGAGATCGGCCCGCTCCGCGAGCGGGATCGGCCGCAGGAATTCCTCCCAGGCGTCGGGGAATACGGCATCGCAGCCGTGCTGGTAGAACCACTCGAGCTCCCAGCGCCGCAACAGGAATATCCCGCGCAGCACGAGCTCGGTGACGCGCGCAGGGTGCGTCTGCGCGTACGCGAGCGCGAGCGTCGAGCCCCACGAGCCACCGAACACCTGCCAGCGCTCGATGCCCAAATGCTCGCGCAGACGCTCGACGTCGGCGACGAGGTCCCACGTGGTGTTCTCGGCGAGTTCGGCGTGCGGCGTCGAGCGGCCGCAGCCGCGCTGATCGAACAGCACGATGCGATAGCGCGCAGGATCGAAGAAGCGCCGGCATTTGGAATTGCAGCCGGCGCCCGGACCGCCGTGCAGGAACACGACGGGCTTGCCTTGCGGGTTGCCGCACTGCTCGAAGTATACATTGTGCAGCGGCGACACCTTGAGCATGCCGCTCACGTACGGTTCGATTTCCGGGTACAGCCTGCGGCGCGGTTCCGAGACGCTCATGTCGACTCCGTGCGTGGTCATGACGCGGATTGTCCGACAGTCCTCGACCGCTTGCCACCTCGAGCCGGCGCGGCGGACAATGCGCCATGGTGCGCACCGCGATCAGCGTGCACGATTCTCCGCTCGGGCGTTGGACGCGCGCGCTCGGCGTTCCCGAGGCGCCGCTCGCCGCGCACGTGGCGGTGTTCTGGTACGTCGCCGGGCGCACGACGTTCGCGCGCGATCGCCGGCTGCCGACCGGGCGCTCGCATCTTCTGTTCAACCTCGGCGAGCCGCCCACGCTGTTTCCGCGCGATTCCGCGGCGCCGCACCATTTCGCCACGTGCTGGCTTTCGGGCCAGCAGCAAAGTTTCATCGAAACGGGCGCGCAAGGGGCGACGGCGCTCGTCGGCATCGAGTTCCATGCGCACGGCGCATACCGCTTGCTGAGGGTGGCGCAGCACGAGCTCGCCGATCGCGTGATCGAACTCGAAGCCCTGCTCGGCGATCGTGTGCTCGGAGTGCGCGAGCGTCTGCTCGACGCGCACTCGCCGCAAGCGTGTTTCGCGCTGCTCGAGCGCTGGCTCGTCGAACGGCTCGAACGCGCTGCCGATGCGCACCCGGCCGTGCTCGAATGCGCGCGCCGGATCGCCGCCGATCCGGGCCGCTGCACGGTGGCGGCGCTCGGCAGGCACGTGGGACTGAGCCGCGAACACCTGAGCCGCCGTTTCCGCGAGCAGGTCGGGCTCACGCCGAAAGCGTACGCGAACATCCTGCGCTTCGAGCGCGCACTCGCGCTCGCGCGCCACGGCAGCGGCGCCTGGAGCGAGATCGCCGCCGACTGCGGCTATTACGATCAAGCGCACCTGATCCGCGATTTCCAGCGCTACGCCGGCCGCACGCCGGCAAGCCTGCTCCGCGACGGCCGACCCGATGCAAGCAGCATCGTCGTCGGCGAGTGAGAAAGACCGACGACGCAAACGTCACTTTTTTCCAATCTGCCGGACGCTCGGTGCGCTAGGCTCGACGCACATCCGCCAGGAGTCACCGCCATGCTCGTCGCTCTCACGTTTGCCGTTTCCGCGCTTGCGGCCGATGCGCCCGGGAACCCGCTCGCACCGCTCGACTTCCTCGTCGGCAGTTGTTGGGTCGGCGAGTTCCCGAACGGCGGTGGCACCGACACGCACTGCTTCGAGCCCGTGTACGGCGGCAAGTTCGTGCGCGATCGCCACGTCGTGCGCGGCAAGGGTCCGGACTACCTCGGCGAGACGATCTACGGCTGGGATCCCCGTCAACAGCGCATCGTCTTCTGGTACTGGAGCAGTGCCGGCGTCATCGAACAGGGCAGCGTTTCGCCAAGCGCCGACGGTCTCGACTTCCCGGAGCACCGCCTCACCGAGCCGAAGGAACTCCTGATGCGCACGCATTGGAAGCGCATCGACGCCGATCATTACGAAACGCTCAACGAACGCAAGGACGGCGAGGCCTGGCGCCTCGAGTGGAAGGTCGCCTATCGGCGCACGCCCGCCGGCAAATGACACGCCGGCCCTGCGGCAATACGCCGCAGGGCCATCTCTGCACGTCGTGACGCCGCCGACACGGCGCGATCACGTTCGCCGATTAGACTCCGTGCCGCCTCAGCCGCGGCGGGGGGTGTCGCGCGCATCCACGAGGCTACACATCGACATCATCAACAATAAGGAGCTGTCATGAGCTTTTCGCTCAGTCGTTGTTGTTTCGTGTTGTTGCTGCTGCTCAGCGCGGGGTCCGCGTCGGCACAGCTCGCGCAATACGGCTACTTGGTCGGCACGTTGGAACCCAGCAAGAGCTTTCTCGAAAAGCTCGACGCGCCCGACAAGGGCAAGTACCTGCACTACCACATCTTCGTGCTGACGGCGGCGAACGTCGAATACGAGGTCGTCATCGACGTCAACGATGTCTCGCCCACCAACCCGCTGCTCTATCGCTGGGCCAATCTCGGCAATCAGACCGATGCCGAGCTCGCCGCGAACTTCGGTCCGGTGTTCGGCGCGACCAGCGATTTCCATCTGATCAGCAATACGCAGGCGAGCTACGGGCCGATCCTGACGCCGAACGACACGCAGAAGCAGGCAGCCGGCGCACTCGATTACATCCGGCACCCGGGGCTGCTCAAAGCGATCCGCGGCCTGCCCTGGCAACAAGCGTACGCACAGACGACATCGGATCCGCTGCAATGGGCGCTGCCGGCGTTCGACGCGACGTTCAAGAACCTGTACCCGACCAAGGTGTACGTGTTCGGTGCGCCGTTTACGTCGGGCGGCCACGGAATGCACGTCGTGCACCAGAACCAAGCGGACGAAGGCGCGACGTACTCGGGCACGAACGCGACCTGGCAGGACGGCGGCGTCATCATCGAGCGCCACATCTTCACGGGCATCTGGCTCACCGTGCGCTCGGCGCTCATGGTCAAGTTCGGCAACCAGACCGACTTCAGCGCCGAATCGAACGATCTCGCCAAGCCCGCGGCGCCCGGTCATGTCGTGACGCCCACCGTCGACGCACACACGCTCGGCATGGTGTGCGGCGACGTTCAGGATTTCGGTCCCGTCGCCGCGACGCAGCTGGAAGTGTCCACCTCGGCCGTGGTCGCGCATCCGTACGGTACGAACTCGTCGCCCGAGCTCGAAGTCGAGGTCAAGAACGGCGCATTCACCGACCTCAACGATGCCGGCGATTTCACCGTCACGGACTACGCCGCGAATGCGAGCCCCGGCGCCCGCGCATTCGCGCGCGCCTACAGCCCGATCTTCACGTGGTTCCTGTACTGGGGCGGCAAGGTCACGCCGATCAACGTGCGCAGCGACTACTACGTGCGCGTGCGCGCGATCGACCCGGGCAGCCCGTGCGACAGCAGCGTCGGCGGCACGCTGACGATTTCCCACTACTGAGATGCCGGTTGGCGGCGTGCGCGAATTTTCGCACGCCGCCTCGATCGAGCCGGAAAGAAACGAGAGGCGCCGACGGCGCCTCGCTGAATCGCTTGCGGAAAATTGGTCGGGGGGCGGGACTCGAACCCACGACCCGCTACCCCAAGCGGAAAGATAGAGCGCGGCACTCTTGATTGCATTGCCAATGCAGTTCGTTTGCCGCTTGGAAGATACCCATCTCAGGCGATCATGGGTTACAAATTGATGGGAGGGATCCGAGCACGTTGGTGGTGGCCAACTGCATCGACCACCTCTAAATCGAGCCGCGGCCGAGCAATTCGCCAGAACTACGAGCGCGGGTTAAGGGCCGCAGCGGCTTCTGCGCGATTTCGGTTGATCCATACGACGAGCGATTCCAAGAGCAGATCGCTTTCGTGGTCTGCAGGTTTGCGACGCTGCGGCTCGCCGTGCGAATAGACGTCGCTAAGCAACTCCGCTGCGAGCGAGACAGCG
>DASRGX010000068.1:0-9924 GCA_035650835.1 Rudaea sp. | reverse complement strand
CGTCTTGAGCTTGTCGACGCTGTTGGCGACGAGCTTGCGCAGGAACGCCCGCACGTTGGCGCCGTGCAGATCGACGACCGTCATGTGCGAGACGTCGAACATGCCGGCGTCGCGGCGCACGGCATGGTGCTCTTCGATCTGCGAGCCGTAGTTGAGCGGCATGTCCCAGCCGCCGAAGTCGACCATCTTGGCGCCTAGGGCGCGATGGGTGGCGTTGAGAACGGTCTTGTTCGTCATGGCGGGGCGGTCGCGAATCCGGGGCGCGCATTGTAGTGGATTCGGCCGCGATGTCGCACAACCCGACCGTTTCGGCTTCTTTGCGCGCCGAATGCGCGGCATCGGGAACAGGGAGCGAAGCCGCTCGCCTCGCTCGGGAATAAATCACCGCCCCCGCCGATCTCCATCGCACCATCGCGAGGAGATCAGCCATGAGCAACGAAGACAACCCCACGATTTCGAACCCCGATCGGCGCCGGATACTCGGCTGCGTGGCGGGTTGGGCCGGCGCTGCGGTCGTCTGGACCGTCGCGGGCGGCGTACCGCGCGCGCTCGGCGCCACGAATTCGGGCACCCCCGCGGCCGCTTCGAAGAACGCGTTCACGTTCGTGCAGATCAGCGACACGCATATCGGCTTCCACAAGGAGGCGAATCCCGACGTCGTCGGCAGCCTGCGCCGCGCGATCGCCGATATCGGCGCACTGCCGCAGGCGCCGGCGCTCGTCGTGCACACCGGCGACGTGAGCCACCTGTCCAAACCCGAGGAATTCGCCCAGGCGCGCGAACTGCTCGCCGAGATCCGCGTCGATCGCGTGCATACGGTGCCCGGCGAACACGACGCGCTCGACGAAGGCCTCGCCGGTTATCTCAAGGTGTTCGATCACGACGGCAAGAGCCGCGCCTGGTACAGCTTCGACCAAGGCGGCGTGCACTTCATCGGCCTTTCGAACGTCCTCAACTTCAAGATGGGCACGATGACCTCGCTCGGCGACGAGCAGCTCGCCTGGCTCAAGCAAGACCTCAAAGGCGTCGCGCACTCGACGCCGATCGTCGTGCTCGCGCACATCCCGATGTGGACGGTGTACGCGCCGTGGGGCTGGGGCACCGCGGACGCCGACGCGGCGCTTGCATTGCTCAAGCCCTACGGCTCGGTGACCGTGCTCAACGGCCATGTCCACCAAGTGCTGCAAAAAGTCGAAGGTCATGTGGCGCTGCATACGGCGATGTCGCTCGCCTATCCGCTGCCGACACCCGGACAGGAAGGCATCGGCGAACCGGGGCCCGTCAAAGTGCCTGCCGGCGAGCTCGGCAAGCTCATCGGGACACGCCAGCTCACGGTCGTGCGCGGGCGGCACGAACTCGCGCTCGTCGACACGCCCATCGATCACGCCTGAGCCAAGCACATGAAACGGATCTGCCTCGCCCTGTGCATGCTGTTCGCGGGCTCGGCGGCGGAAGCCGCCGACATCGCCGTGACGATCAAGAAATTCGCGTTCTCGCCGAAGGAGATCACGATCGCCCCCGGCACGCGCGTGATCTGGACCAATCGCGACGAAACCCCGCACACGCTGATCGCGAACGACGGCGCTTTCGTATCGAAAGCCCTGGACACCGACGACGTCTTCGAGCATACGTTCGCGACCGAAGGCGATTTCAGCTACTTTTGCACCCTGCACCCGTTCATGACCGGTGTCGTGCACGTGCACAAGTGAACCGAGCCCCGATGCTTCGCCCACGCCGTTGAGCACGACCGCCGCCACCGCCGCCTGGATCGCCGAGCTCGCCGAGCAGCACCTCGACGCGGCCTACAATCTGGGCCGGTGGCTGCTCGGCAACGAGCAGGATGCCGCCGATGCGGTGCACGACGCGTACCTGCGCGCCGCGCGCGCGGCGAACACGTACGCAGGCGGCAACGCGCGCGCGTGGTGGCTCGCGATCGTGCGCAACTGCTGCCTCGCCAAGCTCGCCACACGCAAGCGCGAAACGCGGCTCGACGAAGCCGCGTTCGCGGCCGCGGCGGGTACCGCGAGCGAGACCGAAGACACGGCGCACGCGGCGCAGTTTCGCGCGCGCGTCGCCGTGGAGCTCCGCGCGCTGCCCCTCGAGTTCCGCGAAACGCTCGTGCTGCGCGAGCTCGAGGATCTTTCCTACCGCGAGATCGCCGACGTGCTCGGCGTGCCGATCGGCACGGTGATGTCGCGGCTCGCCCGCGGGCGCGCGCTGCTGCAACGCGCGTTCGGCGCCGAGCTTGCACCGGAGGCCACCCATGGACTGTAAGACCGCCCACGTCCTCCTCGAAGCCTATCTCGACGGCGAGCTCGAACGCGCCGATGCGCGCGCGGTCGAAGCGCATCTCGACGGCTGTGCGGATTGCCGCGACGCGCTCACGCGACTGGATGGCCTGCGCCGTGCGCTGCGCGAAAACGGCCTGCGCCATGCCGCGCCCGCCTCGCTGCACGCGCGTCTGCGCGACACCGATCTGCGCGCCGCAACGAGGCCGCGCGTCCCGACGCGCAGCGCTCCGGCGTGGTTGCGCTATGCGGCGGCCTGCGTGCTCGCTTTCGGCGCCGGCGCAGGCGGCGTCTATCTGTGGAACCCGCGACAGAGCGCCTCGGCCGCGCTCGAGCGCGATCTGTTCGCGAGCCACTGGCGTGCGCTCGCGGCGGCGTCGCCCGTCGATGTGGTCTCGAGCGATCGCCACACGGTCAAGCCGTGGTTCGCGGGCAAACTCGCGCAATCGCCGATCGTGCGCGACTTCGCCGATCAAGGCTTTCCGCTCGTCGGCGGCCGTATCGACTACGTCGGCGACATGCGCGTTCCGGTGCTCGTATACCGCCACGGACAGCATCTCATCGACGTGTTCGTGCTCGGCGAGAACGAACGCAGCGAGATCGGCGAAGCCGCCGAACGCGAAGGCTATACGCTCGAAGTGATCGCGTCGGGCGGCCAGCCGGCAGCGGTCGTCTCGGACATGGACGCGCAGGAACTCGCTCGCTTCATCGCGCTCGCCCGCGGCAGCTGATCATCCACGCCCCTGTGTCTGCGCGGCGGCCGTGGCGGCAAACTTGTTACACGCTGCGAAGCTCGTGGATCATCCGCCGGAGCGCTGCACCTTGAGCGTCGTCCCGTCGACGCCGACGACCTCGACCGTCGCGCCCGCCGGCAGCTCGGGGCCCTCGACGAGCCACAGCGAATCGCCAACGCGCGCTTTGCCCTGGCCGTTCACGATCGGGGTCTCGAGCGTGTAACGCCGGCCGACGAGCTGCTCGGCGCGCCGGTTGAGCAACGGCCGGTCGCTCGGCGCTTCGGCGACGCTGCGCACGAAGCGCCAGTACACGTAGCAGCTCGCGAGCGCGAGCAGGACGAAGAGCACGGCTTGATAGCCGAAGCTCATCTCGGGCGCAACGAGCAGGACCACGCCCATGACCGCCGCGGCGATGCCGATCCACAACATGAAGAAGCCGGGCTGCAAGAGCTCCGCAGCGATCAGCACGAGGGCCAGCAGCCACCAGCCGTAATGCGTCGCGAGATTGATCAGCATGTCCAGATTTCCACAAATGGAGACCGCCGCCTCATTGCGCCGGCGCGTTCGGCTTGGCCGGTGCGCGGGGCGCCTGCTGTTCGGCGAGACTCGCCTTGGCGAGCTCGGCGATGCCGGCGAGCGACCCGAGCACGCCGGTCGCCTCCACGGGCAGCAGCAGCATCTTCTGGTTCGGCGCGCTGACGATCGACTTCAGCGCATCGACGTACTTCGTCGCGACGAAATAGTTGATCGCGTTGATGTCGCCCGCGCGGATCGCCTGCGAGACGAGCTCGGTCGCCTTCGCCTCGGCCTGCGCCTGGCGCTCGCGCGCTTCGGCCTCGCGGAACGCCGCTTCGCGCCTGCCCTCGGCGGCGAGGATCACCGACTGCTTCTCGCCCTCGGCCTTCAGGATCGCCGCCTGCCGCAAGCCTTCCGCCTCGAGGATGTTGGCGCGTTTCTCGCGTTCGGCCTTCATCTGCCGCGCCATCGAATCGACCAGATCGCGCGGCGGCTGGATGTCCTTGATCTCGATGCGGTTGCATTTGAGACCCCAGGGATGCGTCGCTTCGTCGACGACCTTGAGCAGGCGTGCATTGATTTCGTCGCGCTTGGACAAGGACTCGTCGAGATCCATCGACCCGAGCACCGTGCGGATATTGGTCATGACGAGGTTCAGGATCGCCTGATTGAGGTTCGCGACTTCATACGCGGCCTTGGCCGCGTCGAGCACCTGATAGAACACCACGCCGTCGACGCGCACCACGGCGTTGTCCTTCGTGATGACGTCCTGCGACGGCACGTCGATGACCTGCTCCATCATGTTCATCTTGTGGCCGACGCGATGCCAGAGCGGATTGAGCACATGCAGGCCCGGCGTCATCGTGCGCACGTAGCGGCCGAACCGCTCGAGCGTCCATTCGTAGCCCTGCGGCACGAAGCGCACCGTGAACTTGAAGAAGAGCACGGCCACGACCAGCAAGATCACGGTGACTAGAACACCCATGACGACGGTCTCCCCGAATCGACCCTGGCAATGTCGACAGTATAGCCTCGCCGCAGCTGCGCCTTAACCGGGCAGGGTGTTAAGATCTCGTTGCGACTGCCCCGTCCGCGACGGACGGGAGAATTTCTACTGAACTGGGGAGTAATCAGATGAAACGTCAGCTTTCGCTTGCCATCGGCGCCGCCCTGGTCGGCCTCGCCGGACCGGCCTTCGCCATCACCGACACCGAGACCAACGCCAGCATTCCGTTCAACCTGGCCAACCCCGGCGCGCGCAGCATGGGCATGGGCGGCGCATTCTTAGGTCTCGCCGACGACGCGACGGCCGCCTACACGAACCCGGCAGGCCTGAGCCAGCTCGTGACGCCCGAGATCTCGATCGAAGGCCGCCATACGAACTACAGCCTGCCGTATCTGAACAGCGGCAGCGTCACGACGAACCCGTTCAACGGCTCCGGCCTGCACACGGCCGACGCCGACAGCTCCGTCAACAACGTATCGTTCCTCTCGATCGTGTATCCGCACGATCGCTGGTCGTTCGCGTTCTATCGCGACGAGCTCGTGCGTTTCAACAACGATTTTTCCTCGACGCCGGCCGGCGAGCCGGTGGACAACGGCGCCACGGGCGTCGTGTTGCCGATCGTCGCGCATGCCGACCTCAAGATCGTGAATTACGGCTTGAGCGCGGCGTGGAAAGCTTCCGACAACATCTCGCTCGGCGCCGGGCTCTCGTACTACGACTTCAACATCGACACCTCGATCCACCGCCTCGCGTTTCCGAACATCCAGGGCAACATCCCGACCGGCAACGTAGTGAACCGCCAGGATCAATTCGGCAGCGACAACGACGTCGGCATCAACCTCGGCGCACGCTTCGTTTTCAACGAGCAATGGAGCGGCGGCCTCGTCTATCGCCGCGGCCCCCGCTTCGAGTACAACGCCACGAACACCGCGTTCTATCGCACCGACGGTTCGGTGCTGAACCCGCCCGTGGTCGTGACGAATCTGAACAACGTGCGCTTCAAGGTGCCTGACGAATACGGCGCAGGCGTGAGCTGGCATCCGACCGATTCGCTCGTCGTGAACTTCGACGCCGACTACATTCCGTATTCGCAGCTCACGCGCGGCATCCAGTCGCTGTTCGGCAGCGACGCGGCCGTGGTATCGCGACTGTCGATCCCGAACGGCACCGAGATCCATCTCGGCGGCGAGTATACATTTACACAAATGGCGCATCCGTTCAGCATCCGCGCCGGCGTATGGCACGATCCGCGGCATTCGATCGAGTTCACGGGCGACCCCGGCACGAATTCGAGCGCAATCCCGCTCGCCATCCTGTTCTCGGGCGGCCAAGGCTCGCAAACTCACGGCGCCCTGGGCTTCGGCTGGGCGTTCTCGAAGTTCCAGATCGACGCGGCCGCCGATTTCTCCGACGTGACCGATACGTATTCGGTCTCGGCCGTCTATCATTTCTGATCCGCGGGAGACGCCCGGCCGCCCGGGCGTCTCCGATCTATCGGACCTTCGACGGGCGTTCGCTAGCGGTTTTCGGCAAAAAACGCGCGGAACGCCGGCGAGAACAGCGTCGCATCCGGTAGCGTGCGGCCGTCGAGCTGACGCGCGGCGAGCACGTCGGCGCGGGCGCCCTTGAGCATCTCCTCGTCGCCGCTCAATCGCGACTGCGTATACCTCGATGCGGCGCGCACGAGATACGCATGGAAGCGCGCACGCGTGTCCGCATAACTGTCGGGATTGATGCGCGCGACGTCGGCGTAGCGCCCCGCCAGGTAGTTGTCGAACGCCTGCAACAGGGGTTCCGGCGGCCCGCTCTTGACGACGGCGACGGCCGGCTTGTCGGCCGGGGGCGCGGGTTTGACCGGCGGCGGTTGCACCACGGGCGGCTTCGCGGATTTGCTGTCGGCAACGTTCGTCTTGGCCGGAGGTTCGGTCTTCGACTCCGTCTTCGCGACCGTCTCGGATTTGCCGGCATCGTTGCCGACGGGTGAGGTCGTCGGCGGCGGTTCGGTTTTCGCGACCGCCTTCTGCCCGCATGCCGCCGCGCCGCGCTGCTCCTCGCCCGCGAGATCCGACAATTGGCCGATCACCTGGCGGTTCTCGGCGGAATTCCACTGCGCGAGCGCCGTGGCGCAATCGTTGAGCTTGTAAGCCGCCATGCCCAGGTAGTGCTGGGGCACGTAGGGCTTGAACACCATGCCGTACAACTTCACGCGTTCGGCCGCTTGCGGATGATCGCTGAGCGCCTGCTGCATGAGCGTGCGCGCTTCGGCGAACTGCCCGTCTTCGTAGGCCTTGAGGCCGCGCGAATAGTCGTCTTTGTAGTCGGCGTGCGCGACGCCAGCCGCCGCGAGCAGCGCCGTGAACGTCGCGTACCGCGCCTTGCGTCTACCAACCCGCACGCGTGAAGTACTCCTGCGCCGAGATCGTCGTGAATGCCGCGTTTGCGCTCGCGCGCTTCTGCGCTTCCACTTTGGCGATGACCTGCGCAGGCTTGGCCGCCTGCGGATGCCGGAACGTGATCTTGTAACTGCCGGCGGGCAAGCTCAGGATCAGCGGCGTCGTCGTATCGTCGGGCAGCTTCACGGGCTGCTGATTGGCGTCGAGCACCGACTCGACCTTGCCCCACGGATACGCATTGAGCACGAGCGTGCCGCGCTCGGCCTCGGTGCGCGCGCGCTCGGCCTCGGCGACTTTGGTGCGCAGCGCCGGCAGGTTCGCGACGAGCGCGGCATACGCGCGATCCGCACCGAGCGTCTTCTCTTCGCCCTTGAGCACGCCCGCGAGCGCATCGAACTGCGTCGTGCCTTGCGCGCGCGCGAGTTCCGCAGCGTACGCCTCGACGAGCCGCGTGCGCAGCGCGAGCGCTTCCTTGTCACCGCCGTTCGCGACGATCAGTGCAGCGATCTCCGCCGCCGCGGCGCGCAATTGCTCGGGCGCCGGCGACGGCGCAGCGAGGAGCTTCGCAATGCGTTCGCGCGCGGCCTGCGCCGCCGCAGCGGCCTTCTCCTGCGCGAGATCGGCATTGAGCTTCGTCGCGAGCGCAGCGAGCGCGGCATCCTGCGCGAACACCTTGCGCGAATAGTCGACCATCGCCAGCGCGGCACCGACGTCGCTTTGCGCGCGTGCGGTCGCGGCGTCGGCGATGCGCTTGGGCAACTCCTGGAGCAATTGCTTCGCTTCGACGTTGCCGGAATCCTGACTCAGCGCCGACTGCAGCGCCGTGTAGGCATCGTCGCTCGCCGGCGGCACGAAGCGCTGCTCGGCGATCGCCTGGCGGGCCGTGCTCAGGGTCTGTGCAAGATGCGCGGCGCGCGCGCCGAGGCGCTGCTCGATCGCGGTCTTGAGCGTCTGCGCATCGGCGAGCGTCGGCGCGATCTTCAGAGCGAGCCCGACGCGATCGAGCGCGCGCGGCGCCTGGCCCACGGTATCGAGCCGCCGCGCCTCTGCGAGCAGGGCTCGCGCAATGCCGTTGCCGAACGCCGCGACGCGCGGATCGCCCTCGGCGAGCTTGGCGAGTGCACCGAGCGTTTCGTACGCGTTGTCGCCGCCCGGCTCGTCGAGATGGCCGGCGCGCAGCTGCAACTCGCCGCGCGCGAGCAGACTCGCGATCTCTTTTTCCACTTGTTGCTTTTTGAGCGCAGTGTCGGCCTCGGCGGCGAGTTCCGCGAATTTGGGCTCGGCGGCAAGCCGCGGTTTCAGGGTCTTGAGCTCCTCGGCTGCGGCCGCGGCCTGGCCCGCGGCGAGCGCCTTGCGCGGTCCGTCGAGCTCGCGTGCGACGACTTCGTCGATGCGCCGGCGCACGTCGGCATCGTCGGGAGCAAGCGCGCGCGCTTGTTGCAGCAGCGTGTAGGCGCCGTCGTCGCCGAACGCGCGACCGGCGGCGGAGGCCACCTCGGCGCGCTGCAGCAGGTTATGGATCTGTTCGCGCGCCTGCGCCTGCTTGAGCCCCTGCGCGATCGTCGCATCGAGCTCGCGCAACCCTTTGTTGTCCCGCTCGACGAGCAGGCCCTGCTTGACGAGATCGTTGGCGTCGTCGAGCTTGCCGGCCGCCAGCGCTTTTTGCGCCCGCCCGGCGAAATCCTGTGCGATGCGGTCGAGCAAGGCCTGCGCCTTGGCGTTCTCCGGGTCCTTCTGCAGCGCTTTCTGCACGTATTCGTAGGCGCTGTCGTCGGCCGGTGCGACGAGTTGGCCGGCGTCGATGCGGCGCTCGGCGGTCTCGAGGAAGACGCGGACGATCTCCTGCTCCTCCTTGCTCAGGCCGCCGCGGCCGTGCAGCGTGAGCCACACGCCGATGATCACGAGCACGATCCCGGCCGCCGCCGTGAGCCACATCCAGCGCGCAACGGCCGGCGTCGGGGACGGCGGCGCGGCCGCTGGAGCCGGCGTCGGCACCGCTTGCGGCGGCAGGATGCCGCGTTGCGTCGTCGACGGCAGACGTCCGAGCAGCGAGTCGCGCAAGCCCTCGCCGGTCGGCGAGCTCGTCGAAAAACCGAGCGCGCGCAGTTGCTCCGACGAAGTCATGTTCGGGTCGATCTGCAGGCGCGTCAGCAGCGTATCGCTCTGCACGAGGCGCGCTTTGAGATCCTGGCTGAACTCCTTCATGCTCGCGTAGCGCTCGTCGCGATTCTTCGCGAGCATGCGGTCCATGACCGGCTGGAACGCACGGAACTCGTCCGGCAGCGGCGGTGCCGGCTGGGTCAGATGCGCCATGAGCACGGCGATCGGCGTGTCGCCGCGGAACGGCGGCACGCCGGTCAGGAGCTCGTAAAAAAGTATACCGAGGCTGTAGAGATCCGCGCGGCCGTCGACCTGCGCGCCGTTGATCTGCTCGGGGCTCATATAGGTCGGCGTGCCGACGAGCATGCCCGTCTGCGTCAAGCGCGTGGCCGAGCCGTCCTGGTAGCGCGCGATGCCGAAATCGGTGAGCACGGGCGTGCCGCCGTCGCGGAACATGATGTTGGCGGGCTTCAGGTCGCGGTGCACGACGCCGTGGCCGTGCGCGAACTCGAGCGCGGAGGCGATCTGCACGATCACCGACACCGCCTCGGCGAGCTGGAGCCCGACTTTCACCTTGTCCGACAGCGTGCCGCCGCCGAGGTATTCCATGCTGATGTACGACAGGGCGTCGTTGCTGACGATGTCGTAGACCGCCACGATGTTCCGGTGCGGCAGCTTGGCCATCATGCGGCCTTCGAGCAGGAAACGCCGCTCGGCCTGCACGGTGTCGGCCGACGCGTCGTCGCCGCTGCGGCGCATGATCTTGATCGCGACCTTGCGGTCGAGCGATCGCTGCAGCGCCAGGTACACGGTCGACATGCCGCCCGAACCGAGCGGGCGCAGCAATTCGTACCCGGGAATCTGGATGGAGCCGTTCGCCATTCACG
>DASRGX010000067.1:0-5864 GCA_035650835.1 Rudaea sp. | reverse complement strand
TCGTCGCCGTTGCCGGGAACGGAGCTGGCGTTCACCTGGAACGTGTAGCTGCCCGCCGCGGGCGCGACCAAGCGCACGGCTTCCACGTTGTTGATGCTGTCGCGGCTGCCTCCCGTCACCGACACGCCGTTCTGCAGCACGTTGCCGCGGTAGACGGCGCCGCCCGGCGCGGTCACCACGAGGTCGAGATCGTTGACGAGCGTCTTGCCGGCGGAGAGCGCGGCGGGCGGGTCGTACCAGACGAGCGTCGCGCGCAGCTCCTGGCCCGCGGCGACTTGCGACAAAGTATACGTGTGCGCATCGCCGGTGCGCAGGCCTGCCGCATTCGGGCGCTCGAAATAGCGCAGGCGCCGCACGCTCCCCGATCCGCCGCCGCCCGGCGCGCTGTTGAAATAGAGATTCGCGGCGAGCCACATGCGGCCCCAGCCGGAATCGTCGTTGGGCCACGTGGTCGCGAGCGGCAGCGCGCCGTTCAGCACGACCGCCTTCATGAGCATGCCCGAGGGATTGAGCGTATCGGCCGACGTGCGCGCACCGCGCGGATAGAAACCCTCGCTGAAATATTCGCGCATCAGCGCGGCGTTGCCCGCGATCGCCGGTGTCGCCATCGACGTTCCGGACAGCACTTGCGTGCGCGGCGCCTCGATCGTCGTGCCGTCGTTCGAGTCGCCGAGCGCGGACACGATGTTCGTCCCGGGCGCAGAAATGTCGGGCTTGATGCGTCCGTCGGCCGTCGGTCCGCGCCCGGAGAACGAGGCCACCACCGTACTCACGTCGTGCCCGAGCGCGCCCACGGTGAGCGCGTTCTTGGCGTTGCCGGGCGAACCCGTGGAGGTCGCCGACGGACCGTCGTTTCCGGCCGCGATGGCGATCAGCATGTCCTGCAATTTCCACATTTGCGCATCGACGTCGAGATCGTCGCCGTCGTAGGCGCCGGCATCGCTCGCCCCCCAGCTGTCGGAATGGATGCGCGCACCGCCCGCGAAAGCTTGCGCGAGCGTGGCTTGCAAGTCGTTGATGTAGAGGCAGCCGTCGTTGTCGTTGCCGATGTCCTGGAACAGGATCTGCGCGTTCGGCGCCATGCCGTCGCCGTGGTCGTGTGCGGGATCGGTCGGCGACGCGCCGGCATAGCTCGTCGCGCCGAACGTGCCGGCCGCATCGCCGGCGAGCGTGCCGCTCGTGTGCGTGCCATGGAACTCGTTCGGGAAGCCGCCGGGACATGCGGCCGTGTCGTCGTACGCCGTCGCGCCCGGCTGCACCCAATAAGCAAAAACTTTGTTCTGCGGGTACGTGAGGCCCGTCGCCGGCGGCACTGGCGCGGGACTGTCGGCCGGCGTGATCGCGACGTTCGTCGCCGTCCCCGCACCAACGGCATAGGTGTAGCTGCTGAACCAGGCTTCGTTGTGATCGAGACCCGTATCGGCGATGCCGAGGATCTGCCCCGCACCGACGAGCCCGTAATCCCATAGCGGCGTGCTCGCACACGGGAACGCCATCTGGCCGGGCGGCGAAGGCGTCGCGCACGTCGCCGCGTTGCCTTGCAGCGGACCCGGCGTGCCGTCGTTGAACGGTCGCGGCTGGCGGAACGGCTCGACCCAGCTCACACCGTCGAGCCCGGTGGCCGCGGCGATGAACGCCTGCATGGCCCCGGCTGGAACGGCGATGCGTACCCGCGGTGCGTCGGCGCGTTCGGTGACGAGCTCGAGCGTCGCACCGGGAATGCGCTTGACGAGCGCTTCGCCGATGCGGCGCGCCGATTCGCCGCGGAAGCCGAACACCACGAGGCGCGCCGTCGCCGTCGCGCGAACGGTGCCCCAGAGCGCCGGGTCGAGCTTCATGCCGGCCTCGACGGGACCTGCCCAGCGCACTGCCGGGTCGGCGCGCAGCGCGTCGATGGTCGTTCCGGCCAGCCGCACTTGATAGGCGGCGTTCGGCACGTAGCCCACGATTTGGACGCCCAGACGCGCCAGGCGCTCGCGCGGGGCCGGCGTGCCCGGCACGAGCTGAACGAGCGCGTAGCGCGGATCGGCGGCCGCGGCCGCGCCCGTGGCCGAGAAATCGAGCCGCTGCGCGAGCGGATCGAACACGCCGCTGCGCATGAGCAGCAGATTGGCGTCCGGACGCAGCGCCTGCGCACTGGGAACGCTCGCGGCGAGCGGCGAGCGCGCATCGCGTGCGCCATGCGCCGGGCCGGCGAGCGCGAGCAGGATCGAGGACGCGAGTGCGACGCGGATGGGCGACATCGAAGATTCCTCCGGGGAACCGGGAGAGTATGCGCAAGCCTTCTGCGAGCGGCAATCGCCGCGTATCGCCCATTCACGCCGCACGGTGGATAATGTGCAGCGCGCCCTGACGGCGTCTCCTCCCCTCATCATGGAACCGATGTGAGCGACGATTTTTTGCAACGTTTCCTGCTCGAGCGAGCGCACGTGCGCGGAGTGCTCGTGAGACTTCGCGACAGCTGGCGCCAAGTGCGCGAACGCGCCGACTACCCGGCGCCCATCGAGCGCCTGCTCGCCAAAACGCTCGCGGCGAGCGCGGTGCTGACGGGCAACATCAAGTTCGAAGGATCGCTTTCGATCCAGCTCAAGGGCCAAGGCCCCGTGACGCTGCTCTTCGCCGAGTGCGGCCACGACGGCCGCGTGCGCGGCCTCGCGCGCTGGGAGGGCGAGGTCGCCGACGATTTCAGCCTCATCGCGGGCGAAGCCGAACCCGTCCTCGCGATCACGATCGAAAATTCCACAAGTGGACAACGCTACCAAGGCCTCGTGCCGGTCGACGATGCCGATCCGGCCGTGCTCATCGAGCGCTACTTCGAGCGCTCCGAGCAGTTGCCGACGCGCGTCGCGCTGGCCGCGGACGCGCGGGGTTGCGCCGCGTTGATGTTGCAGCAGCTTCCCGCCGACGAGGCGCGCGGCAGCGACCCCGACGCGTGGAATCGCGTGAACCTGCTGCTCGGCACGCTGCGCGAGGCCGAGCTCCTGGAACTTCCCGCGGAACAGCTGCTGCTGCGCCTGTTCCACGAAGAATCCGTGCGCGCGCACACGCCGCGACCGCTCGCGTTCGGTTGCCGCTGCTCGCGCGAGCGCGTGGCCGGCATGCTGCATTCGCTCGGCCGCGAAGAGGCCGAAGCCGCCGTGCGCGACGACGGGCAGGTCGAAGTCACGTGCGAATTCTGCAACACGCACTACCGCTTCGACCGCATCGATCTCGAACAGCTGTTCCGCGCCGGCTACGACATCTCGGCCGCTCCGACTCCGCATTGACTCCGCGGGCCCGCAGCGCCGCTGCGAGCGACTTTCGCCGATCTCGCCTCAGGACAACGCCGCGCGTTCGATCCACACGTGCGCGGGCGCCGGGCGCGCGAACAAGAAGCCTTGGCCGTATTCGCAGCCGAGCTGCACGAGCGTGCGGTACTGCGCCTCGGTCTCGATGCCCTCGGCGATGACCTGCATGCCGAGCGTGCCGGCCATCGCCTGGATCGCGCGAACCACGGCTGCGCTGCCGCCGGAGCTTTCGGGATCGAGGCCGGCGATGAAGGAGCGGTCGATCTTGAGCGCTTGCAGCGGATATTGGTGCAGATAGCTCAACGACGAATAACCCGTGCCGAAATCGTCGAGCGAGACGCTCAGGCCGTCGCGGCGCAGCGCCTCGAGCATGCGCTTGGCCGCAGGCGGATTGTCGATGAGCATGCGCTCGGTCACTTCGATGCGCACGCTTTCCGGGCGCACGTTGTGCCGGCGCAGCAGCGCGAGCAGCTGCTCGTCGAGCACTTCCGAGCGGAAATGCCGGCCGGACAAATTGATGCCGATGAACCCGTTGTTGGCGAGCAGCGGCCCGGCGACGTCGAATACGCGCTCGAACATCTGCCAATCGATCTGCTCGGCGGCGCCGTTGTCTTCGGCGACGGCGAGGAAATCCTGCGGCAGCAACAGGCCGCGTTGCGGATGCTGCCAGCGCAGCAGCGCTTCGTAGCCGACCACACGGCGGTCCGACAGCCGCACGATCGGCTGAAAATACGGCACGAACTCGTTGCGCGAGATCGCGCGGCGCAGGTCGATCTCGAGTTCGAGCAACTGCATGGCCTCTTGATGCAAGTGCTCGTCGAACAGCGCGTAGCGGTGACGACCTTCGGCTTTCGCGCGGTACATGGCGACGTCGGCGTCGCGCAGCAGCTCCTCGGCCTTCGTGTAGCGGCCCGCGGCGATCGCGATGCCGATGCTCGTCGAGGTGAACACTTCCTTGCCGCCGAGCCGGATCGGCGCATTGAGCGCGTCGATGATGCGCTGCGCGAGCGCGCAGGCGTCGTCGGCGTTCTCGATGTCGTTGAGCAGGATCGCGAACTCGTCGCCGCCGAGCCGCGCCACGAGATCGCGCGACTCGAGGCACGCGGCGATGCGCCCGCCGACTTCGTTCAAGAGTTCGTCGCCGACCAGATGGCCGACCGAATCGTTGACGATCTTGAAGCGGTCGAGATCGAGGAACAGCACCGCGAAGCGGCGGCGCGGATCGCGCTGGAACGCGGCCAACGCCTGGCTCAGCCGGCCGAGCAGGAAGTTGCGGTTCGGCAAGCCCGTGAGCGAATCGTGCAACGTCTCGTGCTTGAGCTGCCGCTCCATGCGCTCGCGCACGGCGATGTGCTCGCGCAAATCGCGGTTGGCCGCGGCAAGCTCGCTCGTGCGCTCGATGACGCGCTGCTCGAGCTCGGCGTAGGCCTGTTTCAGCGACTCCGCGTTGCGTTTGCGCTCGAGCGCATTGGCGATGTGGTACGAGACGAACGTCAGGAGCTCCTGATCGCGCGGCGTGTAGCGGTGCTCGTCGGAATGGCTCTGCACCGCGAGCACGCCGACCGGACGCTCGTCGCAGATCAGGGGCACGCCGAGCCAGCTGCGCGAACGCGTGCCGATCGGCTCGGCCGCGCCGCTCGCGTAGAGCCGTTCGAGGCCTGCGCGATCGGCGAGCAGCGCGCTGCCGGTGCGCAACACGTATTCGGTCAAGCCGCTGCCGAGCTTGCGCGGGTGGCGCTTCATGTCCCGCTCGTCGACCGAATACGGGAAGGTCAGGAAGGTGCGGTCTTCGGAAAGGAGCGCAATGTAGAAATTGCGCGCGTAGAGGAGCCCGCCGACTGCGCGGTGCACGGCCGCGTAGAAATCGTCCAGGCTTTCCGTGCTGTTGGCGAGCTCGGCGATGCGGAACAGCGCCGCCTGCAGGCGCTCGCCGCGCTGCCGCTCGAGCACCTGCTGCTGCAGCAGGCGGTTCGCGTCGCGCAAGGCATCGGTGCGTTCGGCGACGCGGCGCTCGAGTTCCTCGTGGGCGAAGCGGCGCTCGAGCGACGTCTGGATGTGCTGGGCGACGTAGGTCAGCAGCACGCGATCGCGCTCGCTGAAGCGCGCGCTCTCGGTATAACTTTGCACAACGATACCGCCGACCGCGCGGCCGCTGCGCAGCAGCGGCACGCCGAGCCATTCCACGCAATCCGGCCCGAAATCGGCGAGCGGGCCGCCG
Organism: Rudaea sp.; assembly: GCA_035650835.1. GTDB lineage: Bacteria > Pseudomonadota > Gammaproteobacteria > Xanthomonadales > Rhodanobacteraceae > Rudaea. The sequence goes on along the minus strand of DASRGX010000067.1, from coordinate 359 downwards.
ATCTGCGCCTGGATCTCCTCGATCGTGCCCATGAGCGGGGTCGCCCGCTTGAGCATGTGCCACGTGATGCTGTGCAGGTAGTCCTGCATCGAATATTCGCGCTCGGGATCGGGCGGATCGGGATCGGCGACGTCGACGAAATACGGGAACCGCAGCGTATCGCGCGGCGCGTCGTACAGAAGGATGAAGAAGTTCTCCGCATACATGAGGCTGCCGACGATCTCGTGCAGGCTGCGGAAGACCTCGGGCATTTCGCGATCGGCGCTGGCCTGGTCGGCGATCGCAAACAGCGCGCGCTGCAGCCGCTCGGCTTCTTCCAGATTGCTGACCGACTGTTGCAGGTCTTTCAGCGTGCGCAG
>DASRGX010000066.1:0-3926 GCA_035650835.1 Rudaea sp. | reverse complement strand
AGGTGCGCGATCTCGCGATGGAGCACGTACGCGACGAAGCCGAAGACGACGAGCGAGGCGAGCGGACCGAGCCATCGCCAAATGGACGATGGCTCCTGCTGCTCGCTGGTAACTGCGCTCATGGACTCAACGCGTGAGCGGCTTGTATTTGATCCGATGCGGCTGAGCGGCATCGTCGCCTTTCCGCCGTTTGTAGTCTTCCGTGTATTCCTGATAGTTGCCTTCGAACCAAACCACTTGCGAATCGCCTTCGAACGCGAGGATGTGAGTCGCGATGCGGTCGAGGAACCAGCGATCGTGCGAGATCACGAGCGCGCAGCCCGGGAATTCGAGCAGCGCCTCTTCGAGCGCGCGCAGCGTTTCGACGTCGAGGTCGTTCGAGGGCTCGTCGAGCAGCAGCACGTTGCCGCCGGCGAGCAGGGTCTTGGCGAGATGCAGACGCCCGCGTTCGCCGCCCGATAGCTGGCCCACGATCTTCTGCTGATCCGAGCCCTTGAAGTTGAACCGCCCGATGTAGGCGCGCGACTGCGTTTCGTACTTGCCGATCGTGATGATGTCGCGGCCGCCCGAGATTTCCTGCCAGACGTTCTTGCTGCCGTCGAGCGCGTCGCGCGACTGGTCGACGAACGCCATCTGCACGGTCTTGCCGATCACGATCTCGCCCGAGTCGGGCTTCTCCTTGCCCGTGATCATCTTGAACAGCGTCGATTTGCCGGCGCCGTTCGGGCCGATGATGCCGACGATCGCACCCGGCGGGATCTTGAACGAAAGATCGTCGATGAGCAGCCGCTCGCCGAACGCCTTGGAGACGTTCTTGAACTCGATGACCAGATCGCCCAAGCGTTCGCCGGGCGGAATGTAGATTTCGTTGGTCTCGTTGCGCTTCTGGTACTCGACCGAGTTCAGTTCCTCGAACCGGTTCAGGCGCGCCTTGCCTTTCGACTGGCGGCCCTTGGCGCCTTGGCGCACCCATTCGAGCTCGCGCTGGATGGCTTTCTGGCGCGCTTTTTCGCTCGCTTCCTCCTGCTTCAGGCGCGCATCCTTCTGCTCGAGCCACGACGAGTAATTGCCCTTCCACGGAATGCCGCGGCCGCGATCGAGCTCCAGAATCCACTCTGCCGCATTGTCCAAAAAGTAGCGGTCGTGGGTCACCGCCACGACGGTGCCCGGGAATTTCTGCAGGAACTGTTCGAGCCATTCGACCGATTCGGCGTCGAGGTGGTTCGTCGGCTCGTCGAGCAGCAGCATGTCGGGCTTGGACAGCAGCAGCCGGCACAGCGCCACGCGGCGCTTCTCGCCGCCCGAGAGGTTCTTGATCTTCGCGTCCCACGGCGGCAGGCGCAGCGCGTCGGCGGCGACTTCGAGCGTTCGCTCGAGCGTGTGGCCGTCGGCCGCCGCGATGATCGCTTCGAGCCGCGCCTGTTCGGCGGCGAGCTTGTCGAAATCGGCGCCTTCCTCGCCGTAGGCCGCGTAGACGGCCTCGAGCTGTTTCTGCGCGTCGGTGATCTCGGAGACGCCTTCCTCGACGCTTTCGCGCACGGTCTTCTCGGGATCGAGCTGCGGTTCCTGTGCGAGATAGCCGATCTTGATGCCGGGCTGCGGACGCGCCTCGCCGTTGTACTCGGTGTCGACCCCGGCCATGATGCGGAGCACGGTCGACTTGCCCGCGCCGTTCAAGCCGAGCAGGCCGATTTTGGCGCCCGGGAAGAACGACAGCGAGATGTCCTTGATGATCTCGCGTTTCGGGGGCACGACCTTGCTCACCCCGATCATGGTGTAGATGTACTGCATTGCTTGCTCCGTAACGGGAAAGGCGGGGCTCGAGGCGCCCGGCCGGAAGACGGCGGATTATCGCCGAACGCGTGGTCCGGCGCCACGAACATGACCACCGCGCCGTGCTCGGCTACCATGGCGCGCCGATTCCGCCGACGATGCCGATGCCGAACACGAGCGATCTGCTGCGCTCTGCGCTCACGCGGCACCAGCGCGGCGATCTCGCGGCCGCCGCCGACGAGTACGCCGCCGTACTCGCGCGCGAGCCCGACCACATCGAGGCGCTCAACATGCTCGGGGTGCTTCGGCATCAGCAGGGCGACCGGGCGGAAGCGCTGCGCCTGCTCGACCGAGCGGCGGCGCTCGCGCCCGGACACGCCGGGATCTTGAGCAATCGCGCCGCCGTACACCTGGCGAAGGGAGATGCCGGTGCGGCTCGGCACGACGCCGAGGCGGCCGTACGCGCCGATCCCGCGCTGGCCGGCGCCTGGCTCAATCTGGGGATTGCGCTCGATGCTTGCAAGCGCACGGCCGAGGCCGCCGGTGCGTTCGCGCGCGCGGCCGCATTGCGCCCGCAGGACGCCCGCATGCTGCTCCTCTGGTTCTCGGCGGCGGCACGCAGCCAGCAGGGTGCCGGGCTCGCCGAGCGTTCGCGCCGGGCGCCGCCGGCCCTGGCGCGCGAGCGCGAACTCGCGCTCGCGACGGCCGACGAGCTTGCACAATATGGCTACTCGAACCAGGCGCTCTATCTGCTTGCGCAACTGCGCAGCGAGCTGCCGACCGATGCGCACGTGGCGCGGCGCCTCGCGGTCGAAGCCGGCTACCGCCAGGCCCTGGAGCTCGAACAGCGCCCGGACGCCGCCGCCGCGCTGGCTGCCGCCGACGCCGTGCTCGCGGCGGCGCCGCGTCACCGCGGTGCGCGCATGCTGCGGGCGGGAATACTCGGTGCACGCGGCGAGGCGTCGCGGGCGACGGCGGAATATCGCCGGCTCGTCGAGGAGTTCCCGCACGACGCCGTGGCCGGCGAGGCGCTGCTGATCGCCTTGCAATACGATCCGGACGTAACGGCCGACGCGCTCGCGCAGGCGCATTTCGATTGGGCCGCGCGGCACATGCCGAGCGTGGCACCGCGCTGGCGTCCGCAGGCGCCGCATGCCGATCCCGAGCGGCGCCTGCGCATCGGCTGGCTTTCGCCCCGCTTCTTCGCCGGCTTGGCGGAAACCTTTTTCCTGCCCGCGCTTGAGCGTTTCGACCGTGAGCGCACATGGCACATGCTCTACGAAAGCGGCGGCGTCGCCGACGCGGCAACGGAGCGTTTCCGCCGTGCCGCGGACGCCTACGCCGACGTCAGTGTGCTCGACGATGCAGCGCTGGCCGAACGCATCCGCGCCGACTGCATCGACGTGCTCGTCGAACTGAGCGGCCACGGACCCGGCAACCGCCTGCGTGCGCTTGCCGCGCGTCCGGCGCCCGTGCAGGCGAGCTGGTTCGACTACTTCCACAGCACGGGAACCGCGGCGGTCGACGTGCTGCTCAGCGATGCGGTGTTGAGCCCGGCGGAAACGCAGGTCCGTTACAGCGAGCGCGTATCGATTTTGCCGTCCGGGAGGCTTTGCTACGCGCCGCCGGCGGAACTCCCCGGAATCGCATTGCGCGTCGCGGGCGCCGCGCTGCGCTTCGCCTGCTTCAATCGCGTCGACAAGATCAACGACGCCGTGCTCGCGGCCTGGGCCGAGATCCTCGCGCGCGTGCCGAAGGCAACGCTCAAGCTCATGGCGCGCGCCTTCGACGATGCCGGCGAGCGCACGTACTTTTTCGACCGCGCCGGGCGCTCCGGCATTGCCGCCGAGCGCATCGAGCTTGCAGGCTACGGCACGCCGCGCGATGCACTTTCGGCGTACGGCGAGGTCGATATCGCTCTGGACACGTTTCCGTTCTCGGGCTGCGCGACGAGCTGCGACGCGCTTTCGATGGGCGTACCCGTCGTCGCGCTGCGCGGCGAAACGATGGCGGGGCGGCAGAGCGCGAGCCTCCTGACCTCGCTCGGGCTCAGCGAGCTCGTTTGCGCGGATGCGCGCGCGTACGTCGAAACCGCGGTCGCACTCGCGGAAAACACGGCGCGCCGCGCCGCGCTTCGGCAGGAACTGCGCGGG
>DASRGX010000065.1:0-6196 GCA_035650835.1 Rudaea sp. | reverse complement strand
TACACGGGCCACCTCGGGCTCAAGGACGAAGTCGCGCAAGCGGACGCCACGCGCAAGGTCCTCGATGCGGCGCGGTCGCGCGCTGCCTCGGGCGATGCCGCCGGGGCGGCCGCGCTGCTGCGCGAAGAACTCGTCGCGCATCCCGATGCGTTGATGCTGCACGACGAATACCGGCACTGGTTGCGTAAATGCGAAGCGAATGCCGAACTCGTCGCGCACGGCAAGACGTTCATCCCGCGCCTGCTCGCGGCCGACCAGGATCGCCGGGCCGCCGAAATCGCGCGCGAATGCCTGCTGCTCGATCCCGCTTTCGCGCTCGACCGCGCCGAAGACGTCACGCGACTCGCTCACGCCGCCGCGGACGCGGGCCAGACGCAGCTCGCGGTCGGCCTCGTCGGCGGCTTCCACAAACGCTTTCGCAACCATCCCGACATCGGCCGCAACTATCTGCTTGCGGCGAAGCTCTGGGCCGAGCGCATGAACCGCGAAATGCAGGCGCGCGCGCTGCTGCAGCAGGTCAAGCTCATGCTGCCGAACGATCCGGTCATTCCCGACGTCGACGCCTATCTCGCCTACCTCGACAAGGTCGCGGGGACGCCGGCCAAGCCATCCACGACCGCATGAGCCGCTGGCGTCCACCGCAGGCCGCGTCGACCGCGATCATCACCGCCGACGGCCACCGCCGGCTCAAAGCCGAGCTCGACGACCTCTGGCGAGTGCGCCGTCCCGAAGTCGTGAAGGCGCTCGCCGCGGCCGCCGCCGAAGGCGACCGCTCCGAGAACGCGGAGTATACTTATCGCAAAAAGCAGCTCGGCGAGATCGACCGCCGCGTGCGCTATCTGAGCAAACGCCTGCCCGTGCTCAAGGTGGCCGAAGGCCGGCCGAGCGACGCCGGCGCCGTGTTCTTCGGCGCATGGCTCACGATCGAAGACGACGACGGCCGCGCGCAGCGCCTGCGCATCGTCGGACCCGACGAGACCGATGCCGCGCTCGGCTGGATCAGCATCGACTCGCCACTCGCGCGCGCCGTGCTCAAGAAGCGCATCGACGACGAGTTCGAGGCCGAGCTGCCCGGAGGGCGGCGGCGATTCGTCGTCGTCGAAGTACGCTACGACGCAGAAACCTGAGGCGGACGGAGGCGAGGTTCCGAGAATGCTCGGAAGCTATCGTTGAGCTTTCCCCTTCAGGATTCCCGAGCAATTTCAAAGTCGCAGCGCCGGCGGGTACCTGCGTCCGGTGCGCAGGGGCCGAAAACATGGCGCGGACTCGTAGAAATCAGGAGCGGTGCTGTCGGCGTGCCAGCCCGGAATACCGGAAAGCGGCAGCGGCCTCAGTTCCTGCGGATCGAGGAGGATCTCGCCGGCGCCGACGCTTCGCGCCACCCGGTCGATGGCGGCGTCGAGGTCGGCGCCTGGGGGCGCCAGTACGACGATGGCCTTGCCGACGACGAGCTGATGCGGCTTCAGCGCATGTTCGAGCAGCGCATGGCCGAACACCGCCACGTCGATGCGTCCGTCGAGCCACGCCGCGGCGTCGTCCCGGAACAAGCGCGTCCACTCGTGGGCATCCCAGGGCGCGAGCAAATCGTAATCGCGCAGCACGACGACGACGCCGGCTTCGTCGAAATGCGTCAGCGCGCACTGTGCGCGCGAGCGCCGCTTCGGGCCCATGGCGGCGATCTCGGCGGTCTGGCGCGCGTTGAGCGCGCGCTTGAGCACCGGATAGCGGAGCCACACGAGCGCGTTGAGCAGATCGTGCCAATTGCACTCGCGCGTGGCGATTTCGCCGCGCACGGCAATGCGGTCCTCGTAGTGCAAACCGTCGCGAAGCAGCGCCGGCGTCTGCGCGACGAACCGAGGCGCGCCGGGTACGCACGTGGCACGCGCGGCGAGCGCGGCGATGCCGGGCCATTCGGGACCGCGAAGCAGCTCGTCGAACTCGCTCCAGTGCGCGAGCGGAGGTCGCGCGAACACGGCCGGATCGATCTCGGCGCGCGGCGGTGCGGCGAAGCGCGTTTTCATGCGTCTATGAGATACAGGCTTGACCACTACGAAGAGCACGACGTGAAAGGAGCGCGAACAAGACCTCCTTTGCTTCTCTTCGCGTACTTCGTGGTTGAGCTTTCAAAGCCTGGGCCTAGGCGAGCCGCGCGACGAGATCGTGCTCGTCGGCGGCTTCGATGTGCACCGATACGATGTGACCCGGTTTGAGTTTGGCGCCGTCGCGGATGTGGACGACGCCGTCGATCTCGGGCGCGTCCGCCGCGGTGCGCGCCACGGCGCCATCGTGGCCGACTTCATCGACGAGCGCGAGGACCTCCTTGCCGATCTTGCGCGCGAGCTTGGCCGCGCTGATCTTGGCCTGCGTTTCCATGAAGCGCTCCAGGCGTTCTTGCTTGACGTCTTCGTCGACGGCGCCAGGCAGCGCATTGGCTTTCGCGCCCTCCACCGGCGAGTACGCGAACGCGCCGACGCGGTCGAGCTCCGCCTCGCGCAGGAACCCGAGCAGTTCCTCGAATTCGGCCTCCGTCTCGCCCGGGAAGCCGACGATGAACGTGCTGCGCAGCGTGATCTCGGGACAGACCTCGCGCCAGGCGCGGATGCGCTCGAGCGTCTTCGCGCTCGCCGCCGGTCGTTTCATGAGCTTCAGGATGCGCGGACTCGCGTGCTGGAACGGGATGTCGAGGTACGGCAGCACGCCGCCTTCCGCCATGAGCGGCACGACTTCGTCCACATGTGGATAAGGATACACATAGTGCAGGCGCACCCAGGCGCCGAGCTCGGCGAGCCCGCGGCAAAGTTCGGTCATGCGCGTGCGATAGCTGCGGCCGCGCCATTCGCGCGCCGCGTATTTGACATCCACCCCATAGGCGCTCGTGTCCTGCGAGATGACGAGAAGCTCGCGCACGCCGTTCTTGACCAGCCTCTCGGCTTCGATCAGCACCTCGTCGACCGGACGCGAGACGAGATCGCCGCGCATCGACGGGATGATGCAGAAGCTGCACCGGTGGTTGCAGCCTTCGGAAATCTTGAGGTACGCGTAGTGCTTCGGCGTGAGCTTCACGCCGACGTCGTCGTCGCGCCGGCGCTTGGGCACGATGTCGACGAACGGATCGTGCTTCGGCGGCAGCTGGCGGTGCACCGCGGTCATGACGCTCGTGTAGTCCTGCGGACCGGTGATGGCGAGCACGTCGGGATGTGCGTCGCGGATCACGTCGGCGCGCTTGCCGAGACAACCCGTGACGATGACCTTGCCGTTCTCGGCAAGCGCTTCGCCGATTGCATCGAGCGATTCCTGCACGGCGGCGTCGATGAAACCGCAGGTATTGACGACGACGACGTCGGCCGCGCGATAGCTCGGCACGATTTCGTAGCCCTCGACGCGGAGCTGGGTCAGGATGCGTTCGGAATCGACGAGCGCCTTGGGACAGCCGAGGCTGACGAAACCGACTTTGGGAGAGGCTTTGGACATGGGAGAAGACAACGAAGATGACTCGATCGCAGTGCGTAGTTTACACTCCCGCCGAAGCGGCCCCGAGCGCAAACCCACGCCGGCCGCGCATGGGCGGTGCTGTTGGGGGCGCCACCGATGAGTCGACGCACATCGCACCGCATTTCGATTGCCGCATCGGCAGCGCTCGCCTGCGCCTGTTTCGCCGGTCACGCCGAGACCGCCCAGACCCAGACCGATCCGCGCGCCGGAGCGGTGAGCACGATGCAAGGCATCGCGGCTGCGGTCGAGCGCACGTATGCAGATTTCGCGCCCGCGCTCGGCGCGACCCTGCCGCCGCACGTGCGCATGGACCTCGAATCCGCCCTCGCCGCGACGATGACCTCGCTGAGCGCCTACGCCCTCGCCGACCAGCACGCGGCGCGCGCGCAAGCCGCGGCGCTCAACCTCGGGGCCTGGGACATCGCCGCCGACATCATCGTCGAGCGCGCCGACAACGCACTGACGGTCGGCGACTACGCACGCGGCGAGGAATTCGCGAAGCTGCTCGCGCAGCTCGCGCACGACACCGGCAGCGATCATCTGCGCATGCATGCCGAGGCGTATCTCGGCGTGCTCGACCGGCGCCACGGCAACCTCGATGCGGCCGCGGCGCATCAGCTCGAAGCGCTCGAGCTCGCGCGCACGCTCGGCGACGACGTCGCCGCCGGCCGCGCGCTCGCGCATCTGGGCACGATCTACCGCGACCGCGGCGATTTCTCCCAGGCGCTCGACATGCAATTGCAGGCGCTCACGCTCGGTGAGAGAACCGGCGACCGCGTGGAGCTCACGTATCGCAACCTCGCCCTGCTCTATCGCGAGCTCGGCGACGAGACGGCGAGCCGGCAATATTTCGAGAAGGCGATGTCGGCGGCCGAGCGCAGCGGCGATCCCGCACATTACGCCACCGTCTACGGCAGCTATTCGAGTTTCCTCAACGACACGCGCGATTATGCCGGCGCGCTGCGCGCCGCCTACGAAACGCTGGCGCTCGACGCGGCGCTCGACGACCGCCCCGCGCACGCGTTCGAGGAACTCGAGATCGGCCGTGCGCTGATCGGCCTCAAGCGCAGCGACGAAGCCGCCGCGCCGCTCGAAGTCGCCCTTGCGGCGGGTCGAGCGATCAACCAGAAGGAGATCATCGTGCGCAGCCTGCTCGCGCTCGCCGAGATCTCGCTCGACCGCGGCGAGCGCGAACGCGCGCGCAGCCTGCTCGATCAGGCCCAGAACGGCCTCGATGCCAAGCGGTTCAAACCGCAGCTCGCGCAAGCCTACGCATTGCGCGAGCAGCTCGCCGCCGCGGACGGCGACACGAAGACAGCGCTCGACTATGCGCACGAGTACGCCACGTTGCGCGAAGACCTGCTCGGCACGGCCACGAGCCGGCGCCTCGCCGCGCTCGAGATGCGCCACGCGCGGGCCGACGCCGATCAGAAGCTCGCGCTCGCCAATCAGACGAACGCGTTGCAAGCCGCGCGGCTCGAGCAACAGCGGCTGCAGCGCCGGCTCGACGTCGCGACGATCGCGGGCCTCGTGCTGCTGCTGCTCGTCGTGGTCTGGCGCTGGCTCGGCATGCGCCGCCTCAATTTCGCGCTGGCGGCGCGCAATCGCCGCATCGAGGACCAGAGCGCGGCGCTCGCCGAGGCGAACCGGCGCTTGGAACGGCAGGCGGACGAGCTCTACCATGCGGCGATCACCGACCCGCTGACCGGCGTCTTCAACCGCGGGCACCTGCTGCGCCAGCTCGATCTGCGCATCGCCGATTGCAGCCGCGCCGGCGACGAACTCGCCGTGCTGCTCGTCGATTTCGACCATTTCAAGCAGATCAACGATCAGCGCGGTCATCTGTTCGGCGATCGTGTGCTCGTCGCGGGCGTGCAGACGATCCGCCAGTGGCTCGAGCCCAACGACGTGATCGGCCGCTACGGCGGAGAGGAATTCATCGTGTTCACCGCGGGGCGCGATCTCGCCGACGTACGCGCGCTCGCCGAACGCCTGCGCGTGCGCGTCGCCGAGACGCTCGCCGCGTTCGCGCCCGAGCTAGCGCCGGTCGCGACGATCAGCGTCGGCATCGCGCTCCTCTCGCAGCTCAAGCCGCCCGTGCGCCTCGAAGACCTCATCGACGCCGCCGACAAAGCCGTCTACACGGCCAAGGAGCACGGGCGCAACCGCGTCATGAATTTCATGCTGTGACCCGGCCGCCGCGGGCGGGCGGACGCATTGACATCCGGCGTCGTCCACGTAGGCTGCCACGACCACCCGCGAAAAGGAGGACGCCATGGGCAAGCACATCCAACTCAATACCTCGGGCATGCACTGCATCGGTGCCTACGTCGCGGAGCCCGCGGCCAAGCCCAAGGGCGGCATCGTCGTAGTGCAGGAGATCTTCGGCGTCAACGCGCACATGCGCAGCGTAGCCGACCGCTTCGCCGAGCACGGTTACACGGCGATCGCTCCGGCCTTGTTCGATCATGTCGAAAGCGGCGTGGAGCTGCGCTACGACCCGGCCGATTACGGCAAGGGCAAGGAGCTCGCCGGACAGGTCGGCATCGACCGCGCCGTCGAGGACGTCGCAAGCGCGGCCGATTCGATCAAATCGGCGGGCCGCATCGGCGTCGTCGGCTATTGCTGGGGCGGCACGGTCGCTTTCGTTTCGGCGATCCGCCTCGGCCTGCCCGCGGTCAGCTACTACGGTGCGCGCAATCTG
>DASRGX010000064.1:0-5740 GCA_035650835.1 Rudaea sp. | reverse complement strand
GACGCAGCGCCGAACGCGCCTGCTGCACTATCGCCGAGACGTTGCGGGACTCGGCGTCCGAAGCTACGAGAGCCGCCACGAGTGGTTTCCGGCGCTGGCCGCCGCGTACGCCGACTTTTCGCTCGACGTCCGGCCGCTCGCAGAGCTGATCGACGGTTGCGAGAGCGATCTCGACCGCGTCGACGTGCGTACGACCGTGGAGATGGAGGCGTACGCTCGGGCCGTCGCCGGAACGGTAGGCCGCTGCGTAATTCCGATCTTGGGCGCGTCCGACGCAGACTCATTGAAACGTGCCGAGCGCTTAGGCATCGCCATGCAGTATACGAACATCTTGCGTGACGTTGCCGACGACCGCGCGATGGGGCGGAACTATTTGCCGCTCGCAGAATTTCCGCACGAGACCGCTTCGTCGGTGATGCGCCGCGTCGCCGCGAAGGCACGCCGGTACTATCGCGAAGCGTCCCCGCTGCACGTGCGCTTGCCGAACGACGGCTCCCGGGCCGCATTCCTCATGGCGAGCAGCTTCTACGAGCGCATTCTGCGAGGGATCGAAGCCCGCTGTTTCGATCCGGAGGGTTCGCGGGTGGTCGTCAGCGGCGCGCGCAAGCTCGAGCTCGCGGCGCGCTGCATGATTACGGCTTACACGGGCTTAGCGATCATCAGATAAGTGACCGAAAAGAGTGCGACGGTCACCAGCCATCCGGCGGCGTTCCAGACGGCAAAGAGCGCCGGCAATCCCGGCGTGCCGTTACGCGCGCGGCGGCGCATCATCAGCTCGACGGGCAGCAGCACGCCCAGCCACATCACACCGCCGATGATCACGATCTCAAGCGCCCACCGCGTCCACAAGACGCGCACCGGGTCGAAGCCCTCGACGTGCGCGAGCGCGATGCCGCTGGCGACGACCGCGCCGCCGAAACACGCGGTAAAGAGTATGTCGGTGAAGAGAATCTCGCGCGTCGCAAACGCAAAGAGCGCGTGGTCGCGCGCGAAGTATGCCCGCAGCGCCCACACACCCGTGACCGCGAAGTTTCCAAGCCATAAAATGGCGGCGGCGACGTGCAGCGTTTTGAGAAGTGTCACAGCTGCGCCCTTCGGGAGGAGCCGATGAAGTCCGTCATCGTGGTCGGCGCCGGATTCGCGGGACTCTCGGCCGCGATCGAGCTCGCGCGCCGCAGCGTACAGGTAACCGTCGTAGAATCGCAGAGTTCGCCCGGCGGTCGCGCACAACGCTTGCTGGCGGCGAACGGCTACACGTTCGACGCCGGCCCGACGCTGTTGGTGATGACCGACGTCCTGCGCTCGGTGCTCGGTCCCGATGCCTTTGCGGGGCTCTCGCTCGAGCGGCTGGAGCCGGGATATAGCGTCTCGTGGCCCGACGGCGAGCGCTTTGAAATGAGCTCGAACTTGGCGCGCTTCTTAGAAGAGATCGCCCGCTTCGAAGGGTTCGACCGCCGTAGTCCGGCCTTGGAATATCTCGCCGCCGTCCACGAGCAATATCTCCAAGCGCGTGCCAAGATTCTCGACGTCGATCATACGCCGCTTTCATTTCTGGCAATGCTGCTGCGGCCGGGGCGGTTCGCACCGTGGTCGCTCCGGCCGCTACTGCGCGTCGCGCGCAAGCATTTTCGCAGCGACCGCGTCGTGCAGGCGCTCACCTTTCAGCCGCTCTATCTCGGCACGTCACCGCTGCGTGCGCCCGGTGTTTACGCAATGCTCGCCGTCGAGGAGATCGTGGGCGGAGTGTGGTACGCCCGCGGCGGCACCGGCGCAGTCGTTGAGGCGCTCGAAACGCAGGCGCGCGCTCTGGGCGTGACGTTCGCGTACGACGCGCCGGCCCGTGCGGTTGTCGAGGAACGTGGACGGGCGCGCGGCGTGCGCTGCGACGCCGGCGAGCTGCGCGCCGACGGCGTCGTCGTAACGGCCGATCGCGAGCCCGCGATGCGTGCGCTTTTCGCCGAGCCGCCGAGAATGCGGCGCAAGGTGCGTTACGGTCATTCCGCCGTCGTTTGGTACTTAGGCATCGAAGGCTCCGTGGAGTTGCCGCACCACAGTATGCTCTTGCCGGCTGATGCGTGGAGCGCGTATGCGGCACTCGATCGCGGCGAGGTGCCTGCCGAGCCGCTCGTCTATGCATGCAATCCGTCTATCTCCGATAACTCCCGCGCGCCGGCCGGTCATTCGGTATTGACGCTGCTCGCGCCGGTGCCCAATGCTTCGGCACTGCCGCGGCTCAACGAAGAGGCGCTCTTCGCGCGCGTGCTCGCGCGAGTGGAGCGCGAAGCCGGGCCGCTGCGCAAGCGGATTCGCTATGCCGGCTCGCGCGGGCCACACGCCTTTGCTTCGCAGCTGCAGTTAGCGCGCGGTGCCGCATTCGGACCCGATCACACCCTCGATCAAATGGCCGTGCTGCGTCCGTCCATTCGCCATCCGCGTATCGGCAACGTCGTCTTTGCGGGGAGTGGGACCCATCCAGGTTCGGGCGTGCCGATGGTGTTAATCTCCGGCCGTCTTGCGGCGCAACGCTTGTTGGAGGCGATCGCGTGATCGCGGCTCGACGGCAGGAAGGTTTCGTCGCTGGTTTCGGTGCCTACGTGCAGTGGCTGTTGCGGCGGTCCTTTCGCGGTATCTGGTTATCCCAGGGCGCGGCGTTTCCGCCGAGCGGCTTCGTAGCGGTCGCGAATCATACATCGTGGTGGGATGGATTCGTGGCGTTTGCGGTGCAGCGTGCGCTCGCACCGCGGCGTCCCTTCTTCGTGATGATGAGCGAGGAGGGTTTGCGGCGCTTTCCTTTCTTTCGCTACGGCGGAGCTTTTGCCGTGGACGCGTCGTCGCCGCGCCGGGCACGTGACGCGATTCTCTATGCGGCCGATCGCGCGGGCGAGGGCGCTGGTCTTTGGATTTTTCCGCAAGGGCGGCTGGAGGCGCCCGGCATGCCGCTCGTCTTTGCCCGCGGCTTCGAGTACGTCGCACGCCGAGCCGGCGTTCCGGTGGTTCCCTGTGCGATGCGCTTCGCGCTGCTCGATGGGCAGCGTCCGGATGCGTTTTTCGACATCGGACCTACGGTCTACGACGCGTCGCGGGCCAGGGCCGAGCTTGCGCGCGGCGCTGTTGCAGCGATGTTGGGCCGGCTCGATCGCAGCATTTCATCGGGTCGCGCGTTTGAGGACCGTCGCTCGCTGATGGCGCCGGCGCGAGGCATCGACGACGTCAGCGGGCGCATGTTCGCGCCGTTTGGAAAGCGTCTGTAGCGTGGCCCTCGCCGTTTTCGCTTGGCTGTGCACGGCGATTGCATGCGGCGGCCTCGCCGTGCAGCTGCGCAATCTGCGCTTCTATCCAAGACTGCGGCCCCGCACGTTGCCCGGCCGCTCGATCGTCGCCTGCGTTGCCATGCGCAACGAAGAAGAGAACGCCCGCGCGTGCATCGATGGATTGTCGGCGCAGCCCGAAATCGGCGCGATCCTCGTCTGCGACGACGGCTCGTGCGATCGCACGCTGCCGGTGCTAATGGAGTGCGCGGAACGCGACACACGCATTGTCGTCGTGTCTCTGCCGGATTCGAAGGACGGGTCGAAATCGGCGGCGCTCGCCGTTGCCGGTACGTACGCGGCGTCGTTGCCGTATCGCTACCTCTTATTTACGGATGCCGATGTGCGGCTCGAGCGGGGCGCAGCCGGCGCTCTTCTGGAGCGCCTGCACGAAGTCGAGGCGACGGCGTTGACGGCGTGGCCGCGCGTGCGCGGCGGGACACTTGCGGATGTGCTGCTCGCGCCGCTGGTGACGCTGCTCCTGCTGCAGGCCCTGCCGATGTGGCGGTCGCGCGACGGCGATCCGCGTTTCGTCGCCGGAAACGGGCAGATCTTCTTGGTGGAAGCGCACGCCTATCACCGTTGCGGCGGCCACGCGGCAATCGACGATACCGTGGAAGACGTCGCGTTGGCACGCAATCTCGCGCGCTGCGGCTACGCCGTCGCTTTTGCGAGCGCGGCCTCGATTGCCGGTACGCGCGGATACGGATCACTGCGCGCCGCCATCGGCAGCTTGGGGCGATCGCTGTACGGCGGCGGCGGTATCGCCGCCTGCGCAGCGTTTGCGCTCTGGCAGGCGACGGCGTTCGCGTTGCCCTACGTGCTGCTGCCGTTCGTTCCGGCAATCGCGGCAGGCGCCGTTGCAGCCGGCATCGTGGCGCGCGTCGTGCTCGCCTTGCGTATGCGTGAAAGCCCGGCCGGCGTCGTGCTCGCGCCGGCGGCTGCCGCCATTGCGACGGCGGGTGCGCTCGGCATTGCCGTGGCCGGAGCGCGGGGCCGCCTAACGTGGCGTGGAAGGACGATTCGCCGATGAAACATTCGATTGCCGCCGTCGCTCGTATGGCGAATCTCTCGCCCGACGTCATCCGTTCCTGGGAACGGCGCTACAAGATCGTGGAACCGGCACGCAACGCTTCGGGCGTGCGGCTCTATAGCGATGAAGACGTCGCGCGCCTTACGTTGGCGCGCGAAGCAACGCGGCTAGGGCATCGGATCCGGCACGTCGCGCAGCTCAGCGACGAACAGCTCGAAGAACTGCTCGACCGCAAACCGGCGGAGAACGGCGCCAACGCCGACGTCGTCGCGCGCCTGCTCGACGCAATGCACGCTCACGATCTTGCCACTGCGTCGCAAATCCTCCGCGTCGCGGCACTGCTGGTCCCCGTGCGCGAGTTGGTGCTTGAAATTCTCGCGCCTGCACTGCGCGAAGTTGGGCGACAATGGGATAGCGGCGAACTAGCAATCTGGCAAGAGCACTTTCTTTCAAACGAAGTGCTCGGCGTTGCAGGCACGCTGCAGCGGCTCGTAGCGCCCGGCCCGCGCGTCGTTTTTGCCACGCCCCCTTTCGAGCGCCACGGTTTCGGCATCGGCTTGGCGGCGCTGCTGGCCGCCGCGCGCGGCGTAGCCGCCTGCAACCTTGGCGTGACGGTCCCGGCGGCGCAGGTGATTGCCGCGGCACGGCAGCTGCACGCAGCAGCGGTCGTTATCGGCATGACGCAGGAAGCCTTGCCGCAAGAAGAAGCGATCGAGTACGCCCGCCAGCTTGATGCGGGATTGCCGGCGGGCGTCGATGTGATGCTCGGCGGCGCAGCCGGCGCGCGCGTTGCCGCTTCGGTGCCGTCGCCGCGGGTGCGCAGCATCGCGACCCTCGAGGAGTTCGACGGTCTCTGCGTGCAATGGCGGTAACGGCGAATGTCTAGCGTTAACGTTCCTTTGTCACGGCGACTTTTTTGCTTGGACGGTTAGTGTCCGAGAACAGCAGACGGATGGAATTGATTGATTGCCGACTGCCCACAACTCGCTGGAAGGCAGTTTAGTAATGCCGAGTAGCGAGCTATCTTGTCTGCTTTCCTTGGACTCAAGCGCAGGCGGACCCGCGGCAATGTGCCACGCTTTTCCATTCCAGTGGAGAAAAAGAGCTCGCAGGGGACCGGCATCAGGGGAAGTCCAGAAGCCTACCGCCCAAACGTCGGTAGCCGATCGTGAGACAACGCTGTAAAGAGTATTATTCAGCTTGTACGGCCCTTTGGGGTTCTCGTCTGGGCTCGGAACGACGCTCCACGCAGAACCATTCCAGTGCTCGATGAGCGTTTGCGGTACCTGAGACTGCTCGCTAGCTTCCTCGTATCCCACCGCCCAGGCATCTTTTGGCGACAGGACGGTGACGCCGTAGAAAACGCTTGCGAAGTAGTTGTTGACCGGCTGCTCGTAGC
>DASRGX010000063.1:0-11177 GCA_035650835.1 Rudaea sp. | reverse complement strand
AGAGCAATCACCTGCCGAAAACTCATACACTTCACTCCGAGGGTATGCCAGAAGCCGCCGTTCGCGTTGTGCGAAACGCCGGCACAAGGCGCGAATTATCCCAGCCGCCCCCGACATGGTCAAACCGTCATGCCGACGAATCCGTTCCGCTCAGCGCGATTCGTGCTGAGTGCGCCGACCCCCAACCGCCTGCCGCCGGACACAGGCGTCGAGGTGGCATTCGCAGGACGCTCCAACGCCGGCAAATCGACCGCGCTCAACGCCGTCTGCGACCAGTCCGGCCTCGCACGCACCTCGAAAACGCCGGGGCGCACGCAGCTGCTCAACGTGTTCGCGCTCGATGACGGGCGTCGTCTCGTCGACCTGCCGGGCTACGGCTACGCGAAGGTGCCCGAAGCCATGCGCGCGCAGTGGCGCGAAGCGATCGACGCGTATCTGCGCGAGCGCGAATCGCTGCGCGGCGTGGTGCTGATCATGGACAGCCGCCATCCGCTCAAGGAATTCGATCGGCAGATGCTCGCCTACTGCCGCGATATCGGCCTCGCCTGCCACGTGCTCTTGACGAAAGCCGACAAGCTCGCGCGCGGCGAGGCGGCGCGCACGCTCGCGGCCGTGCGCAAGGAATGCGCCGCCTTGGGATCGCCGGCCTCGGTGCAGCTTTTTTCCGCGCTCGGCCGACAAGGCATCGACGAGGCGCGTGCGGCGATCGCGGCCTTGCTGTCAGCGTGACATGAAACCGCGCTGAAACGGGTCTTGTCCTCGCACGCATCGGCGTGCCGCCGGCCGTGGCCTTTTGATTCGGCCGGACGCCCCAAGATCGCAGATTCCCTTCGAGTCGATCCCGCCATGTCCGGACCCAGCGCCGTCAAGGAAACGCCGATCACGCGCCGCGAGCAGCTCGTCGACTACATCGCCTCGGGTGCGCGCTCCAAGGAACGCTGGAAAATCGGCACGGAACACGAGAAATTCGGTTTCAGGCTCGACGATCTCAAGCCGCCGCCGTACGAAGGCGAGCGCGGCATCGGCGCGATGCTCAACGGCCTCACGCGCTTCGGCTGGACGCCGGTGCGCGAGGGCGACAACGTCATCGCGCTCACGCGCGGCGACGGTTCGATCACGCTCGAGCCTGCGGGCCAGCTCGAGCTGTCCGGTGGGCAGCTCGACACGATCCACGATACGTGCTGCGAAGTCAGCGGGCACCTCGAAGAAGTCAAAGCGGTCGCCGACGAGCTCGGCCTCGGCTTCCTCGGCATGGGTTTCCAGCCCAAGTGGCGGCGCGACGACATGCCGTGGATGCCGAAAGGCCGCTACGCGATCATGCGCCGCTACATGCCGCTCAAGGGCAACCTCGGCCTCGACATGATGACGCGCACCTGCACCGTGCAGGTGAATCTCGACTTCGCCGACGAAGCGGACATGGTCAAGAAGTTCCGCGTCGCGCTCGCGCTGCAGCCCGTGGCGACGGCGCTGTTCGCCGATTCGCCGTTCACCGAAGGCAAGCCGAACGGCTACTTGAGCTATCGCTCGCATATCTGGACCGATACCGATCCCGACCGCACGGGCATGCTCGATTTCGTCTTCGAAGACGGTTTCGGTTTCGAACGCTACGTCGACTACCTGCTCGACGTGCCGATGTATTTCAGCTATCGCGACGGACGCTACATCGACCTCGCCGGCAAATCCTTCCGCGATTTCCTCGCCGGCAAGCTCGCGGAACTGCCCGGGACGCTGCCGACGCTCAAGGACTGGGCCGACCACACGACCACGGCATTCCCCGAAGTGCGGCTCAAGAAATACCTCGAAATGCGCGGCGCCGACGGGGGGCGCTGGAATCGCCTGTGCGGTCTACCGGCATTCTGGGTCGGCTTGCTCTACGACGATGCGGCGCTCGACGCCGCCTGGGATCTCGTCAAGGATTTCACGCGCGAGGAACGCCACGCGCTGCGCGACGGCGTGCCGCAGCGCGCGCTCAAGCTGCCGTTCCGCGGCGGCACGGTGCGCGACCTCGCGATCGAGGCGCTCAAGATCGCGGGGCAGGGCCTCGCCCGACGCGACCGGCGCAATGCGAGCGGCGCGACCGAAGCGGTGTTCCTCGAGCCGCTCATCGAATACGCGCAGGCGAACCAGACCCCGGCCGAGCGCAAGCTCGAGCTCTTCCGCACCAAATGGAACGGCAGCATCGATCCGCTGTTCGCCGAATTCGCGTACTGAGCGGGGCTCCTGGGTTATCCTTACTTCGTGCTAAAGTAAGGAAGATGGCAGGAAGTAAGGAAATGAACAGCTCGACGCTCACGAGCAAGGGGCAAACCACGATTCCCAAAGAAATCAGGGACTATCTGGATTTGCATCCCGGCGATCGCATCGAGTTCGTCGTGCGCGAAAACGGCGTCATGCTGCGCGCAGCGACCCGCAAAGTGACCGATCTCAAGGGTTTCCTGCCCAAGCCGCACAAGGCGTTGACGGTGGCTCAGATGGACAAGGTGATCCGCGGGCGCAGGCGTATCTCGCGCGGATGATCGGCCTCGATACGAACGTCCTGGTCCGGTACATCGTGCAAGACGATCCGGGGCAGGCCAATCGGGCGGCGCGCCTCTTCGAACATCGCCTGAGTCGCGAGATCCCCGGCTTCGTGAACCACGTCGTGCTCTGCGAGCTCGTCTGGGTGCTGGAATCGGGCTACGGCTACTCGCGCGGGCAGATCGCAGCGACGCTCCAGCGCCTTTTCGAAACCGACTGCCTGCGCGTGCAATCGCCCGATCTGGCTTGGCAGGCACTCGACGGCTATCGCCGCGGAGCCGATTTTTCCGATGTATTGATCGCCTCGATCAATATCGCGGAAGGCTGCGAGCACACGGCGACGTTCGACCGGCGAGCCGCGCGTTCCGCCAATTTCCGCACGTGTTGAACCGTGCCGCGGAACGAGGCCGATCGGCCCCGTTCCGTGGTAACGCCTTCAGGGTTTGGACTTCTTCTGCGCGTGCTCCGGCGCAGCCGGCTTCTTCTCGGCCTTGAGCCCGCGCTGTTCGAGCAGCGGCTCGACGCTCGGATCGCGCCCGCGGAAGGCGCGGTACAGCACGTCCATTTCCTCGGTGCTGCCGCGCGAGAGGATCATGTCGCGGAAACGCTGGCCGTTCTCGCGCGTCATGCCGCCGTGTTCGCGGAACCAGTAGAAAGCGTCGTCGTCGAGCACTTCGCTCCACAGATACGCGTAGTAGCCGGCCGAATAGCCGTTGCTCCAGATGTGCGCGAAGTAGCTCGAGCGGTAGCGCGGCGGCACGAGCGCGTAATCGACATGGAAGCGCTTGAGCGATTCGGCCTCGAACTTGTCGACGTCCTGCTTCGGCGCGTCCGGGGGCAGCGTGTGCCACGCCTGGTCGAGCAGTGCGGCGGCGAGGTATTCCGTCGTCGCGAAGCCTTGGTTGAACGTGCGTGCCTTCTTGATCTTCGCGACCAACTCCGCGGGCATCGGTTCGCCGCTCTGGTAATCCTTGGCGAAATTCGCGAACACGCTCGGTTCGCTGGCCCAGTGCTCGTTGAACTGCGACGGGAATTCGACGAAGTCGCGCGTCGTATTCGTGCCGGCGAGCAGCGGATACTTCACGTTCGAGAACATGCCGTGCAAGGCATGGCCGAATTCGTGGAACATCGTGGTCACGTCGTCGAAGCTCAGCAGCGCCGGCTGGCCTGCAGCAGGCTTCGTGAAGTTGCAGACGTTGAACACGACCGGATGCGTGCCGAGCAGCGTGCTCTGGTCGACGAAGCTGTCCATCCACGCGCCGCCGGCTTTGTTGTCGCGCTTGTAGTAATCGGCGTACCAGATCGCGAGCGACTTGCCGTCGGCATCGAACACCTCGAATACGCGCACGTCGGGCTGGTAGACGGGCAGGTCGTGGCGCTCCTTGAACGTGAGGCCGTAGAGCTTGTTCGCGGCGAAGAAAACGCCGTCGTGCAACACGCGATCGAGCTCGAAATAACGCTTGATCTTGGCTTCATCGAGATCGTAGTCGGACTTGCGGACCTGTTCCGCGTAGAACTGCCAGTCCCAGGGTGCGAGCTTGAAGCCGCCTTTGTGCTTGTCGACTTCGCGCTGCATCCTCGCCGCCTCGCTCTTCGCCTTGCCGACGGCGGCGGGCACCATGTCGGTCATGAGCTTGATCGCATGCTGCGGCGTCTTGGCCATCTGATCGTCGAGGCTGTAGGCCGCGTAGTTCGGATAGCCGAGCAGCTTCGCTTTCTGTGCGCGCAGCTGTGCAAGGCGCTCAATGGTGGCACGTGTGTCGTTCGCGTCGCCATGTTCGGTGCGCTCGGTCGAGGCCTTGAACAGCTTCTCGCGCGTCGCGCGACTCGTGAGCTCGACCTGCGCAGGCTGCTGCGTCGTGTTCTGCAGCGGCAGCACGTATGCGCCATCGAGCTTGCGCTCCTTGGCCGCCGCGGCGGCTGCGGCGAGTTCGCCTTCGCTCAAGCCGGCGAATTCGGCCGGATCGTGCGTGACGAGCGCACCGGCTTTCGTGCCGGCCAGAAGCTTGTTCTGGAAATCCGTGCTCAGGGTCGATTCTTCTTTGTTGAGATCGCGCAGCTTCGCCTGATCCGCGTCGGAGAGTTGCGCGCCGGCACGGACGAAGTTGCGGTAGTAGCGCTCGGTCAGGTACTTCGACTCCGCATCGAGGCGGTCGCGGCCGTCGTACAGCGCCTTGATGCGCGCAAAGAGCTTCGGATTCAGGTAGATCGCGTCCTGATGGGCGGCGAGCTTCGGCGCTTCCTCTTCCTGCACCTTTTGCAATGCGTCGTTCGTGTTCGCTTGCACGACGGCGTTGAACACCTTGCTCACGCGCGTAAGCAAAGCGCCGGAGCGCTCCATGGCCACGATCGTATTGTCGAACGTCGGCGGATCGGTGCGGTTCGCGATCGCCTCGACTTCGGCGAGCTGCTGCTTCATGCCCTCTTCGATCGCCGGCTGGTAGTCGGTGTCCTTGATCTTGTCGAAAGGAGGAGCCTGGTACTGCAACGGACTCGGCTGGAGGAACGGATTGACCGCGGCCGGTTGCGCGGCGGCAGTTGGTGGAGCGGCCGGCGGCGTTTCGGTCTTATGCGGTGCGGAGGTGCTGCAAGCGGTCAATGCGATGCTCATGGCGAGAATCAATGGGCGCGAGCGGAACATGTGGTCGTATCCCTTCAAGAGTAAACCGGGGCAAAAGGCCGCACACCATACCCCCATGCGAGTCTGCGCGCCATGTGCCGTTCGGCCCGTCCGTTTTGTTGCAATGCACAACGCGATGGATGTAGCCTTGGAAAGCCATCGGGGTGCCGCCATGCACGCTACGAAATTGCGCGCCGAGAACCTGCGCGACATCGAATTTCCGCGAACCGACGCGCCGCTGCGCGAGGACGTCAACCGGCTCGGCACGTTGGTCGGGGAACTCATCGCGGAGCAGCGCGGGCCTGAGTTCCTGGCCGAAGTGGAAGCCGTGCGCACGGCGGCGATCCGGCGGCGCGAGAACGCGGCGCCGGCAGACGAACTCGCCGGCCTCCTGTGCGCGATCGATCCCGCGCGCGCCGGGGCGCTCGTGCGTGCCTTCCACACGTATTTCCTCGCAGTCAACGTGGCCGAGCGCGTGCATCGCATCCGTCGACGCCGCGACTACGAGCGCGCCGGCGCCGCGCCCCAGCCAGGCAGCCTGCGCGAGGCGCTCGCTGCGTTGGCGGCCGCCGGCGTGACCGTCGAGGAGATGAAATCCGCCGTCGCGCGTCTGCGCATCGAGCCCGTGCTCACCGCACATCCGACCGAGGCGGTCCGGCGCTCGCTGCTCGACAAGGAACAGGCGCTCGTCGACGGTCTCCTCGCCGATCTCGACCGCACGCGTACGCCGAGCGAGCGTCGCGCCGACGACGAACGCATGCGCACGGCACTCGCCGCGGGCTGGCAGACGGCCGAGCACGCGAGCGAGCGACCGCGCGTCATCGACGAAATGGAGCATGTCGGCTATTTCCTCGTCGACGTGCTCTATGCCGAGCTGCCGTCGTTCCATGCCGCATTCCAAGCGGCGCTCGAGCACGCCGGCTTCGACACGCCGCTCGGCGCGGTGCTGAGTTTCGGCACCTGGGTCGGCGGCGACATGGACGGCAATCCCAACGTGGGTGCAGCGACGATCGAGGCCACGCTCGCAGCGCAGCGCCGCCTCGTCGTCGGCGCCTACCGGCGAGAGCTGCGCGATCTCGGCCGCCTGCTCACGCAATCGCTTTCGGAGATCGGCGTGTCGGGCGAGGTGCTCGCGCGCGTCGACGAGTACCGTCGTCGCCTGCCGAAAGCTGCGCGCAAGCTCAAGGCGCGCTACGACGACATGCCGTATCGGCAGCTCCTGAGCTTGATCGCGGCGCGGCTCGCCGCCACGGCCGAGGGGCGCGCGGAAGGTTATGCGCACGCACGGGAGTTCCACGCCGACATCGGCCTCATCGAGGCCAGTCTGCACGCGCATCTCGGCGAGCACGCCGGCGGCAACGCCGTACGCCGGCTATTGCAACGCATCGAGGCGTTCGGTTTGCACCTCGCGACGCTCGATCTGCGCCAGGAGTCCGCCGCGCACGATGCGGCGCTCGCGCTCTTGCTCGACGATGCGGCGTGGACACAGCAGAGTGCTCTCGAGCGTCGCCGACGTCTTGCGGCCTTGCTCGACGCGGGCGTCGCCGCACGCCGCGTGGGGCATCCCGTGCTCGAGGTGTTCCGCGTCTTGCGCGATGCCCAGCGGCGCTACGGTGAAGCGGCATTCGGTCCGTACATCGTCAGCATGAGCCACAGCGCCGCCGACGTCCTGGCCGTGCTCGCGCTGGCACGCATGGCGGGCTGCGTCGACGAGTCGGGCGCGGTGCCGCTCGACGTCGCGCCCTTGTTCGAGACGATCGACGATTTGCGAGCGGCACCCGAGATCCTCGAAACGCTGCTCGCCGAACCGGCGTATCGTGCGCACCTCGCCGCTCGCGGCGAGCGCCAGGTCGTGATGCTCGGCTATTCCGACAGCGCCAAGGACGGCGGCTTGTTCGCCTCGCGCTGGTCGCTGCAGCGCGCTCAGGTAGCGCTGACCGAACTCGCCCACGCACGCGGCGTGCGCATCGTGTTCTTCCATGGCCGCGGCGGTTCGATCAGCCGGGGCGGCGGCAAGACCGAACGGGCCGTCATCGCCGCGCCGCGCGGCTCGGTCGACGGCTGGCTCAGGCTCACCGAGCAGGGCGAGGTCATCCATCGCAAGTACGGCATCCGCGCCATCGCGTTGCGCAATCTCGAGCAGACCGCCGCCGCCGTGCTGCGCGCCACGCTGAGACCGCGTCCCCCCGAGCCGCGCGAGACGCGCTGGCGCGAGATGGCCGCGACGATGGCCGAGATCGCGCGCGACGCCTACGCGGCGCTCGTGCATCGCGACGCCGACTTCCCCGACTATTTTCGCGCAGCGACGCCCATCGACGTCATCGAACGCCTGCACATCGGCTCGCGGCCGCCACGCCGCGCAGGAAGCGGCGGTATCGAGCGCCTGCGTGCCATTCCGTGGGTGTTCGCCTGGTCGCAGAACCGTGCCGGTCTGACGGCTTGGTACGGCGTGGGCGCGGGGCTCGATGCGGGCATCGCTCGCTACGGTCTCGATGCGATGCGCGAAATGGCGCGCGACTGGGCCTTTTTCGGTACGCTCGTCGAAGACGTCGAGATGGTGCTCGCCAAATCGGACATCGCGATTTTCGAACGCTACTCACGCCTGTCCGGGGCGCTGCACGCCCGCTTCTTCCCGCGTATCGCCGCCGAATTCGAACGCACGCACGCCGCCGTGCTCGCGATCCGCGGCAACGACACGCTGCTCGCCCACGATCGGCGCCTGCGCATGTCGATCCGCTTGAGGAATCCTTACGTCGACCCGATCAGCCTCTTGCAGGTGGACCTGCTCGAGCGTTGGCGTGCGAGCGGCAGCAGCGACGCGGCGCTCATGCGCGCGCTCGTCGCCACCGTGAACGGCATCGCCGCGGGCGTGCAGAACACGGGCTAATCGTGCGGGCGCTCTCGCCGATGGATCTTCACTCCAGGCGAGTTCAAACCGCGCGCACGTCGCGCAGGCGCCAATGCGAGCCGATGAGCAGGCAAAGCCGGTGCTTGAGCACCGCATGCGGAAGCCGCGTGACGACTTCGGCATCGCAGTGCAGGTCGGTCTGCTTGGCGATGACGCTCGCGATCGGATCGCTCGCGCCGAGGCCGGGGTCGACCGCATCGGGATCGGGCTGCATCGCGCGCCAGCGTTCCCAGAGCGCAGGCTCGCGCAGCGCCGCCTGCAACTGCGCCGCGAAGCCGTCCGGCGAGCTGCCGTGGAACGACAATTCGGCGATCGAACCGCGCGCGCGTGCCAGATCGTCGATGCTCAAGTAATAACGCTGCGCCGATGCGGGCATGCGGGTCCTCCCTGGCTGGCAATGCGAAGATTCTAGCAGCATGACGCGCGCATGACTTCCGTCCGCTGCCGCCTCGCCGTGCGGCGGCTAGAATGCCGGCGCCCCGATGTCTGCCGAGGAATCCCGATGTCCATCCGCCATCCGCTGCGTTGCGCTGCCGCGCTCGCGTTCTGTGCGCTCGCTCCTGCCGCGTTCGCGCAGACCAAGCTTTTGCGCTTCCCCGACATCTGCAACGATCGCATCGTGTTCACCTACGGCGGCGATCTGTGGACCGTCTCTGCGCAGGGCGGCACGGCGGTACGGCTGACGGCCGGCCCCGGGCTGCAGGAATCTGCGAAATTCTCGCCGGATTGCTCGCAGATCGCGTTCACGGGCGAATATTCGGGCGAAGACCAGGTCTACACGATGCCGGCTGCGGGCGGCGTTCCGACTCAGCTCACGTACTACCCCTCGATCGGCCCGCTGCCGCAACGTTGGGGGTTCGACAACCAGGTTTACGGCTGGACCCCCGATGGCTCGCGCATCCTGTTCCGTGCCTACATCGACACCTTCGCGCTCGCACAGCCGCGGCTCTACACCGTGGCGAAGGAGGGCGGTCTGCCCGAAGCCCTGCCGATGCCGTTCGCGGGCGTGGGCCAGTATTCCCCGGACGGCAAAGAGCTCGTCTACTCGCCGCTGTTCCGCGACTTTCGCACCTGGGACCGTTATCAGGGCGGCTGGGCGCAGGATCTTTACATCTTCGACCTCGCCACGCAGCAGGGCCGCAACATCACGAATCATCCGCGTACGGACCGCGATCCGATCTGGATCGGCAACGCGATCTATTTCGTTTCCGACCGCGACGACGTGCTGAACCTCTACCGCTACGACATCGCGAGCGGGCAGACGACGCAGCTCACGAAGCACCGCAACTTCGACGTGCGCTGGGCGAGCGGCGATCGCGCCGGCCATATCGTCTACGAACTCGGCGGCGAGCTGCGCGTCTACGACGTCAATACGAACCAGGACCGCGCCGTCACGATCGCGGTGCCGACCGACGGCGCCCGCACGCGCGCCGAGACGCTGGCCGTGTCCGACAAGATCGAGCAATTCGGCTTGAGCCCGCACGGCGAGCGCGCCTTCTTCGTCGCGCGCGGCGATCTGTTCAGCGTGCCCGTCGAGAACGGCATCACGCGCAACCTGAGCCACACGCCGGGCGCGCACGAGCGCGAAGCGGCATGGTCGCCGAACGGCCGCCGCATCGCCTACGTCTCGGACGCAAGCGGCGAGGAAGCGATCTGGTCGCGCGACGCCGACGGCGGCGATGCGCCGCGTCAGCTCACGCACGAAAATTTGGGACGGCTGTACGCGCCGCGCTGGTCGCCCGACGGCAAGCGCCTCGCGTTCAGCGACAGCGCCAACCGCATCCACGTGCTCGATTTCGTCAGCGGCAAGGTCGCCGAAATCGCCAAGGACCCGTTCGGCCTGCAACGCGACTACGTCTGGTCGGCCAAGGGCGGGTACCTCGCCTACACGCTCAACGAGGACAACGGCCAAAGCTCGGTCTTCCTCTGGGGTGTGACGAGCGGCAAGAGCGTGCGCGTCACCGATCCGCTGTTCGGCGAGTCGGGGCCGGCCTTCTCGCCGGACGGCAAGTTCCTTTATTTCCTCGGCGCGCGCGAGTGGGCGCCCCAGATCAGCGCGATCGAATGGAACTTCGCCGCCAACCGCAACGTCGGGATCTATGCGCTCACCCTGCAGAAAGACGGCCCGAGCCCGTTCCCGGTGCAGAACGAAGAGTCGGGCGCCGGGAAGAACGAGGACAAAGCGAAGAAGAAGGACAAGGACAAGGACGACGACAAAGCCGAGACCGAGCGCATCGATTTCGACGGCCTCGCCGCGCGCCTCACGCGCGCGCCGATCGACGCCGACAACATCCAGTCGCTGGCGGTGACCGACAAATACATCGTCTATGCGGTCAGCGACGGCCAGTACTACGGCCGTGACGGCCGCTTCAAGCCGCAGATCCATGCGTACAAGATCAAGGATCGCAAGGACAAGACGCTCGTTGAAAATGTGGACAATGTGGCATTGTCCGACGACGGCGACAAGCTCATGGTGCAGAGCGGGAATACGTTCAAGGTGTACGACGTGGACGGCGACGGCAAGGACGGCAAGACGGTCGCCACGAGCGGCCTCACGCTGACGCGCGAGCCGCGCGAGGAATTCGCCGAGATCTTCCGCGAAGTCTGGCGCCGCTACCGCGACTATTTCTACGCCGTCAACATGAACGGCTACGACTGGAACGCGCTGCGCGCGAAATACGAACCGCTGCTCGCCTATGTCGGCGACCGTTCCGATCTCAACTACGTGCTCGGGCAGATGGTCGCCGAACTCAGCAACTCGCACGCGTACGTGTCGGGCGGCGATCTCAAACTGCCGAAGAAGCCCACGGTCGGTTTGCTCGGCGCCACGTTCGAGCTCGACAAGAACGCCGGCCGCTACCGCATCAAGAGCATCATGCAGGGCGAGAACGACGAGGAGCGCTACCGCTCTCCGCTCACCGAGGTGGGCATCGACGTGCACGTCGGCGACTACGTGCTCGCGATCAACGGCCAGGAGCTCGGCGCGCGCGACAATCCGTACCGGTTGCTCGAGATCGCGCCTGGGCAACCCGTCGAGCTCACCGTCAACGCCAAGCCGAGCGACCAAGGCGCGCGCCGCGTCCTCGTGAAGCCGGTGCCGAACGAGACCGCGCTCAAGTATCACGCCTGGGT
>DASRGX010000062.1:0-8560 GCA_035650835.1 Rudaea sp. | reverse complement strand
GCACCCGCGTTGTCCTGCCGCACCTCCAGCCGCATGCGCCGGCAGCCACGGCGAGCGGCCTCGTGTTCGGCCGCCGCGAGCAGGGCCGCGCCAAGACCCGTGCCGCGCGCCTCGTCGGCAACGGCGATCGAATAGAGCCGTGCCACGTCGGTCCCCGCGCGGAGGAATACGACCGCCTTGCCGAGCAGTCGCGCGCCTGAGACGGCCACGAGCACGACGGCGGTCGGGCTGTCGATGTGCCGCCGGTACTGGCGAGCGGACAGGTGATCGGTCGTGAACGCGCGGCGCTCGAGCGCGACGAGGGCGTCGAGGTCCTCGCGTTCGGCGCGGCGGATGCGGTACGCACGAGTCATCATGGTGGACCGAGCCTAGTCGAGCGGCGGCGGTTCCCGCAATGGTCAGCCGGAGTTCACGCGGCGGGCTTGCGCATGCCGCATGCTGTGTCAAACTTAAGCGCCGCACGCAAGCGAAGCGCCATGTCGGAACCGCCAACGTTGCAGAAAAGTATAGTTTTGCCGGCTGATCGCGCATGAGCCGGCTCGTCATCGTGGTGGAGAAATCGTCGGACTGGGGCTCGTACTACCCCTCGGACAACGTCGTCGCCGCGCAGGATTATCTCAAGGAGACGATCGCCACGGACGACGAGCGCGTACAGGTCATCAATCTCTGCCGCAGCTACAAGTATCTGGGCGTCGGCTACTACGTGTCGCTGCTGGCGGAAGCGCGCGGGCACAAGGTGATCCCGTCCGTGCGCACGATCAACGATCTGCGCAAACGCGCGCTGTACGGCCTCGACATCGAGGATTTGAACCAGAAACTCACGAAGTTCCTGCCCGAAGGCAGCGGCGACACCACCGATTTCGGCGTGCTCGTGTACTTCGGCGAAACGAGCTACGTCCCGCTGGCCGACCTCGCCCGCCAGGTGTTCGAGACGTTCCCGTGCCCGATCCTGCGCCTCGAGTTCGAGCGCAGCAAGGTGTGGCAGATCAGCGCGATAAAACCCGCCAGCCTGCATACGCTCGCCGATCCGCAGGAGGACTCGTTCGCGCAGGCGCTCGATAAATTCTCGAAGAAGCTCTGGCGCAAACCGCGCTCCCGGCGCAAGTACCGCTACGACGTCGCCATGCTCGTCGACGCGAACGAGGTGATGCCGCCGTCGAACAAGCGCGCGCTGAAGGCGTTCGTCGAAGCCGGCAAGGAAATCGGCATCGAAGTCGAGAGCATCACCAAGAACGACTATCCGCGCATCGCCGAGTACGACGGCCTGTTCATCCGCGAGACGACCGCGCTCGACAACCACACCTACCGCTTCGCCAACAAGGCCGAAAAGGAGGACATGGTCGTCATCGACGATCCGGGCTCGATCTTGAAATGCACGAACAAGATCTACCTGCACGACCTGCTCAAGTCGCGCAAGCTGCCGACGCCGCGCACCGAAATCCTGTACCGCGACGACGCGAAAAGACTCAACGAGCTGCCCGACCTGCTCGGTTTCCCGATCGTGCTCAAGATTCCCGACGGCTCGTTCTCGCGCGGCATCGTGAAGGTGGAGACGACCGAGCAGCTCAAGGAAGCCGCCGACGATCTGTTCCAGCACACGGCCCTCGTGCTCGCGCAGGAATTCATGTTCACCGAATTCGATTGGCGCATCGGCATCCTCGATGGCCAGGCGCTCTACGCGTGCCAGTACTACATGTCGCGCGGCCACTGGCAGATCTACAACCACGCCGGCAACGGCGCGCAGCGCTCGGGCGGCTTCAAGACGCTGCCGATCCGCGACGCTCCCGCCGAAGTGGTCAAGCTCGCGCTCAAGGCCACCGCGCCGATCGGCGACGGGCTTTACGGCGTCGATCTCAAGCAGGTGGGCGACCGCATTGTCGTCATCGAGATGAACGATAACCCCTCGATCGACGCCGGCATCGAAGACGCGTACCTCGGCGAAGACCTGTACCGGCGCATCATGGGCGAATTCCTGCGGCGCATGGAGCGCAAGCGCCTCGGGCTCACCGACTGAGCGCGCGCGAGATACGCAAAGGCATCAGCACACGCCTGCGCTGTACGCGCCGCGCTTGGCGGCGCCGATGACGGCGCCTTGCCGCGCGTGCGAACGCCGCGCGCGCGAGGCTGCCCAGGCGTGCACGGCGCAGGATCGCGAGGTCGATGAGCGGCGCGACGACGAGCCAGAACGGCAACCAGCCGAACCAGGCATCGCGGCTGCGCAGTTCCGGGAACGCGGCGAGCGCGGCGAGGCCGGCCAGAAGCCAGATCCAAAGCGCAAGCGGTAGCACGTCGCTGGACCGAGTCGCGGCACAGGGCATTTGGCGTTGCATGGCGGTCTCCGGCAAATCGGGAGCGCAGCATGCGCGCCGGCCATCTCAGGCATTGAGATGATGCGGCGCGGATCCCGGGCCGGCGCGTCTATAATGGCGCGGCGTGGAGTATCGATGTGGAAACTTCCCATTTTTTGCAATACGCGGTGATGTTCCTGACGGCGGCCGTGATCGCGGTGTCGCTGTCCAAGCGTTGGGGCCTCGGCGCGGTGCTCGGTTATCTCGGCGCGGGCGCGCTGATCGGTCCGCACTTGCTTGGGCTCGCGCCGGACATGCGCCAGGCAAGCGAATTCTCCGAGCTCGGCGTGATCCTGCTCCTGTTCGTGATCGGCCTCGAATTGTCGCCGCAGCGCTTGTGGCTCATGCGCCATGCGGTGTTCGGCGCGGGTCTGCTGCAGGTGGTGTTTTCCGCGATGCTGCTCGGCGGCGTGGCGCTTGCCGCCGGCCTCGCGTGGAAGCCGGCGTTGATCGTCGGCTTGAGCCTCGCACTGTCGTCCACGGCCATCGGCCTCCAGACGCTCGCCGAACGCAAGGAACTCGGCAGCCCGCACGGGCGCATCTCGTTCGCGATCCTGCTGTTCCAGGATCTCGCCGCAATTCCGATCCTCGCGCTCGTGCCGCTGCTCGGCATGCAAGGCTCGGCGACCGCCGAGACGTCCGAAGGCATGGCCGCTCTCAAAGTCGTCGGCGTCATCGCCGGCATCGCGATCGGCGGCCGCTACTTGTTGCGTCCGGTATTCCGCGTCGTCGCCGCCACGCAGATCTCCGAAGTGTTCACGGCCACCGCGCTGCTCGTCGTGCTCGGCACGGCCTGGCTCATGCAGCTCGCCGGCATGCAAATGGCGCTCGGTGCGTTCCTGGCCGGGGTGCTGCTCGCCGACTCGGAATTCCGTCACGAGATCGAATCGCAGATCGAACCGTTCAAAGGTCTGCTGCTTGGCCTGTTCTTCCTGAGCGTCGGTGTGTCGCTCGATCTCGATCTCGTACGCCAACAGCCCGTCGAGATCGCGCTCGTCGTCCTCGCCATGCTGACGTTCAAGGTACTCGTGCTGCTCGGCATCGCGAGGGTCTCCGGCAAGCTCGATTTCGGCGGCGCGGTCCGCCTCGCCGTCGTGCTCGCGGGCGGCGGCGAGTTCGCGTTCGTCGTGCTCAACCTCGCCGTGCAGACGGCTCTCCTCGACGCCGCACAGGGCGACCTCCTCATCGTCGCGGTCACATTGTCGATGGCACTGACGCCGCTGGCGGTCATCGCTGCCGGACATTGGCTCGCAACGCGCAAGAGCGCGCCCGACCGCGCGTTCGACGACATCCGTGACGACAAGCCGCGCGTCATCATCGCGGGCTACGGCCGCATGGGCCAGATCGTCGCGCGCATCCTGCGCGCGCAGCGCATCGCGTTCACGGCGCTCGAGACCTCGGCCGAGCAGGTCGATTTTTCGCGCCGCTTCGGCAGCAGCATCTACTTCGGCGATCCGAGCCGGCCCGAGCTCCTGCGCGCCGCCGGCGTTGGCCAAGCCGAGGTGTTCGTGCTCGCCACCGACGATCCCGAAGCGAACATCCGCACGGCCCGCGTGGTTCGACGCCTGTATCCGCATCTCAAGATCGTCGCCCGCGCGCGCAATCGCCAGCACGCGTTCCGGCTCATGGACATGAACATCGACGACGTCGTGCGCGAGACGCTGCATTCGAGTCTCGAAATGGCGCGGCTCGTGCTCGAGGATCTCGGTTTCGCGCCCGAGATCGCGGCGCGGCGCGTCGAGCGGTTCCGCGTGCAGGATGCGAACCTGTTGCGCGCGCAATACCTCGTCTACGACGACGAAGCGGCGCTCATGCAGTCCGCGCGCGACGCGCTGGCCGATCTCGAGCGCCTGTTCGAAGCCGACAGCGCGAGCGAAGGCGAGGAAACGGCGAGTTGACTCAAGCCGGATCGAAGCCGCGCGCCGGCTGCTTGAGCGTCTGCGCCGCACCCGGCACGGCCGCCCCGCCGCCGAGCTCGGCGGCGACGTCGATGAAGCCGAGCAGATGCGCGATCTGGCGCGGCGTACGATCGAGAATGTCGCGCCGCTCGCGATCGGCTCCTGCGGCGAGCAACGCACGTGCGGGCAGCAACAGTCCGTGCATCGCACATGCGTGCAACGCAGATACCCCGCGTTTGTCCTGAACGTTGAGATCGGCGCGGCGGTCGAGCAGCAATGGCAGCAGTGCGAGGATCTGCCGCTGGTCGACGACCGCGCCCGGCTCCGCACGTGCACCGAGCAGCAACAGGAGCGGCGTCTGGCCGATCGCGTTGGTCGCATTGACCTGTGCGCCGTGTACGAGCAGCAACTCGACCGTGCGCTTCGCACGCTCGCCCTCGCGGCTCTGGAACGCGAACTGCGCGGCGGCGTGGATCGCGCGCATGCCACGTAGATCCTCGGCATCGACGGCGGCGCCGCGCGCCAGCAGGGCGGCGACGATTTCGGGATAGCCGAGCGCCGCGGCGATCATGAGCGGCGTGCCGCCGCCAGGCAGCCGCTGATCGACGCCGACGCCGTGGGCCAGCAGCGTTTCGACGACGGACTCCCGGCGAGCGCTCACGGCCGCGCTCAGTGCCGTAGCACCGGTCGGCGCCGCGAGCGCAGCGTCGGCACCGTGGGCCAGCAGGCATTCGACCACGGGAGCGTGCCCTCCACCGGCTGCGCGCAGGAGCGCCGAAGCGCCTTGCGCATCGATCGCATCGATCGGCAGACCGAGCGCCAGCAACTTCTGCACCGCGCCTCGATCGCCAGAAGCAGCCGCAGCGATCAAATCCGTGCCGCGCAGCCGATGCTGCGGGGGCTTCCATCCCCGCCAATTCAGCCACTCCTGGAGTTCGGGTGTGCCGCGCGAGAGCGCGATGCCGAGCGGCGTCTCGCCATTGACGGCGACGGCTTCGGGATCGGCACCGGCGAACATCAGCATCTTCACTGCAATTTGTGCCGCCTCGCCCGGCAGCGCGAGCGCGTCGAACAACGGCGTACGGCCACGGCGATCGCGCGCGTTGGGATCGACGCCGCGCGCCAGCAGCTCGCGAACCAAAGTCATGCTCCCCGCCGCGAGGGCGTGCGCGAGCGGCGTGCGACCGTCGGCGTCGCCAGCGAACAACTCGGCGCCGCGCTCGATCATCATCAGCGCCAGGGATTCGAGTCGCGCCGCGTCCGCGCGCTCACTCCGCATCGCTGCGCAGAGCCGAGGTATTCCGTCGCTGCCGCCGGCCGGCGCGCCAGCGTCGAGAAGGTCCGCGACCGCACCGGCGCTGCCGGGTAGCCGCTCGAAAGCATCGCCGAGCAGAGAACGCCCGTCGCTCAGGCAAGCGTCGGGGCGCAATCCACGATTGAGCAACCAGCGTCGGCCGCCGGCGTCCCGGGAGGTAGCGAGCTCGGCAAAGATGCCGGCGAGCTCGGCGGGGGCGAACGAGTGCACACGGTCGGCGAAATTCTCGACGACATTCCAATGCCCGAATCGCAACGCGTCGAGGAGATGCGCGGGCGAGTCCGCGCGCGGCGGGGCAGTATCGACACTGGCGACACTCGCCGGCAGTGGGTAGGTCGGGTCGAGCAGGGCTACCACGTTCCAGCGCCCGGCGGCGGCCGCATAGTCGGCTGCGCGCTTGCCGTCCGGCGTGCGCACGTCCGGCGAGGCGCCGAGATCGAGCAGGCGTCGCACCGTTTGCTCGCACGCCTGCTTGGATTGGCTCGCGATGATGAGCGCCGTGCGGCCATGATTGTCCGCGGCATCGACGGCCGGCCGATGCTCCTTGAATACGTCGAGCACGCCGTGGGCACCCGATCGCGCGGCTTCCATCAGCGCTGTCGTGCCGAGCGCATCCGCGCGGTCGATCGCCGCGCCGCCTTCGAGCAGGGCCTTGGCGATCGCGGCGCGGCCATGCAGCGCCGCCGTCATGAGCGCCGTACGTGAAAGAGCCGCTGGAGCATCCACGCGAGCGCGTCGCTTCAGGAGCAACTTGACGCCTTGCGGATCGTCGTCCGCAACCGATGCGGCGGCGAGAATCGCGGGCTGCGCATGCTCCACTTCGAGCTTGGCGCCGCGCTCCAGCAGGTAACGCGCGAGCTCCCAATTCGCGGCAACGCACGCCACACCGAGCGGCGTTAGCCCATCCCGGTTGACTGCATTGAGCGGCGCCTCGGCATCGCAAAGCAAAGCCGCAACGATCGGTCGCGCCGCAAGCGCCGCGTGGTGCAACGGCGTATTGCCGTCGACATCCGTGCAGCGCGGATCGGCGCCGTTCGTGAGCAGCATCATCACGGCTTCCGGTCTGCCTTCGTAGCTATCGCGCGTCGCGGCGAGCAGGGGGGTGATGCCGGCGTGCATCGCGTTGACGTCGGCACGGCGTTCGATGAGTCCGCGCAGGAGGCGCATGTCGGGGTTGACCGTTGCGAGCATCAGCGCCGAGCGCTGATCGCGTTCGTCCGGTTCGGGAACCGCATTCGGATTGGCGCCATGCTCGAGCGCTGCGAGCGCGAGCTCGGCCTGGCCCGCGCGGATGCAGCGCAGCAGCATGCTATCGAGTTCCGCGCCCGTGAGCCCGGTGGGAACCGCGGGTGCGGGCTCGACGGCCTCGGCGGACGCCTCGTCCGGAGCATGGCGTCGGTGCTCGTTCCGCACGCGTCGCCGGTCATGCACCAGCGCATTCGCGGAACGGAGGAGCACGAGCGTGCTTGCCAGCGGCGCGAGCAGCGCACCGTAGATCGCGATCGCCGGGATGCGCAGCGCTGCGGGCACGGCGCCTTCGATGCCGGCAATGCTCAGCGCTCCCTGGGCTAACGCGGCGAGGCAGAACGCGGCCAGCAGGCCATGGCTGAAGAAGAGATCGTTCGCGTCGGTGAGCTCCCATGCGCCCGCGATGCTGCGTCCGAGCGCGGTTCCGCGATGCGGACCGATGTCTCGCGGGTAGGCCCGCTTCCACAGCATCACCATGCCGAACGCCGGCCACCAGCGCCAGACGCCGATCAGGGCGATGACCCCCGCACTCGAGACCGCGAGCGCAGCACCGAAGGAACCCTCGCGCGAGAGCTCCGACAGCGGATAGCCGATGAGGACCGCGATCAGTGCGGTGTAGCCGCCGAGCAGCAGGAAGTACGAAAAGCCGCGCCGAAGCGCGAGTTCGCCGAATCGCGCGTCGCGGGCCAAACCGAGCGCGCGGCAGGTCGCGGCGACAGTCAAAACGTCGGCGGTCAGCAACAGCAGTATCGTCGCGCGATGTTCGACGTATGCGGCACCGACGAACGCGCAAATCGCGGGGACGAAGCACGCGAGCCGCGTAAGCGTGCTTGGCGAGCGCTCCGAAAACGTTGTCGGCATCTAGCTGGGGCGTGCGGCAATCTCACGGCTGAGTATACAGATATGCGGGCATTGAAGAAGTCCTGCGCAATGCTGCCGGACTCAGGTATTCGATGGACGCAAAAATCGCCACCATGGCGTGGTTTCGCGCTGAACGGGCTGGCTGGTGCATCGCTCCAAAGACGGAACGAGGGGAGGTAAGACCCAATAAAAAACCCTCGGAGGATGAGATCCGAGGGTTTATTGAAGAAGCCCCTGGCAGTGACCTACTCTCGCATGGCTTAAGCCACACTACCATCGGCGCGGGCGCGTTTCACTTCCGAGTTCGGGATGGGATCGGGTGGGACCACGCTGCTGTATCCGCCAGGGAAGCGGAGCTGGAGACGCGCTGAGCGCGTGCTCCGGCAAAGGGTTGGGACGTAACAAGGTCGCACTCTCTCCGCGATGTGCGTCGAGGAATTGCGTTGAGTACTCAGACTCGAGACGAACTCGAGTTATATGATCAAGCCGCACGGATCATTAGTATCGGTTAGCTCGGCATTACTGCGATACACACCCGACCTATCAACCACGTAGTCTTCATGGTTCCTTTAGGGGACTTGTGTCCCGGGAGATCTCATCTTGAGGCGCGCTTCCCGCTTAGATGCTTTCAGCGGTTATCGCTTCCGAACATAGCTACCCGGCAGTGCCACTGGCGTGACAACCGGAACACCAGAGGTTCGTCCACTCCGGTCCTCTCGTACTAGGAGCAGCCCCTCTCAAATCTCCAACGCCCACGACAGATAGGGACCGAACTGTCTCACGACGTTCTGAACCCAGCTCGCGTACCACTTTAAATGGCGAACAGCCATACCCTTGGGACCGGCTACAGCCCCAGGATGTGATGAGCCGACATCGAGGTGCCAAACACC
>DASRGX010000061.1:0-3053 GCA_035650835.1 Rudaea sp. | reverse complement strand
TCCACCGCGTCGGCGGGCAGCAGGTATTTTACGTCGTAGATCACCGCCTTGGGCTTGGCGAACGCGCGCACGCCCTCGACGCCGAGCTCGCGGAATTCGCGATGCGCCACGGCGAGGATCACCGCGTCGTACGTGCGCGCGGGCGGCCGCTCGATGAGGCGCACGCCGCATTCGCGTTCGCACTCGTCGGGGTCGGCGTGGGGATCGACGACGTCGACCTGCGCGTGGCAGGCGCGCAGCTCGTCGACGATCTCGCGCACGCGCGTATTGCGCAGGTCGGGGCAATCTTCTTTGAACGTGATGCCGAGGACCAGCACGCGGCTGCCGACGACGTTGATCTGCTTGAGCGCCATGAGCCGGAGCACGCAGGTGCTGACGTGCGCGCTCATGCCTTCGTTGATGCGCCGCGCCGCGCTGATGAGCTCGGGGTGGTGACGCGCCTCGCTGGCCTTGTGGATCAGGTAGTACGGATCCACGCCGATGCAATGGCCGCCGACGAGGCCGGGACGGAAATTGAGGAAATTCCACTTCGTCGCGGCTGCCTTGAGCACTTCCTCGGTATCGATACCGAGTCGGCCGAAGATCAGCGACAGCTCGTTCATGAGCGCGATATTCACATCGCGCTGCGTGTTCTCGACGGCCTTCGCCGCCTCGGCGACGCGGATGCTCGGCGCGCGGTACGTGCCCGCGCGCACGATGCGGCGATACAGCGCGTCGACGAATTCGGCGGCTTCGGGCGTCGAGCCCGACGTCACTTTCACGATGTCGGCGAGACGGCGCGTGCGATCGCCGGGGTTGATGCGTTCGGGGCTGTAGCCGACGAAGAAATCTTCGTTGCACCGCAGGCCCGAGGCGCTCTCGAGGGCCGGTACGCACACTTCTTCGGTCGCGCCGGGGTACACGGTCGATTCGTAGATGACGATGTCGCCGCGCGTGAGCGCGCGCCCGACGGTCGCACTCGCTGCGATCAGCGGCGTCAAGTCGGGCCACTTGTGCTGCGTGACCGGCGTCGGCACCGCGACGATGTAGACATTGCAGCCGGCGAGCTCGTCAGGATCGGCGCTGAAGGCGAGCTTCGTCGCCGCGGCGAGTTCGGAGGATTCGACCTCGCCCGTCGCGTCGTGTCCTTCGCGCAGGTCCTTCACGCGGCTTTCGTCGATGTCGAAACCGAGCGTCGGGAACTCGCGGCCGAGCGCCGCGGCGAGCGGCATGCCGACATAGCCCAGGCCGACGACGGCCACCTTCGCTTGATCGAGCGCCAATTCGAATTTCATGCAGTCTCCCTTGCAGCGACACTCCGGCCGCGTCCAATGCCATAGTAGGCGAGCCCCGCGGCTTCCACGGCGCGCGGCTCGTAGATGTTGCGTCCATCGAAGATGACGGGCGTACGCAGGCGTTCGCGGATGCGCGCGAAATCCGGGCTCCAGAACGCCTTCCATTCCGTCACGATCGCAAGCGCATCGGCGCCTTCGAGCGCGCTGTATGCGTCGTTGCAGAGCACGAGATCCTCGCGCTCGCCGTAGATGCGCTGCGCTTCGGCGCGGGCTTCGGGGTCGAACGCCCGCACGCGGGCGCCCTGCTCCCAGAGCTGTTCGAGCAGGCGCCGGCTCGGCGCTTCGCGCATGTCGTCGGTGTTCGGCTTGAACGCGAGCCCCCACACCGCGAACGTCTTGCCGGCGAGCGCGCCGGAAAAATGCCGCTTTATCAACTCGTATAATTTTTCCTTCTGATCACGATTCACGGCTTCGACCGCACCGAGCAGGCGCGCGCCGTAGCCGTAGGCGCGCGCGGTGCGTTCCAGCGCTTGCACGTCCTTCGGAAAGCACGAGCCGCCGTAGCCCGCGCCCGGGTAGATGAACGAGTAGCCGATGCGCGGGTCCGAGCCGATGCCGTGGCGCACGAGCTCGATGTCGGCGCCCACGCGCTCGGCGATGTTCGCCATCTCGTTCATGAAGCTGATCTTCGTCGCGAGCATCGCGTTGGCCGCGTACTTGGTCAGCTCCGCCGAGCGCACGTCCATGAGCACGATGCGTTCGTGATTGCGGTTGAACGGCGCATAGAGGGACTTCAAGAGCTCGATCGCGCGCTGGCTGCCGGAGCCGAGCACGATGCGCTCGGGCCGCATGCAGTCCTTGACCGCGTCGCCTTCCTTGAGGAACTCGGGATTCGAGACCACGTCGAAGTCGACGTCCACGCCGCGCGCCGCGAGCGCGTCGCGGATGCGCTCGCGCACGCGATCGGCGGTGCCGACGGGCACCGTGGATTTGTTGACGATCACGCGGTAGTCGGCGAGATGCGTGCCGATCTCGCCCGCCACCGACAGCACGTGCGACAGGTCGGCGCTGCCGTCTTCGTCGGGCGGGGTGCCGACGGCGATGAAAATCAGGCGCCCGTGCGCGATCGCAGTCGGGCCGTCCGTCGTGAAACGCAAGCGGCCGGCGCCGCGATTTTCTTCCACGAGCTCGGCGAGGCCGGGTTCGAAGATCGGGATCTCGCCGCGTTCCAGCCGCGCGATCTTCTCAGCGTCCACGTCCACGCACACGACGTCGTTGCCTACTTCTGCGAGACAGGCTCCGGTGACTAGACCCACGTAACCGGTGCCGAAGATCGTGACGCGCATTGAGGCTCCTGCGAAGCTGCTGACGGCACTTCCGTGCGGAACGCGCATTGTAGTGACGCGCGCGCTGGAGGCCAAATCCGCACGTGCGGCAACGCACATTGGAAACGCGCACAAAAAAGGCGCGGTCACCCGCGCCTTTCTTGGCGTCGCCGCGAAAGCGGCCGGCCGTCAGTCCTTCTTCGGCTGCTGCTGCGGCGCGATGGCCGGCGCGGCCTGCTGCGCCGGCGGTTCGATGCTCAGGAGCTTGACGTCGAAGATCAGCGTGGCGTTGGGCCCGATCGCCCCGGGACCGCGCTCGCCGTAAGCCAGCTTCGCCGGGATGTAGAGCTTGTATTCCGAACCGACCGGCATGAGCTGCAGGCCTTCCGTCCAGCCCTTGATCACGCCGTTGAGCGGAAACGTCGCTGGGCCCGGCGGGTTGTGGTCGGCGCTC
>DASRGX010000060.1:0-4587 GCA_035650835.1 Rudaea sp. | reverse complement strand
AGATCTTCTTGATCTTCGACAGCGGCCGTGTTTCCACTTCTCCAAATTTGGAAAAATCCACTTGCGGCCAGGGCAGCAGGTTGAGTCCGGCACCGCCTCCCGCGGCCTGCCGCGGCGCAGCGCCGCCGGCGAGCGCCTGCTTGACGAAGTTCTGCACGTCCTGCTTGGAGATGCGGCCCTTGCGCTCGCTGCCCTTGACGAGGCCCAAGTCGACGCCGAGCTCGCGCGCGAAGGCGCGCACGGCGGGGCTCGCATAGGCCACTTTCTCCGGCATGACGGTATCGGCGCCGAAGGCCACGGGTGGCGTGCGCTGGCCGGCATCGAGCGCTGGCGCGGCCGCTGCCTGAACTGGCGCGGGCGGTTTCGGCGGCGCCGGCGCAGGCGCGGGGGGTTCGACCCGCTTCTCGGTTGCGGCGGCCGGTGCCTGGGCGGGCTTGGCGGCTGCGGCCTCGCCTGCTTCCACGAGCGCGACCACCGAACCTTCCGAGAGCTCGTCCCCGACCTTCACTTTCACTTCCTTGACCACGCCGGCGACGGTGGAGGGTACCTCCATGGTCGCCTTGTCGGACTCGAGCGTCACGAGACCTTGGTCCTTGCCCACCGTGTCGCCCGGCTTGACCAGCACTTCGATGACCGGGACGTTCGTGTAGTTGCCGATATCCGGTACTTTGACTTCACTGATCTCAGCCATGAGCTTCCTCTGTCGACGCGGGCGTATCGGTCTGCTGGTGCGGATTGCGAGGATAGCGCAAGATCGTGGCGGTTCAGCCACGCTGCAGATGCGATGGGATAAAAACGCGCTCGTTTGGTTGCATACCCAGAACCCGGCCGTGACTTTCCGCCCATGTTCCGTATCCCGGGCATGAGTCATAGTGTTGTATCTAACCAGCACACTATCCATTCTTCCTGTCCGAGGATGCTTCCCCATGCTTGAGATCAGCGAGCTTTCCAAGACTTACGCGAACGGCGTGCACGCGCTCAAGAACGTGTCGCTGCAAATTCCGAACGGGATGTTCGGCCTGCTCGGCCCGAACGGCGCCGGCAAGTCCACGCTCATGCGTACGATCGCGACGCTCCAAGATCCCGACCACGGCAGCATCCGCCTGAACGGTCTCGACGTGCTCGCCGACAAGCCCGCCGCGCGCCGCGTGCTCGGCTACCTGCCGCAGGAGTTCGGCGTGTATCCCAAGGTGACCGCCGAAGCGATGCTCGACCATTTCGCCGTGCTCAAGGGCATCGTCGCGCGCGGCGAGCGCAAGGCCGTCGTCGAGTCGTTGCTGCGGCAGGTGAATCTTTGGGACGTGCGCAAACGCAAGCTCGGCACGTATTCGGGCGGTATGCGCCAGCGCTTCGGCATCGCCCAGGCGCTGATCGGCAATCCCAAGCTCGTCATCGTCGACGAGCCGACCGCCGGCCTCGATCCTGAGGAGCGCAACCGGTTTCTGAACCTGCTCGCCGAGATCGGCGAGAACGTCGTCGTGATCCTGTCGACGCACATCGTCGAAGACGTCACCGATCTCTGCCCGCGCATGGCCATCATCGCCGAAGGCCGCGTGCTTCTGAGCGGACAACCGCAGGACGCGATGCGTGCGCTCGAGGGACGCGTGTGGCGGCGCACCGTGCCGACGGCGCAGATCGACGACTACAAGAACCGCCTGACCGTACTTTCGACGCGCCTGGCAGCCGGCAGGACGATCCTGCACGTGCTCGCCGACGCCCGGCCCGAGGAAGGCTTCGAGACCGTCGCGCCCGACCTCGAGGACGTCTATTTCGGCCAGCTGCGCCGGCAGCGCGCCGCCGCCGAAGCGGCGTGAGCGGAGGCCGACATGAGCGAAATCTTTCGTTTCGAGTTGCGTCAGCAGCTCAGGAGCCCGCTGTTCTGGATGATCGCGTTCGCATTCGCGGCGCTTGCGCTCGCCGCCGTGGCGTCGGACTCGGTCCGCATCGGCGGCGGCATAGGCAACACGTTGCGCAACGCGCCGTACGTGGTCGTCGAACTCTTGACCCTACTCAGCGTGATCCTCGGTTTGTTCCTCGCGCCGATTTTCGTCGGCGGTGCCGCCCTGCGCGATTTCGAGCTCGGCACGGCGGAGCTCTTCTTCGCGACGCCGATCTCGCGCTCGGCGTACCTCGGCGGCCGCTTCGCGGCCGGATACACGACCGCGATCCTGATCATGATCGTCGTGGCGTGCGGCATGCTGCTCGGACCGGCCATGCCGTCGGTCGATCCCGCGCGCATCGGGCCGACGAGCTTTGCGGCCTATGCCTACGCGTTTGCCGTCTTCGTGCTGCCGAATTTCATATTCGTGTCGGCGCTCCTGTTCCTGCTCGCCGCTCTCACGCGATCGATGCTCGGCACCTACGTCGGCGTGATCGGGTTCTTCGTCCTGTTCCAAGTCGCGGGCTACACGCTGCAAACGCTCGACCATCGCACGCTCGGCGCACTCATCGATCCGTTCGGCTCGGACGCGCTCGATCTCGTCACGCGCTACTGGTCGGCCGACGATCGCAATACGCGTCTGCCGGAGCTCGGCGGCGTGCTGCTTGCGAACCGGTTGATCTGGATCGCGGCCGGCGCCGCCCTTTTCGTGGCGACGCTTTCGCTGTTCCGCGCGGATCGTGAAGGCTTGCGCTTGAGGCGGCGTGCGGCGGCTGCCGCCGCGCCTGCCGACTCGACCCCGGCGGTGCCGATCGCAAGGCCCGCGTTCACGATGCGCAGCGATGCTGCCGCGCGCATGAGGCAGTTCTTCAAGCTCGCCTGGTTCGACACGCGCGGCGTGCTCGGCGGCGTGGCCTTCCTCGTCATGCTCGTGCTCGGTTTGTTCAATCTCGGGGCGAGCCTCGCGCTCGACAACGAGTTGTACGGCACGAAGGTTTACCCCGTCACGCACCTCATGACGCAGGCGATGGATTCGAGCTACAACTTCCTGCTGGCGATCATCGTGGCGTTCTACGCCGGCGAGCTGGTCTGGCGCGAACGCAACGGCCGCATCAGCGAGGTCGTCGACGCGTTCCCGCTGCCGGACTGGATCCCGCTGTTGTCGAAGCTCGTCGCGCTCGCGGCCGTCATCGTGCTGTTCCTGCTGGCCGGCGACGTCGAATGCGCGATCTACCAGCTCGCGCGGGGCTTCCATCGCCTCGAGCCCGGCTTGTATCTGTCCGATCTCGCGCTGCACGCGATCGGTTTCCTGCTCGTCGGCGCGCTCGCGCTGTTCCTCCAGGTGCTCGCGAACAACAAGTTCATGGGCTTCCTGCTCATCGTCGTGTACTTCGTGAGCGGCATCGCGTTGTCCCAGCTCGATTTCGAGCACCACCTCTACAACTACGCGAGCGCACCGCGGGCGCTCTATTCCGACATGAACGGTTACGGCCATTTCCTGGCCGGGCACTTGTGGTTCCGCGCGTACTGGGCTTGCCTCGCCGCCGCAATGCTCGTCGTGGCCGCGCTGTTTTGGACGCGCGGCCCGGCGCAGGGCTTGCGCGAGCGCTCACGGATAGCGCGCCAGCGGTTCGGCTGGACACCGCGTGTGCTGCTTGCGGCATCGCTGATCGGCTTCGTCGCGATCGGCGCGTTCGCCTACTACAACACGAACGTGCTCAATCGCTACGTGCCGCGGGACGTCGCCAAGGAACACAAGGCGAGCTACGAGAAAAAATATCGCCAATACCTCAGTCTGCCGCAACCCAAGATCACCGACGTGCGCGCCGACGTCGACATCTACCCTCACGAACGGCGCGTCGAAGTGCGCGGCCATTACGTGCTCGCGAACAAGACCGACAAACCGATCACCGAGCTGCACGTGCTGCTCTCGCCCGAGATCAAGCTCGTGCGCGCCGATTTCGCACCGCACGAAACGGTCAGCGACGACCGCACGATCGGCTACACGATCTACCGCTTGAAGCAGCCGCTCGCGCCGGGTGCCACGATGGACTTCGATTTCGCCGTCGAGCTCCGGAATCGCGGCTTCCGCAACACGCCGGACGATACGCGCATCGTCGACAACGGCACGTTCCTCGACAGCAGCTCCTTCCCGCATTTCGGCTACGACACGGGAGCGCAGCTCACGGATCGCAACGACCGGCGCAAGTACGGGTTGCCGCAACTGCCGCGCATGCCGAAGATCGACGACGAGCCCGCACGGCAGTTCAACCTGCTCGGCCGCGACGCCGACTGGGTGAATTTCGAAGCGACCGTATCGACCGTTCCCGATCAGATCGCGCTGGCGCCGGGATATCTGGAGCGCGAATGGACCGAGAATGGACGCCGCTATTTCCACTACAAGATGGACAAACCGATACTCGACTTCTTCTCGTTCCAGTCCGCCCGCTACGCGGTCAAGCGCGACAAATGGAACGACGTCGCGCTCGAGGTCTACTACGACCCGCAGCACGAGTACAACGTCGACCGCATGATGTACGCGATGAAGAAATCGCTCGCGTATTACAGCGAGAAATTCGCGCCGTTCC
The DNA here is from genome assembly GCA_035650835.1 of Rudaea sp. Taxonomy (GTDB): domain Bacteria; phylum Pseudomonadota; class Gammaproteobacteria; order Xanthomonadales; family Rhodanobacteraceae; genus Rudaea. Next base: position 120 of record DASRGX010000060.1, on the reverse strand, counting down.
AATTCAGGCAAATGCGCATCCTGGAATTCCCCGGTTACGAAACCTTCGCGCAAAGCTTCGCCAATACCGTGCCGTTCTCGGAGTCCATCGGTTTCATTGCCGACTTTCGCGATCCCGACG
>DASRGX010000059.1:0-41469 GCA_035650835.1 Rudaea sp. | reverse complement strand
ATTCGCCGGCCTCGAAACGGCGCTGCGCTTGATGGCGGCGGCCATCCCGGCGATGGCGCTGCGCGTTTCGGCGGGCTACGTCCTCATGTCGTTCGGCAGGGCCTGGTGGCGCGTCTCGATGGAGACGACCGGATTGTGCGTGCTCGCGATCTGCGCCGCGCTGCTGTGCGGACGCTACGGACTGCCCGGTATGATAACGGCGCTGACCTGCGCCGAATGGAGCATGGCCTTGCTCGGTCTCGCCTTGCTCCGGCGCCGACAGGCAGCGCTCGCAAAACCGGCCGACCCCGCATAGAAACGACGGACGAATCCATGTTCAGGCGCGCTTTCTCGCGATTGTTGTCCTACGTATCGCAGCACTCCCCGACCGCACAGGCGCAGAAACGGGACCTGCTGCGCCGGTTGCTCGCCGAGGACCGCTACGCACAACCCGGACGTCTGAACCGCAGCGAGCATCAGGCGTACTCGCAGGGCGGCGAGGACGGCATCGTGCGCGAGATCTTCCGGCGCATCGGCACGACCTCCAAACGTTTCGTCGAAATCGGCGTCGGCAACGGACTCGAGAACAACACGACGTTGCTGCTCTGCGACGGCTGGAGCGGCATTTGGGTCGAAGGTTCGCCGGAAAATTGCGCGGCGATCCGCGCACATTTCGGCGCCGCGCTCGCCGACGGACGCTTGCGTCTCGTCGAAGGCCTCGTCACGGCGGAAAACGCGGCCGCGCTCGTACGCGAACCGCTTGCCTCGCTCGAATTCGATCTGTTGAGCCTCGATATCGACCGCAACACCTATTACGTTTGGGAAGCGCTGCGCGAGCTGCGCCCGCGCGTCGTCGTGATCGAGTACAACGCGATGTTCCCGGCCGACATGGCATGGAAAGTCGAGTACGACGCGGCGAAATGGTGGTCGGGCACGAGCTACTTCGGGGCGAGCCTCAAAGCGTTGGAGCTTCTCGGCGCATCGATGGGCTATTCGCTCGTCGGCTGCGACACGGGCGGCGTGAACGCATTCTTCGTGCGCAGCGATTTGTGCGGTTCGCATTTCTGCGCACCGTTCACCGCCGAAAACCACTACGAGCCCGTGCGCTATTACCTGTTGTGCAAACCCGGCAATCCACGCAGCTTCGGTGACGGCTGAGCGCTCACGATTTATCGATCTCGAGCACGAACAGGATCGACGCCATCGGAATGTACTTGCTCAACAGATTGTCCGTGAGCACGGGAACGTGCGAGAGCAAACGATACAGCGCGCGCAGCTTGTACGGCGTGTATTCGCGCGAGACGATGCGGAAGCGCGCCTTCGAATAGTTGCCGTACACGCCGCCGTCGGCCACGAAGATGTCGAAACTGCGCCAGGCGAAACCGTGCTTGTGCGTGAGATCCTCGTACAGGCAGGCGCTGCGGAAATGCGGCACGCGCATCACGATGCGGCAACCCGGCCGGCCGATGCGATGCAGCTCTTCCATGACCTTGATCACGTCCGACAGATGCTCGATGACGTTGTAGCAACGGATCTCGTCGAACGAATCGGCTTCGAAGGGATACGGAATCGCGTCGAGATCGTGGCGCACGTCCACACGGGCGGCGTAGAAATCGACGTTGACCGCGCCCTCCTCGTATTGCTCGCCGCAGCCGAGGTTCAGGATTCGCGAAGCGGAGGTGCCGGTTGGCGTCGCAGTGTCGGACACGGGCGGATTCCTGGCGAAGTCAGCGCAACAGCAGGATGTCGGTGAACATGACGCGATCGCGTGCGAGCTCCGCTTCGAGCTCGGCCAGCTCGGCGATCGGCCTGCGCGCGTCGGGGTTGCGCAGGTCGTAGAAAGCGGGATATTCGCGCAGCGCCTCGATGAGCTTCGGGTGCGCCCCCGACGCGTGCAGCGCGCGCGGCCAGAACTCGATGACCATCGGCAGACCCTCGCCGATCAGCCGCTTCGCGCCCGCGAGCGCATAGCCTTCGTAGCCCTGGATATCCATCCACAGGAAAACGCGCCCGGGCTCCAGCCCGCCGGCGATCGCATCGAGCGTCGTCGAGCGGATGCTGACGCCCGCAGCGCCGTTCCCGCGCGCGATGCTGTGGTCGCCGAAATTCGCCGAGCTCGTGTCGAGTGCCAGCGCTTCGTCGACGTGCTCGCCGACCGCCGTCTCGTGCACGTCGATGGCGGCATGCAGCCCGTTCAGGGCGATGTTCGCGCGCAACAGGCGGCAGCTCATCGCGTTCGGCTCGATCGCCACGGCGCGGCGGAAATGCCCGCGCGCGACGGCGGGGATGCAAATGCTGCCGACGTTCGCGCCGACGTCGAACATGATCTCGGGCAGAGCGCCGCCGCGTTCGCGTGCCAGCAGTCGCATCGCCGTTTCGAACTTGTCGAAATCGAATTCGCCGGTCGCGTAGAGATCGCGGCTGATGACGGTATCGGCGCAATTGACGACGTACGTCTCGCTGCGGCCTTCGACGATGAACCACTTGAGCTTCTTCGAGAGCCGCAAGGCGATGAAGACCGCTTCGCGCACGAATCGCGCGCCGCTTGCGAGCGGTGCCACGAGCGTCACGCGCAGGAACGGATACAGCACGAGCTGCAGGAACCGTTGCAGCGCCCGGCCCGGGTCCGCCATTGCCATCGCGATGTAGGACTCCTTCGACACGGTCACTTCCTCCGCAGCAGCGATTCGTAAAGCTCGAGATATGCATCCATGGCGCGCCGCTCCGTGAACACGGTCACCGCACGTTCGCGGCCGGCGGCGCCGAACGCGCGCGCTTTTGCCGCGTCGCGCGCGAGCTCGCGACACCCGTTCGCGAGGCCGTCGAGGTCGTCGATCGCATACAGCAGCGCCGTCGCGTCGTGCAGCGCGACTTCCTCGACCGCACCGCAGCGGAAGCCGACGACCGGCTTCGCGCAGGCCATCGCTTCGAGCGCCGAGTAGCCGAAGCCTTCGTAGCGCGACGGCACGAGCACGGCGTCGCAGGCGCGGTATTCGCCGACGAGCTCTTCGCGCGAAAGCCGCCCGAGCACGTGCACGTTGGCGCGCGGCGCTGCCGACATCTGCTGGCGCAGCCCGGAGGTGCAGCGGATCTCGAACCGATCGCCCAAGCGATCGGCGAGCGCCGGAATCACGTCGGCACCTTTGCGCCGCGAGGCGTTGCCGACGAACAGCAGCCGGAATTTTCCGTCCGCCTCGCGCAGCGCGCCCGGGGAGAAGTCGGCATAGTCCACCCACAACGGGATCGTGCGCGTCGCGGCCACGCCGGCCACGTCGGCGAGCACGCGCGTCGTGAACTGGCTGTCCGTGGTGATCGCTGCCGCACGCGCATAGGAACGACGCAGACAAGGTCCCATGAGCACACGATGATACAGGTGCTGCAGCGCCGATTTGTACGGGCGATACGCCGGATCGAGCGTGTAGTGATGCTCCGTCACGACGAGTGGCACGCCGGCGCGAGCGAACGCGAACGCATACGCGCTGTTCGCGTGCACGAGCGACGTGCCGTCGGGCATGCGCGCGAACCGGAGCACGTCGGGCGCCATTTCGGTCCAATGCGGGAACCAGTCGATCCGCGCATCCACGCCGCGCGCGCGCAAGGCGTCGGCGAGACGTTCGGTGAAGACGTCCGCGCCGCTACCGGCGCGGACCGCAGGCAGCCACACGCGCAGCGGCGCCGTCGCGTTTGCGCGCGTCATGGACGGAGCTCGTAGATCAAGGTCGGGATGACCGGTTTGAGCGGCCGCAGCAGCGCGTCCGGAACGCGGCGCAACAGTCGCGTCGCCGCCGCACGCGGATGTTCGATCTCGAACGTCGCGCGCCAGGCCTCGATGCACAGATTGCGATGGCGCAGTCCGGCGGTGTCGAGCACGCGTTCGAGCTCGCGCATGGCGAAAGGCTCGCAGTCGTAGAATTCGCCCTTGCGCATCGCGCGCAGGTACGGCGAGCGCAGGCGCCGCGGCAGCCAGCTCAGGAACGCGAGCCGGTAATGCGGTTCGACGAGCTGCCACCGGTTCGGCACGGCGAGGTAGCCCACGCCGTCACTGCGCAGCACGCGTTTGACTTCGCGCAAGTGCCTGAGCTGCGCGTCGCGGTCGCCGACATGCTCGATGACGTGGTTCGTGATCACGATGTCGAACGCGCCGTCGGCGAACGGCAGCGCAACGTCGGTGACGAGGGCGAAGCGGAACCCATCGCGCTCCAGACGATTGTCGACGACGTCGACGGCGTCCACCTCGATGCGCAGCTCGGCGTGCGTGGCGAAGTAGTGGGCGATGCCGCCCGACCCCGTGCCGACTTCGAGCAGGCGCAACGGCCGAGAAGGCGCCCGCAGGCCGAGCAAACGTTCGATCTTGATCGCTTTGAGCCGGCGCGATTCGACATCGAGCACCGCATGAGGTTGCCGCGCGTTCGCCGCCGGGACTTCCGCAGCGCTCATGGCGCCCCCGACTGCGCACCGTGCGGTGCGAGCGCCGCGCGCAGACGCTCACCGAAGCGCTCCCAGCGGAAATCGGCCGCGAATTCGCGTGCCGACGCCCGCAGCGACGCATCGCCGCGGCGCCGCAGCAGGGCATTCACGCACTCGGCGAAACGGGCGTAGTCGCCGGGCGCCGCCAGGTGCCCCGACCGGCCCTCCGCCACTGCATCGGGCACGCCGCCGACCGCGAATGCGACCGAGGGCAGCCCGTGCGCGGCCGCCTCGACGGCCACCATGCCGAAGCCCTCCACGTCGCCCGGGACCTCGCGCACGGGAAACACGTGCACGTTCGCGGCCACGTAGGCATGGGCCAGCGTCGCGTCGTCCTGCGGCCCCAGGAAGCGCACGACATCGGCGAGTCCGAGCGATGCGGCGCGTTCGCGGATGCGCGCGCCGAGGCCGCTGCTGTCGCCGTGCAGCAGATCCGGATTCTCGTTGCCGATCACGACGAGACGCACCTCGGGGAACTCGGCGGCGATGCGCGGCAGCGCGTGCTCGACGAATTCGAGCAGGCCCTTGCGCGCGATGAGCCGCCCGACCGAAAGCAGCAGCGGGCCTTCGCCGAGCTCGAACCGCCGGCGGAAATCGCCCGCAGCGACGTCGATCGGCAGGTCCACGCCGGGATGCACGATCGCGATGCGCGCCCCCGGTACGCCGATCTGCTCGGCCAGCCCAGCCGTGTGGCGGCTGTTGGCGACGCACAGATCCGCGCGCCGGATGAACGGACGCCAGAACCAACGATACAGCGCGTAATCGGCGATCAGGTCGAGGCCGTGGACGTACACGACGCAGCGAGCCCCAGCCACGCGCGCCGCCAACCACGCGAACGGCGCGGTGAGGCCGCTGCCGGCGAGCACGACCTTGGGACGCAGACGCCGGGCCAGCGCGGCGCTCTGGATCAGCGCTGCCGCGAAGAACCGCACGAGCGGTTTCGCGGCGACTTCGCGCACGCACATCGACGGTTCGAGGAACGCCGCGCAGCCGCGCGGACCGACCACGGCGACGTCGAAGCCGCGCGCGAGCTCGAGCGCCATGTGGCGGTTGAGCCTCTCCATGCCGCCGATCGCCGGCGGCAGGTTGCGCGTGACGAGCAGGAGACGCGGTCGCGCCCGGTCAGCCATCGCGTCGGTACATGAGGGAAGTGATCTGCTCGGAGACGAGTCCGATCAGGAACACGATCACCGATGCGGAGAACAGGAGCACGCTCATGTTCGTGAGGCGATGCGCCGTGACGTACGTGTAAACGTAATTCGAAAGCCCGAGCGCGAAGAACAACGCGCTAGCCGGCACGAACAGCTTGAGCGGCGAATACAGCGTCGCGATCTTGAAGATGATGAGCAGGAAGCGCACGCCGTCGCGCAGCGGACGGATGTGACTCTTGCCGATGCGCCGGTACACGGTGAGCGGCACATAGGCGACGGAGTAGGCGCTGCGGAAGAACGCCATCGTGATCGTCGTCGGGTACGAAAACCCGTTCGGCAGCAGGTGCACGAACTCGCGGAACTTGTCTGCGCGCACGGCGCGGAAGCCCGAGGTCAGGTCGCGCACGGCAAAACCCGTCATCCAGCTCGCGAGGCGGTTGTAGATCGTGTTCGCGAGCCCGCGGCCGACACCGGCCTGCCCCGACCAGTCGCGCGCGCCGACCGCCATATCGTAGCCTTGATCGAGCACGGCGAGCAGGCGCGGGATGTCGGTCGGATCGTGCTGGCCGTCGGCATCCAGGAAGACGAGCGTGTCGCCCTTGGCCGCGCGCGCACCGCGCTTGATCGCCGCGCCGTTGCCCATCGAATAGGGCTGGTCCAGCACGGTGACACCATGATCGAGGCAGACCTTGCGCGTGTCGTCGCTCGAGCCGTCGTTGACGACGATGATCTCGGCACCCTCGACCGCCGCGCGCAAGCGGGGCAGCAGGGTGGCCAGGGACGGGGCTTCGTTTTTAGCGGGAAGTACGATGCTGATCACAGTTTGGAGGTCCACCGGCCACAAGAATCGCCGCATCCCCTCGCGATGGCCGCGAAGCCTCGTAGCCTACCAGAAGCGAGCGCGGGCGCGCGGAGTTCGACAGGGGTTCAATCGTGGGCCGTTTTGAGGTACATTCCACCGTAGTTTCGGGGATTTACGAAGGATTCTTATGGCGACGCAGATGAATCCTGCCGCGTTAGCGGGTTTGACGGGAATCGCGCGCCGGTTGGTAGTCGAAGGCGTCCTCAACGATGTCGATGCGCGCAAGGCCGTCGACGCTTCGAACAAGCAGAAGATTCCTCTCGGCACCTATCTGATCGAACACGCGCTCGCCAACGGCGCGCAGGTGGCGATGGCCTCGTCGGCCGAATTCGGCGTGCCGCTGTTCGACGCCGAAGCGCTCGACCTGCAGCAAGCGCCGATCAAGCTCGTCAGCGAAAAGCTCGTCACGCAGCACAAGGCGCTGCCGCTGTTCAAACGCGGCAACCGCCTGTTCGTCGGCGTTTCCGACCCGACCAATCTGCGCGCGCTCGACGAAATCAAGTTCCATTCCAACCACACGATCGAGCCGATCCTCATCAGCGAGGAGCAGCTCACGCGTGCGATCGAGCAGGCCCTCAGTGCCTCGAGCACGGCGATCGAAGGCCTCGAAGACGCCGAGGGCCTCGATTCGCTCGACATGACCGAGGCCGGCGATCTCGACGACGACGCCGCGCCCGGGACGGGCGTCGACGCCTCGGGCGGCGACGATGCGCCGGTCGTCAAGTTCGTGAACAAGGTACTCGTCGACGCGATCAAGCGCGGCGCCTCGGACATCCATTTCGAGCCCTACGAAAGCAACTATCGCGTGCGCTTCCGCATGGACGGCATCTTGCGCGCCGTCGCCGCGCCGCCCGTGAAGCTCACACCGCGCATCTCCTCGCGCCTCAAGGTCATGTCGGGCCTCGACATCGCCGAACGGCGCGTGCCGCAAGACGGACGCATCAAGCTCAACCTGTCGAAGACGAAATCCGTCGACTTCCGCGTGAGCACGTGCCCGACGCTGTTCGGCGAAAAAGTCGTGCTGCGCATCCTCGACGGCTCCGCGGCGAAGCTCGGCATCGACAAGCTCGGCTACGAGGAGGATCAGCAGAAACTGTTCCTCGACGCGATCGAGAAGCCGTACGGCATGGTGCTCGTCACCGGACCGACGGGCTCGGGCAAGACGGTATCCTTGTATACCGCGCTCAACATCCTGAACACCGAAGGCCGCAACATCTCCACCGTCGAAGACCCGGTCGAAATCCGCCTGCCGGGCGTCAACCAAGTCCAGCAGAATCAGAAGCGCGGCATGACCTTCGCCGCCGCGCTGCGCTCGTTCCTGCGCCAAGATCCCGACGTCATCATGGTCGGCGAGATCCGCGACCTCGAAACCGCCGAGATCGCCGTGAAGGCCGCCCAGACCGGCCACATGGTGCTTTCGACGCTACACACGAACGATGCGCCGCAGACGATCGCGCGCCTCATGAACATGGGCATCGCGCCGTACAACATCACCTCGTCGGTCACGCTCGTGATCGCGCAGCGTCTCGCGCGCCGCCTGCACGATTGCAAGAAGCCGCTGTCGCCGCCGCTGCCGCCTGCGGCGCTGCTCGCGGAAGGCTTCACCCAGGCCGAAATCAACGCCGGCATACAGCTCTTCGACGCCGCCGGCTGCTCGGGTTGCAACGAGGGATACAAAGGCCGTACCGGCATCTATCAGGTCATGCCGATCACCGAGGACATCGCCAAGATCATCCTCTCGGGCGCCAATGCGATCTCGATCGCCCACGCCGCGCGCGACTCGGGCATCCGCGACTTGCGCGCATCGGCCCTGCTCAAGGCGAAGAACGGCGTGACGAGCCTCGCCGAAATCAACCGCGTGACCAAGGATTAATCATCATGGCTACCGCCACCGCCGCCGCCAAAACCACCGCCGCTCAAGTAGGCGCCGCGCGTTCACAGGTCAGCGGACTGCAAACATTCTCGTGGGTCGGCACCGACAAACGCGGCGTCAAGATCAAAGGCGAATACGCCTCGAAGAACGCGACGCTCGTGAAAGCCGAGCTGCGCCGCCAGGGCATCAACCCGATCACGGTGAAGCAGAAGGCCAAGCCGCTGTTCGGCTCCAGCGGCAAGACGATCAAAGCGCGCGAGATCGCCGTGTTCAGCCGTCAGATCGCGGTCATGATGGCCGCCGGCGTACCGATGGTGCAGGGTTTCGACATCATCGCGAGCGGGCAGAACAACCCGCGCATGAAGAACATGCTCCTCGACGTCAAGACCAACATCGAAGGCGGCTCGACGCTCGCCGAGGCGTTGGGCAAGTATCCCGTGCAGTTCGACGAGCTGTACCGCAACCTCGTGCGCGCCGGCGAATCGGCGGGCGTGCTCGACACCGTGCTCGACACGGTCGCCACGTACAAGGAAAACATCGAAGCGATCAAGGGCAAGATCAAGAAGGCGATGTTCTATCCGGCCATCGTGTTCGCGGTCGCGATCCTGGTCTCGGCGATCTTGCTCATCTTCGTGGTGCCGCAGTTCGAAGCCGTGTTCAAGAACTTCGGCGCCGAGCTGCCGGCGTTCACGCAGATGATCGTGACTGCGTCGCGTTTCCTGACGAGCTACTGGTACATCGTGCTGCTCGCCGTCGCGGGCACCGCGATCGCCCTCATCGCCTTGTACAAGCGCTCGCCGGCGTTCGCGCACTTCTGCGCGCGGGCGGTGCTCAAGTTGCCGGTGGTCGGACAGATCCTGCACCAGTCGGCGATCGCGCGCTTTTCGCGCACGCTCGGCGTGACGTTCTCGGCTGGCGTGCCGCTCGTCGAGGCGCTCGATTCGGTCTCCGGCGCCACGGGCAGCCCGGTATACAACGACGCCGTCAAGCGCATCCGCGAAGATGTCGCCGTCGGCCATCAGCTCCAGCTCGCGATGCGCCAGACGAACCTGTTCCCGAACATGGTCGTGCAGATGGTCGCGATCGGCGAGGAATCCGGCGCGCTCGACAAGATGCTCTACAAGGTCGCCGAATTCTACGAGCAGGAAGTCAACAACGCGGTCGATGCGCTGTCGAGCCTGCTCGAGCCGCTCATCATGGTGATCATCGGCGTGCTCGTCGGCGGCATGGTCGTCGGCATGTACCTGCCGATCTTCAAACTCGCCGCCGTCGTCGGCTGACCGCCGCCCGTGCTCGAGATTCTCGCGGTCCCGGGTGCCGCGATCGCGATCGCGGCCGTGCTCGGGCTCATCGTCGGCAGCTTTCTCAACGTCGTGATCCTGCGGCTGCCGCCGCGGCTCATGCATGCATGGAAACAGCAGAGCCGCGAGCTGCTCGAGATCGCCGACAACGATGAAGCGCCGCCGCCGGGCCTGGTCTGGGAACCCTCGCACTGTCCGCATTGCAAGCACCGGCTCGGCGCGTTCGAGAACATCCCGCTCGTGAGCTGGCTCGCGCTGCGCGGCCGCTGCCGCCACTGCCGGACGCCGATTTCGATCCAATATCCGCTCGTCGAATTCCTGACCGGGGCCGCGACGGCCGTCGTCGTGTGGAGATTCGGAGCGGACTGGCACGCCGTCGCGGGAATCGCGCTGACGTGGTGCCTCGTTGCGCTCGCCGGCATCGACGTGCGCACGCAACTCCTGCCCGATCAGCTGACCCTGCCGCTGCTGTGGCTCGGGTTGATTTTGTCGCTTTTTCCACTTTTTGCCGACGCGCGCGCGAGCATTCTCGGCGGCGCAATCGGTTACCTGAGCCTCTGGTCCGTGTATTGGCTGTTCAAGCTCGCAACGGGCAAGGAAGGCATGGGCTACGGCGATTTCAAGCTGCTCGGCGCGCTCGGCGCCTGGATGGGGCCGTGGTCGATCCTGCCGATCGTGCTCCTGTCCTCGCTCGTCGGTGCCGTCATCGGCGGCGCCACGCTGCTCGCCCGCGGCCAGGATCGAGCCACGCCGATCCCGTTCGGGCCGTTCCTCGCCGCGGCGGGCTGGATCTGGTTCATCGCGGGCGGCGAGCTCACGGCGCTGTATCGGACGCTGTTCTTCGTGTCGTGAGCGGAGCTTCCGCTGCCCCGCCACTGCTCGTCGCGATGACGGGCGGCGTCGCCTCGGGAAAGAGCGCGGTCGCCGAGCGGTTCGCAGCGCGCGGCGTACCCGTCCACGATGCGGATCTCGTCGCGCGCGAGGTCGTCGCGCCGGGACAGCCCGCGCTGGCGGCAATCCGCAGCGAATTCGGCGACGATGTGTTCGATGCGCAAGGAGCGCTCGACCGCCGGCGCATGCGCGAGATCGTCTTCGCCGATCCCGGCGCGCGGTCGCGCCTCGAAGCGATCCTGCACCCGGCGATCCGCGCCGAATTGCAGCTGCGAGGCCGGGCGCCGAATGCCGTTCCTTACGCGCTGCTCGTCATCCCGCTCCTCGCGGAGGCGATCGCCGACTACGCGTGGGTCGATCGGATCCTGCTCGTCGACGTGCCCGAAGCCGTGCAATTCGCGCGTCTCGTCGAGCGCGACGGCGCCACGCCGGAGCTTGCCCGGCGCATGATCGCCGCACAGGCCGCGCGCAGCGCACGTCTTGCGCTCGCCGACGACATCATCGACAACACAGGGGCGATCGGCACGCTCGATGCCGCCGTCGCGCGCCTGCATCGGCGGTATCTCGACCTCGCCAGGCGGTACACGAGCCCGTAGCGTTACGCGAACGCGGAAATTCCGGCCACGCCGTGCCCGCCCGCCGCGACCGCGCGCGGCAAGTCGGCGAGCGCAAGCCCGCCGAGCGCGTATACCGGCAGCGGCGCAGCGGCGCAGAGTTCGGCGAAACCCGCCCAGCCGAGCGTCGCCGCACCGGGATGGCTCGCGGTCGGCAGCACGGGGCCGAGCACGGCGAAATCGACGCCGATCGCCGCCGCATGGACGAGCTCCGCGGCATCGTGGCACGAGGCGCCGATCCAGCGCTCCAGCGGCAGCGGGCGGGCCTTGCTGCGCATGAGCTCGGCCGCAGGCAGATGCACGCCCGCGCCGTCGAGTTCGCGCGCGAGCTCGATGCCGTCCGGCAGGTTGAGCAGCAACGTCGCACCGGCGGCACGCGCTTGCGCATGCGCGCGGTGGACGATCTCGGCGTGTGCGGAACGCGGCAGGCGCTTGCTGCGCAATTGTATAAATTTCCACCCGGCTTCTAGCAGTCGGCCGAGATCCCGCAGACAAGCGTCGACGCTTTCGGGTTCTTGCGTGATGACGTAATGGCGCGGCAGGCGCAAGGCGGCGACCACCGGCCGGTCGGCCGGCGGCATCGGCACGTCGGCCAAATCCTCGCACGCGACCCAGCGCAGCCTTTGCGCCTCGCGGCCGTGCGGCTCGCCCGAGTAGTCGCGCACGAGAAAAACGTCGAGCACGATCGTCTTTTCGGCGTAGCGCCACGGCACGGCGATGAGGGGCTCCACGCTGCCGACGGCGATGCCGAGCTCCTCGTCGAGCTCTCGGCGCAACGCCTCTGCGGACGCTTCGCCCGGTTCGCATTTGCCGCCCGGGAATTCCCACAGCCCGGCGAGATGCTTGCCGGGCGGCCGTTCCGTCAGCAGGATGCGGTTTTGCGCGTCGCGCAGGACGCCGGCGACGACGTGGACGACGTCGGCCACCGCCGCCCCGCTAGTCCGCTCAGGCCAGCTTGCCGTGGCACTGCTTGTACTTCTTGCCCGAACCGCAGGGGCAGGGGTCGTTGCGGCCTACTTTAGGCTGGTCGCGCAGCATCTGCGGCACGGGCGCCGCGGCGGCGGCGGCGGCTTGGCCCGTGGCTTCGCTCACCGTCTCGACTTCAGGCGGCATCGGCAGACCGGCGGTTTCGGCGTGCTGGAACTCGAGCGCGCGGCGCTCGGCCTCGCGGCGCTGGCGTTCCTCCATCGCGGCGACTTCGGCCTCGCTCTGGATGCGGATGCGCGCCAGGCGCGAGACGACCTCGGCCTTCACGCGTTCGAGCATCGCCTGGAACAGCTCGAAGGCCTCGCGCTTGAACTCCTGCTTGGGCTGCTTCTGCGCGTAGCCGCGCAGATAGATGCCTTGGCGCAGGTAGTCCATGGCGGCGAGATGCTCCTTCCAGTGCTGGTCCAGCACTTGGAGCAGGAAGAACTTCTCGGCCGCACGCATGATCTCCGAGCCGTACATCGTCTCCTTCTCGCGGAAGAAGCGCTCGACTTCCTCGATGACGTGATCGCGCACGTCGTCGGCGTCGAGATCGTGCTGCTGCTCGGCCCAGTGCTTGACGTCGAACTTGAACATGTACTCCGATTCGAGCGCGCGATCGAGACCCGCGAGGTCCCACTGCTCGTCGACGCTGTCGGCCGGCACGAAGCGGCGGCACAGGTCGCTGAACACGTCGTAGCGGATATTGACGATGTTCTCGGCGACGCTCTCGGAATCGAGCAGTTCGTTGCGCTGCTCGTAGATGACCTTGCGCTGGTCGTTCGCGGTGTCGTCGAATTCGAGCAGATGCTTGCGGATATCGAAGTTGTGCGCCTCGACCTTGCGCTGCGACTTCTCGATCACGCGCGTGATCATGCGGTCTTCGAGCGCCTCGTGCTCCTTCATGCCGAAGAGCTGCATCCAGCGCGAGACCCAGTCGGGCGCGAAGATGCGCATGAGGCTGTCTTCGAGCGAGAGATAGAAACGGCTCGAGCCCGGGTCGCCCTGGCGTCCCGAACGGCCGCGCAGCTGGTTGTCGATGCGCCGCGATTCGTGGCGCTCCGTGCCGACGATGTGCAGGCCGCCGGCGGCGAGCACTTCGTCGTGGCGCTTCTGCCACTCGGCCTTGATGCGTTCGCGCTCGGCGTCCTCGGTCTCGGGCGGCAAGGCCGCGAGCTCGGCTTCGAGCGAACCGCCCAGCACGATGTCGGTACCGCGGCCGGCCATGTTCGTGGCGATCGTCACGGCGCCCGGGCGGCCCGCCTGGGCGACGATGTGCGCCTCGCGCTCGTGCTGCTTCGCGTTGAGCACCTCGTGCGGGATTTTTTCCTTTTGCAGCAATTTGGACAAAAGCTCGGAGGTCTCGATCGAGGTGGTGCCGACCAGCACGGGCTGACCGCGGCGGTGGCAATCCCTGATGTCCTCGATGACCGCTTCGAACTTGTACTTCTGCTTGAGGAAGACGATGTCCTGGTTGTCCTTGCGGATCATCGGCTTGTGGGTCGGGATCACGACGACTTCGAGGCCGTAGATCTGCTGGAACTCGTAGGCTTCGGTGTCGGCCGTGCCGGTCATGCCCGCAAGCTTGCGGTACATGCGGAAATAGTTCTGGAACGTGATCGAGGCGAGCGTCTGGTTTTCACGCTGGATCGGCACGCCCTCCTTCGCCTCGACGGCCTGATGCAGGCCATCGGACCAGCGACGTCCCGGCAGCGTGCGGCCCGTGAACTCGTCGACGATGATCACCTCGCCGTCGCGCACGATGTATTCCTGGTCGCGACGGTACAGCGTGTTCGCGCGCAACGCGGCGTTCAGGTGATGCACCACGGCGAGGTGCTTGGCGTCGTAGAGGCTCTCGTCGGCGCCGATGATGCCTTCGGCGCGCAGCACCTGCTCGGCGTGCTCCATGCCTTCTTCGGACAGGTGCACCTGCTTCTGCTTCTCGTCGACCCAGTAGTCACCGGCGCCTTCTTCCTTCTCCTGCCGCTTGAGCTTCGGGACGACGCGGTTGATGCGCACGTAGAGCTGCGGCGAATCGTCGGACGGGCCCGAGATGATGAGCGGAGTGCGCGCCTCGTCGATGAGGATCGAGTCCACTTCGTCGACGATCGCGTAGTTGAGTCCGCGCTGGTAGCGCTGCTCCTTCGTGAGCGCCATGTTGTCGCGCAGGTAGTCGAAGCCGTATTCGTTGTTCGTGCCGTAGGTGATGTCGGCGGCATAGGCGCCGCGCTTGTCGGCATGATCCATGCCGGGATAGACGACGCCGACGCTGAGTCCCAGGAAATTGTATACTTTGCCCATCCACGCCGAGTCGCGCCGGGCCAGGTAGTCGTTGACCGTGACGACGTGCACGCCCTTGCCTTCCAGCGCGTTCAGGTACACGGGCAGCGTGGCGACCAAGGTCTTGCCTTCGCCCGTGCGCATCTCAGCGATCTTGCCCGAGTTGAGCACCATGCCGCCGATCAGCTGCACGTCGTAGTGGCGCAAGCCAAGCACGCGGCGCGACGCCTCGCGCACGACGGCGAAGGCCTCGGGCAGGATGGCCTCGAGCGTCTCGCCCTTGGCCAGACGCTCCTTGAGATACGGGGTCTTGGCTTTGAGCTCGCTGTCGGACAGCGCCTTGAGCCCCGGTTCCAGGGCATTGATCTTGGCCACCGTCTTGCTCATCTGCTTGAGCAGACGTTCGTTGCGGCTGCCGAAAATGCCCGTCAAAATGCGATTGAACATGAGTCTGCGACGTTAGGGAGTGGGATTTCCTGCGGCGCCCCCGCGGCGTTTCGGACGGCGCAAATGCGAGAGGCCGCCGAATGATACGGCGGCCTCCGTACAAAACAAGTCTGTTGGGCTTACGAAGCCCCGTTTCAAGTTCGCTTGACGGTTCCGTTCACGTACGTGAGCGGGTTCACGGCCCGGCCGTTGAGCCAGACCTCGAAGTGGCAATGCGGCCCCGTCGCGCGGCCCGTGGAACCGACACGGGCGATGACCTGCCCCGCATGGACGCGCTCGCCGACGCCGACCAGGTTCTTCTGGTTGTGCGCGTAGCGGGTCATGTAGCCGTTGCCATGGTCGATCTCGACGACGTTGCCGTAGCCCGGCCGTTCGCCGTTCCAGGTTACGACGCCCTCGGCGACGGCTTTGATCTCGGTGCCGGGCGCCGCGTCGAAGTCGATGCCCAAATGATGTTCGGATTCGCCGTTGATCGGGTCCGTGCGCTCGCCGAAGCCCGAGCCGATGTAGCCCGTGGCGACGGGATAGCCGCTCGGCAGCAGCGCGTTGTCGACCTTGCGGTCGAGCAGGAGATCCTCGAGGACGGTGAGCTCGGTTTCCTCGCGATCGAACTGCTGACGCAGGTTCGCGATGTTGCCCGCCAGGTCGAACGTGAGGGGGTGCGAGGTGGCGTTCGGGTCTTCGGCGCCGCCCATGGCGGGGACGGTCTTGAAGTCGAACTCGCCGTCGTCGAGCTTGCCGACCTGGGCCAGGCGCTGCCCGAGCGCGTTGAGCCGGGTGGCCTGTGCCTCGAGTTCGCCGAGCTTGAGCGCGAGCGCGTCGAGGTCGCGGCGCGAAGCGGTCTCGAGCTTGGCGACGCCCTTGCGCTGGGCCAGGATTTCGCCGTGCAGCGCGCGCATGTCGCTGAGCGCGCGGTCGCGCGGGCTCGCGAAGAACATCGCGGCGGCGAAGCCGGCGAACGCGAACAGCAGAGCACAAGCAGCCGATACGAGAGCGAGCTTCATGCGTACGCGCCAGCACT
Organism: Rudaea sp.; assembly: GCA_035650835.1. Classification (GTDB taxonomy): domain Bacteria; phylum Pseudomonadota; class Gammaproteobacteria; order Xanthomonadales; family Rhodanobacteraceae; genus Rudaea. Next base: position 25,617 of record DASRGX010000059.1, on the reverse strand, counting down.
TGAGATCGAGTGTGGTCGGCGTCGCGTGCGGTTTGGCGACGATTATGATGTTCATGTCGTCCGCTGTTGTTATATGGTTTGCGCCATGCAGCACGACCCGGAACGCCCCAGACAGCGCACACCCGCCAAATCCGTTGGTGAGTGTCCCCCCGTCGCGGCGCTGTTGTCGCGCGCGCGCGCTCTGGACGCACTGGATCGAAAACTGCGCCAACCGTTGCCGGACCCGCTGCGCCGCCAGTGTTGCCTGGCGGATCTGCGTGCCGGACGGCTCGTCTTTCTGGCAAGTTCCCCGGCCTGGGCTGCCAAGCTGCGGTTCTACCAAGCCGCAATCATGGCAGAAGCCCGCGTTGTCTCGGGCTTAAAGATCGAGAAATTTGCCGTGAAAGTGGCACGCCTGCCCCCCGTTCCCCCGGAGCAGACTAGGCGGAAGCCCCTTTCGAAAACCGCTGCGGAACATCTCAAGACAGCGGCTCGATCCCTCGCCGACCCGGAACTCCGGGCCGTATATCTCCGCTTGGCATCCCTTGCCGATGACTCTTCTTCCCCGTGAGCGCTGATGATGCGCCCACCAGCCGCCGTTTCCGTGACGGCCATCCGGTTTCGGGTGTTTTTTACATCGCCTGAGCCGGGTGCGCGTAGGAAATCGGCGCCTTCTCCGGATCGTCGAAGCTCACTTCTTCCCAGGCTTTCTTGTCGGCGATCAACGCGCGCAGCAATTTGTTGTTCAACTCGTGGCCGGACTTGTAGCCGTAGAACGCGCCGATCAGGCTGTGGCCCAGAAGATACAGATCGCCGATCGCATCGAGGATCTTGTGCTTGACGAATTCGTCCTCGTAGCGCAGGCCGTCTTCGTTGAGCACGCGGTAGTCGTCGAGCACGATCGCGTTGTCCATCGAACCGCCGAGCGCGAGGTTCTTCTCGCGCAGCATTTCGATATCCCGCATGAAGCCGAACGTGCGTGCGCGGCTGACTTCCTTGACGAACGACGTCGTGGAGAAATCGATTTCGGCGCTCGACGTGCGGCGCGTGAAGATCGGATGGTCGAAATCGATCGAAAAACCGACCTTGAAGCCGTCGAACGGCTCGAAGCGCGCCCATTTGTCGCCGTCGCGGACCACGACGGGCTTCTTGATGCGCACGAAGCGCTTCGCGGACGATTGCTCCTCGATGCCCGCCGATTGCAGCAGGAACACGAACGGACCGGCGCTGCCGTCCATGATCGGAACTTCGGGTGCCGAGAGGTCGACATAAGCATTGTCGATCCCGAGCCCGGCCAGCGCGGAAAGCAAGTGCTCGATCGTGGCGATGCGGATGTTGCCCTTCACCAACGTAGTCGACAAACGGGTGTCGCCGACGTTTTCGCAGGAGGAACGGATCTCCACGGGCGCCTGCAGGTCGACGCGCCGGAACACGATCCCGGTGTCGACGGCTGCCGGACGCAGCGTCATATAGACCTTTTCACCCGTGTGAAGACCGACCCCCGTCGCACGAATCACATTCTTGAGCGTACGCTGTCTGATCATTTTCTTATGGGTCCCCTGGGGCGGGAGCTAGCAAAACGCGCGGCATCGTAGCACAGGGGCACCGGCGAGAGAAGTAAACCAGTGTAATTTTCCCACACTGTGGTAAATGCACCACAACGCGACCTGTTCCTACGATGACGTAGAGGTCGGCCGGTTCGGAGACGAATCGGAGACAAAACGGCGACGAAAAAAGAAAACTGCGCGGCTGCGCCGCCGCGCAGTGGTAGCGGCAATCGAGCGCGGGGCCTCAGTCGGCCTGGCGACGCAGGAAAGCCGGGATGTCGAGATAGTCCACTTGCGCTTCGACCGGCGCGGCCGCCTGCTTGCGCGCCGGCTCCGCGACTCCGCGCGCCCCGGGCATGCGGACGGGCTGGGCATAGTCGACGGGCACGTCGTCGGTTCCCGTCCGCGCGACGATGCGCGGCCGCTGGGCGACCGTGGTCTCTTCGCGCCGCAAGGCCTGGCGCGCCGAAGCGCGGTTCAGACCGGTCGCGACGACCGTCACGCGCACGTCGTCCTGCAGTTCCGGATCGAGCGCGGTGCCGATCACGACGGTCGCGTCCTCGGACGAGAACTGGTGCACGACCTGGCCGATCTCGTCGAACTCGCGCATCGTCAGGTTCGGTCCGGCGGTCACGTTCACGAGGATGCCGCACGCACCCGAGAGATTGACGTCCTCGAGCAGCGGATTGTTGATCGCCGCCTCGGCCGCCGCGACCGCCCGATCGTCGCCGCGCGCGGTGCCCGAGCCCATCATCGCCATGCCCATTTCGGACATCACGGTGCGCACGTCGGCAAAATCGACGTTGATGAGGCCGGGGCGCGTGATGAGATCAGCGATGCCCTGCACGGCGCCGAGCAGCACGTCGTTGGCCGACTTGAACGCCGACAGCAGCGTCACCTCGCGGCCGAGCACGGTCAAGAGCTTTTCGTTCGGCACCGTGATCAGCGAGTCGACGTGCTGCGACAGGTCTTCGATGCCCTTGAGCGCCACCTGCATGCGCCGGCGGCCTTCGAACGGAAACGGCTTGGTCACGATCGCGACCGTGAGCACGCCCATTTCCTTGGCGAGCTGCGCGACGACGGGCGCCGCGCCCGTGCCGGTGCCGCCGCCCATGCCGGCGGTGATGAACACCATGTCCGCACCTTGCAATGTTTCGACGATGCGCTCGCGGTCTTCGAGCGCCGCCTGACGGCCGACTTCGGGGTTGGCGCCGGCGCCGAGCCCCTTGGTCACGTTGCCGCCGAGTTGCAGCGTGAGTTTGGCGCCGCTGTTCTTGAGCGCCTGCGCATCGGTGTTGGCGCAGATGAAATCCACGCCGTCGATGTGCGAATTGACCATGTGCGCGACCGCGTTGCCGCCGCCGCCGCCGACACCGATCACCTTGATCACCGCATTGGGTGCGAGCCTTTCGACGAGTTCAAACATGTTCCCGACCTCCGCTAGTAAATGCCGCTGTGTAGGTTTCCGTTGCACCGTCGCGCGTCCTGCGCGGCGGCCGCGGGGACAGGCGCATGTCCACCGCATTTCGCCCGCTTCTCAAGGGCTGGAATCCGTTTCGGATTCCGCACCGTGCGTCCGTGCGCGGTGCTCTCCAATTTCGCCGAGATCGAAGGCACCCTCGATCTCAAAACTCGCCTTTGAACCAATGGAGCACGCGCTCCCACACGCTCGACACCGTGCCGATGCCCGGCGTCGCGGCCGTCGTGCGCGCGCTCTCCTGGCGGCTGCCGTACAGCAGCAGGCCGACGCCCGTGGCGTGGATCGGATTGCTCACGACATCGGCGAGGCCGGTCACGTGCTGCGGCAGCCCGACGCGCACGGGCAGATGGAAGACTTCCTCGGCGAGTTCCACGACGCCTTCCATCTTCGATGCGCCGCCCGTGAGCACGATGCCGGCGGCGACGAGGCTCTCGTAACCGGAGCGCCGAAGCTCGGCCTGCACCATGCCGAACAGTTCTTCGTAGCGCGGCTGCACCCATTCGGCGAGCGTCTGCCGCGCGAGGCGCCGCGGCGGGCGGTCGCCGACGCTCGGCACCTGGATCGTCTCCTCGGCATGGGCGAGCTGGGCGAGTGCGCAGGCGTACTTGACCTTGATCTCCTCGGCATGCGCGGTCGGCGTGCGGAAGCCCTGCGCGATGTCGTTCGTGACCTGGTCGCCGCCGATCGGCAGCGACGCCGTGTGGCGGATCGCGCCCTGTGTGAAGATCGAGATGTCCGTGGTGCCCGCGCCGATGTCGACCAGACAGACGCCGAGCTCGCGCTCGTCCTGCACGAGGATCGCCTTGCTCGAGGCGATCGCGGCCGGTATCAAATCGTCGACCTGCAGCCCGCAGCGGTTCACGCATTTCGTGATGTTCTGCGCCGCGCTGACCGCACCGCTCACGATGTGCACGTTCGCTTCGAGCCGCACGCCGCTCATGCCGACCGGGTGGCGGATGTCTTCCTGGCCGTCGATGATGTATTCCTGCGGCTCTTTGTAGAGCACGCGCTGATCGGCCGGGATCGCGACGGCGCAGGCGGCGTCGAGCACGTGCTCGACGTCCTCGGCGGTGACTTCGCGGTCGCGGATCGGCGCGGTGCCATGCGAGTTGCGGCCTTGGATGTGGCTGCCCGAGATGCCGGCGTAGACCGAACGGATCTCGCAGCCGGCCATGAGTTCGGCCTCTTCGACCGCACGCTGGATCGACTGCACCGTCGATTCGATGTCGACGACGACGCCGCGCTTGAGTCCGTGGGAGGCATGCGAACCTATGCCGATCACCTCGACCGGCTCGCCCGGCGCGTACTCGCCAACGATGGCGACGACTTTCGACGTGCCGATGTCGAGCCCGACGATCAACGATTTTTCACTCTTGGGCTTCATCGATACCGCTCCGCCGTCCGTCTTGTGCCGGCACTCATGTGTGCGCTCCTTCAGCGGATGCCGGCGCGCTGTTCGGCGCGGGCGACCACAGGATCGTGAATCCGTTGCTGTAGCGCAGGTCGGCGCGCTGGAACGCGCCGGGATGATCGGCGCTCAGGCGCGGCAGCACGTCGAGGAAGCGGCGCACGCGCGCATCGACGTCCTCGCTGCCAAGCATGATTTCCGCGCCGCTCGACAAGGTGAGTTTCCAGCTTCCGCGCCCGCTCAGGCGCACGCCGGCGAGGATCAGCCCGCTCGCCGCGAGCGCATGCTGGGTGCGCGTGTAGAAATTCACCACGTCGGCGAGCGCGTAGTCCGGCCCTTCGAGCCGCGGCAACCCTTGGATCGCCTCGCTGCCGGGCACTTTGAACAGGCTGCCGTCGCGGCCGACGAGCCGATCCTCGCCCCAGCGCGCGAACGGCTGCCGCTCGTGCACGGTCAGCTCGAGCGTGTCCGGCCAGCGCTTGCGCGCTTCGACGCTCTCGACCCACGGCAGGGCCGCCACCGCCGCACGCACCTCGTCGAGCTTGAGCGCGAAAAATCCCGTGCCGAGATGCGCCGCCGCCGCCGCGCGGATCTGCTCCGCGCTCACGTGGTTGTACTCGGCTTCCACTTCGAGGTAGCGCACGGGCCAGCGCTCGGAGGCGAACCAGCCGTTCACGACGCCCACGACGGGCAGCGCCACGAGCGCGAGCGCGATGGTCCAGGCGGAGAGCTTGAGCACGAGGCGGCTGCTCACGGCGTCATCCTCCCGGCGAACGCGGACTCGCGCTCGAAACTCGTCTCGAGGATGCGCCAACAGAGCTCGCCGAAGTCGATGCCGACCGCTTGCGCGGCCTTGGGCACCAGGGAATGGCTCGTCATGCCGGGCGCGGTGTTCACTTCGAGCAGGAAGAAGCGACCGCTGCGGTCGCGCATGAAATCGACGCGGCCCCATCCCGAGCAGCCGGCGGCAAGGAACGCGTCGAGCGCGAGCGCGCGGATCTCGCGCTCGCCGGCCTCGTCGAGACCGGGGCAAACATACTGCGTGTCCTCGGCGACGTACTTGGCGTGGTAGTCGTAGAACTCGCCGGCCGGCACGATGCGGATCGACGGCAGCGCACGTCCGGCGAGTATGCCCACCGTGTACTCCTCGCCCTCGATGAGCGCTTCGACGACGAGCTCGCCGTCGTAGCGCGCGGCGAGAGCGACGGCGGCATCGATCTCGCCGGCCGAACGCACGCGCGTGATGCCGACGCTCGAGCCTTCGTGCGAAGGTTTGACGATGGCGGGGAAGCCGACCGCTGCGACGGCCGCGCCGATGTCCTCGCCGATGCGGTGGCGCGCGTAGCGCGGCGTCGGCAAGCCCACCGCCTGCCAGACCTGCTTCGTGCGGATCTTGTCCATCGACAACGCCGAGCCGAGCACGCCCGAGCCCGTGTACGGCACGCCGAGCGACTCGAGCGCACCCTGCAGCACGCCGTCTTCGCCGCCACGGCCATGCAGGATGTTGAACACACGTGCGTAATGGCCGGCGCGCAGCGCATCGAGCAGCGCCGGGATGCCGTCGACGGCGTGCGCGTCCACGCCGCGCGCGCGCAGCGCTGCGAGCACGTTGCGGCCGGAGTCGAGCGACACGTCGCGCTCGGCACTCGCTCCGCCCATCGCCACCGCCACGCGGCCGAACAGTCCTGGATCGAGGATGCTCATGAGTTCGCTTTTCCACTTTTCAGCGTCCCTGCAGCGGCGAGTTCGCTGGCCGCCGCACCGATGTCGCCGGCACCCATGACGAGCAGCAGATCGCCGTCGCGCAGCAGCGCAGGCAACGTGTCCTTGAGTTCGCGCGGGTGCTCGATGAACACCGGATCGACCTTGCCGCGAGCGCGCACGGCGCGCGCGAGCGCGCGTCCGTCCGCGTTCGCGATCGGCGCTTCGCCGGCCGGATAGACGTCGGTCAGCACGAGCACGTCGACGTCGGCGAGCACGTTGGCGAAATCGTCGAGCAGGTCGCGCGTGCGCGAATAGCGGTGCGGCTGGAACGCGACCACGAGACGACGCTGCGGCCAGCCGCCGCGCGCCGCGGCGAACACGGCGCCGAGCTCGCGCGGGTGATGTCCGTAGTCGTCGACGAGCAAGGCCTTGCCCGCATCGAGCGCGATTTCGCCGCGAAACTGGAAGCGCCGACCCACGCCCTGGAATTCGCCGAGCGCACGCGCGATCGCGGCAGGCTCGACGCCGAGCTGCCAGCCGACGGCCGCCGCGGCGAGCGCGTTCTGCACGTTGTGAATGCCCGGCAGGTTGAGCGTCACTGCAACCGTCGCCTGCTCGCCGATTCCCGGCTGCCGATTCCCGATTCCCGTCTCGCGCGGCAGGTGCAAGTCGAACTTCATGCGCGCGCCGTCCTGACGCACGCCGCTCGCACGCACGTCGGCTTCGCCGCCGACCGCATAGGTGAGCACGCGGCGCGTCGTCGTGCGGGCGAGCTCGGCGAGTTCGGCGTCGTCGGCGCACAGCACCGCCACACCGTAGAACGGCAGCCGGTGCAGGAAATCCGCGAAGGCCTTCTTGACGAGCGCGTAGTCGCCGCCGTAGTTCTCGAGGTGGTCGGCGTCGATGTTCGTGACGATCGCCACGACTGGATTGAGCAGCAGGAACGAGCCGTCCGACTCGTCCGCTTCGGCGACGAGGTACTCGCCCGTGCCGAGCCGCGCGTGCGTGCCCGCGGCGAGCAGCTGCCCGCCGATCACGAACGTCGGGTCGAGGCCGCCCTCGGCCAGCACGCTCGCGACGAGGCTCGTCGTCGTCGTCTTGCCGTGCGTGCCGGCGACCGCGATGCCGCGGCGGAAACGCATGAGCTCGCCGAGCATTTCCGCGCGCGGCACGACGGGCAGGCGCTTCTCGCGCGCGGCGGCGAGCTCGGGATTGTCGGGCTTGATCGCGCTCGATACGACCATCACGTCGACGTCGTCGAGGTTGCGCGCGTCGTGGCCTTTGTGGATTTTTATACCCAGGCCGGCGAGGCGGCGCGTCACGGCCGAGTCGGATTTGTCCGAACCCGACACGCTGTAGCCCAGGTTGTGCAGCACTTCGGCGATGCCGCTCATGCCCGCGCCGCCGATGCCGACGAAGTGCACGCGGCGGAAATCCGTCATGATGTCGCCATGCTGGCCGAGGCGGCGCGCGATCATGACGCGACCTCCATGCAGACGTCGGCGATGCGCGCGGCCGCCTCGGGTTTCGCGAGCGTACGCGCAGCGGCGGCCATCGTTTGCAGCGTGGCGCGATCGGCGAGCCGCTCGAGTTCGGCGCCGAGGCGGCCGACGAAGTCGTCTCCTTCCGGCACGAGCCGTGCCGCGCCGGCCGCGACGAGCGCTTCGGCGTTCTTCGTCTGGTGGTCGTCGACGGCGTGCGGATACGGCACGAGGATCGCCGGGACGCCCGCGGCGGCGAGCTCGGCGAGCGTGAGCGCGCCTGCGCGGCAGATCACGAGATCCGCCCAGCCGTACGCCGCCGCCATGTCGTTCTCGAACGGCACGACCTCCGCTTCCACGCCGGCCGCGCGATACGCCTCGCGCGTGCGGTCGAAATGCACCTCGCCGGACTGATGGCGCACGACGGCCGGCACGCGCGCGCTGCTCCGGCGCAGCACCTCGGGCAGCGCCGTGTTGAGGCTGCGCGCGCCCTGGCTGCCTCCGAGCACGAGCAGGCGCAGTGCGCCCGAACGCGCGGCGTAGCGCACGTCCGGCGGCGGCAGCGCGGCGATCGCGGCGCGCACCGGATTGCCGACCCACTGCTCGTCGCGGAACACGCCGGCGAAACCGGTCAGCACGCGGCGCGCGAAACGCGCGAGCATGCGGTTGGTCACGCCGGCGATGCGGTTTTGCTCGTGCACGACGAGCGGAATCTTCACGAACCGTGCGGCGATTCCCCCCGGCGCGGCTGCGTAGCCGCCCATCGACAGCACGCTGCGCGGCCGATGTCGCCGCAAGACGCGGCGTGCCACGGCGACCGCGCGCGCGAGGCGCAGCGGCATCGCCAGCGCGGTCAGCACGCCTTTGCGGCGCAACCCGCCGATGTCGAGCACGTCGATGTGGATCTCATGCTTCGGCACGAGGCGCGTCTCGAGTCCGCCGCGTGCGCCGAGCCAGACGACGGGCACGCCGCGCGCACGCAGTTCCTGCGCCACGGCGATGCCTGGGAAGATGTGCCCGCCCGTACCGCCGGCCATGATGAGCACGGGTCCGCCGAGTGCGGTCATGGACGTGTGCTCCTGAGCAGCGCCTCGGGCATGACGAGCTGGGATTCGCTCGGCAACGGACGCGACACTTCGAAGCTCACGCGCAACAGCAAGCCGATCGCCGCGCAGGTCATGAGCACGCTGGATCCGCCCGAGCTGATGAGCGGCAAGGTCAGGCCCTTCGTCGGCAACACGCCAAGATTCACGCCGATCGAGACCAGCGTCTGCAAACCGAGCCACAAGGCAACGCCGAACGCGCAGTAACCGGCGAACCGCTGTCCGCGCTCGATCGCGTTGAGGCCCAGCATGAACGCGCGCCCGACCAAAGCGCCGAACAGCGCGAGCACGAGCACCACGCCCGCAAGTCCGAGCTCCTCAGCGATCACGGCCAAGATAAAATCCGTGTGCGCTTCGGGCAGGTAATGCAACTTCTGCACGCTCGCCCCGAGGCCGACGCCGAACCATTCGCCGCGACCGATCGCGATGAGCGCCTGGGTGAGCTGGAAACCGTCGTCGAACGGATGCTCCCACGGATTCAGAAACGAGGTCAGGCGCTTGACGCGATAGTCCTGCGTGAGCGCGGCCCAGGCCAGCGCCGGCATCACCGGCACGCCGAGGTAGAACAGGTTCCGCATGCGTGCGCCGCCGAGCCAGACGAGACCGACGCTGATCGAGATGATCAGCGCCGCGCTGCCGAAATCGGGCTGCAGCAGCAACAGCGCCGTGAGCACCGCGGCCACGCCGAGCGGCTTGACCACGCCGAACAAGCTGCCCTGCACGCGCTCGCGGTGGCGCACGAGATAGCTCGCCAAGTAGACGATGAACAGGAACTTCACCGCCTCGACCGACTGGAAGCCGACGATGCCGAGCCGGATCCAGCGCCGCGCGCCGTTGATGCGCATGCCCAAGCCTGGCACGAACACGAGCAGGAGCAGGATCACCGAGAACAGCAGCAACGAGAACGCATTGCGCTCGAACCAATCGAGCTCGACGCGCATGAGCACGCCGCACAATCCCATGCCCAGCGCGAGGAACACCAGGTGGCGGATCAAATAGTAGAACGGCCCCGCATTCTGCCCGTCGGCGATCGCGATCGAACTCGAGCCGACCATGACGACGCCCAAACTCGCGAGCGCGATCGCCGCGAGCATGAGCCCGAGGTCGTAGCGCCCCTGGCTGCCGTCGCGGCGTTTGGCTTGGGCTGAAAGTCCGAACATCGTCAGCGCACCTTCAGCGTCGCGAGACCGATCAACACGAGAACGACGCTGATGATCCAGAAGCGCACGATGACGCGCGGCTCCGGCCAGCCCTTGAGCTCGAAATGGTGGTGGATCGGCGCCATGCGGAAGATGCGCTTGCCGGTGAGCTTGTAACTCGCCACCTGCAGGATCACCGAGGCCGTCTCCATGACGAACACGCCGCCCATGATGAGCAGCACGATTTCCTGGCGCACGATCACCGCGACCGTACCGAGCGCCGCGCCGACCGCGAGCGCGCCGACATCGCCCATGAACACCTGCGCCGGATAGGCGTTGAACCACAGGAAGCCGAGACCCGCACCCGCTAGCGCGCCGCAGAAAATGCAAAGCTCGCCCGCGCCGGGCACGGCCGGAATCTGCAGGTACGTGGCGAACACGCTGTGGCCTGCCGCGTAGGCGAAGACGCCGAGCGCCGAAGCGACGAGCACGGTCGGCATGATGGCGAGACCGTCGAGTCCGTCGGTCAGGTTCACGGCGTTCGAGAAGCCGACGATCATGAAATACCCGACGACGACGAACACCGCGCCGAGCGGGATCGCCACCTGTTTGAACAGCGGCACGTACAGCGCGATCGCGGCCGGCGAATCCTCGCGCAGCACGAAATAGAGGCCGAGCGCCGCGCCGAGACCGAACACCGACTGCCAGAAATATTTCCAGCGCGCAGCGAGGCCGCGGCTGTGCTTGAGCACGAGTTTCTTGTAGTCGTCGTAGAAGCCGATCGCACCGAACGCGAGCGTGATGCCGAGCGCGATCCACACGTAGCGGTTGCGCAGGTCCGCCCAGAGCAGCGTCGCGACCGCGACGGCGAACAGGATCAGCGCGCCGCCCATCGTCGGCGTGCCGGCCTTGGACAGATGCGATTGCGGACCGTCGCTGCGGATCACCTGCCCGGCCTTCAACGCCGCGAGTCGCCGGATGAGGTCCGGCCCGAGCAGGAGCGCCACCGCGAGCGCGGTCAGCGCGCCCATGATCGTGCGGAACGTGACATATTGGAACAAGTGGAAAAAGCTCACTTGTCCACGCAGCAGTCCGGCGAGCTCAAGCAGCATGGCGCGCACCTCCCCCGTTGCCGCGGCTGCCGCCGACGAGCGCGGCGACGACGCGCTCCATGGCCGAACCGCGCGAGCCCTTCACGAGCACGCACACGCCCGGCTTGAGCGCCGCGGAGAGCGCGGCGACGAGCGCAGCCTGGTCGGCGAAATGCGCGCCGCGGGCGCCGAACGTGCGTGCGGCCGCAGCTGCCAGCGGTCCGACCGCGTATAGCCGCGCGAAGCCGCTCGCGCGCGCGAGCTCGCCGACGCCGGCATGCAGACGCTCGGCGTCGTCGCCGAGCTCGCGCATGTCGCCGAGCACGAGCCAGTTCTCGCCGGGTTCGGCCGCGACCGTTGCGATCGCCGCGGCCGTCGAGCCGGGATTCGCGTTGTAGCTGTCGTCGATGACGGTCCAACCCTGCGGCAATTCGTGGCGCACGAGCCGGCCCGCGACGGGCGCCGCGGTTTCGAGCCCGATCTTGATCGTTTCCGCCGGCACGCCGAGCGCATGCGCGATGCTCGCCGCGGCGAGCGCGTTCGCGACATTGTGTCGTCCCGGCAGCGGCAACGCGACGTCGATCGAGGCATCGGGCAGGTGCAGCGCGAAACGCGAAGGCGTACCGGATGCGCCGAGCTCGGCGCGCACGTCGGCGGGCCTTTCAAGCCCGAAGCGCAGGATGCGCCGCGCGCCAGCCATCGCCGCGAACGTGTCGGCAAAGGCGTCGTCCGCATTGATCACCGCGGTGCCGTGCGGCGGCAAGGCGGCATAGATCGCGCCTTTGGTTTCCGCGATGCCTGCGAGTGTACCCATGCGCTCAAGATGGGCCGGCGCGATGTTGTTGACGAGGCCGATTTCGGGCCGCGCGATGGCAGCGAGATAGGCGATGTCGCCGGGTTTGCCGGCGCCCATTTCGAGCACGGCATACCGCGCGTCCTCGGGCAGCGCGACGAGCGACAGCGGCAGGCCGATCTCGTTGTTGAGGTTCCCGGCATTCACATGCGTCTTGCCGTGCTGCGCAAGGATCGACGCCGCGAGCGTCTTGACCGTCGTCTTGCCATTCGAGCCCGTGATGCCGACCACGCGCGCGTGGCGCCGCTCGCGAACCGCGCCTGCGAGACGGCCGAGCGCGAGCAGCGTGTCGTCGACGACGATCTGCGGCAGGTCGACCTCGCCCACGCGCGCGACGAGCGCCGCCGCTGCACCGCCGGCCTCCGCCTGCGGCAGGAAGGCGTGCCCGTCGAAGTTTTCGCCGGCGAGCGCGACGAAAAGCGCGCCTGGGACCGGCTTGCGCGAGTCGGTGAAAACGTCGTCGATGGCGACGTCCGCGCCGTGCAGCACGCCTCGTGTCCACGTCGCGATTTCGCTGGCCCGGAGCCTCAGCATGCGCGCGCCTCCAGCAAGCGACGGGCCACGTCCGTGTCGTCGAAGGCGTGCTTCACGCCGCGGATCTCCTGATACGGCTCGTGCCCCTTGCCGGCGATCAGCACCGCGTCGCCCGCGCGCGCTTCGTCGAGCGCCAGTGCGATCGCCGCACGGCGGTCGCGCTCGACGTGCGCGCGCTCCGGGTGCGCGAGTCCGGCAAGGATCTGCGCGACGATCGCATCGCCGTCCTCGGTCCGCGGATTGTCGTCGGTCACGATCACGCGATCGGCCAGGCGCTCGGCGATCGCGCCCATCTGCGGGCGCTTGCCCTGGTCGCGGTCGCCGCCGCAACCGAACACGCAGACGAGCCGGCCCGTGCAGTGCGCGCGCACGCTTGCGAGCGCCTGTTCGAGCGCGTCGGGCGTATGCGCGTAGTCGACCACGACGAGCGGACAGCGTCCGCCGCCGAGACGATTCATGCGCCCGGCCACCGGCGCGAGCCGCGACAGCGCATTGTGGATTTGTGCAAACGTGTACCCGAGAGCGCCGAGCGATGCCGCCACGGCGAGTAGGTTGTAGACGTTGAAGCGGCCGATCAGCGGCGAAGCAAGCTCCGCACGCCCCCACGGCGTGACGAGCTCGAAGCGCAGACCCGCATCGTCGCTGCGCACGTCGCGGGCACCGACGGCGGCGTCGGCGTCGATGCCGTAGCTCAGACAGCGCACGTCCGCGCGCAGTCCCGCAGCGAGCTCGCGGCCGAAGGCGTCATCGACGTTGACGACCGCGCTTTCGAGACGGGGCCACGCGAAGAGCCTGGCCTTGGCCGCGCCATAGGCCTGCATCGTGCCGTGGTAGTCGAGATGATCGCGCGTCAGATTCGTGAACACCGCCACGCGATAATCGACCGCGTTCACGCGCCCTTGTTCGAGCGCGTGCGAGGACACCTCCATCGCGACGTGGCTCGCGCCCGCTGCGCGGAACCCGGCGAGGAGCGCCTGCACGGTCACCGCGTCGGGCGTCGTGCGCTCGCCCGCGGCGATCGCGCCGACGAGGCCCGCGCCGAGCGTGCCGATCGTCGCCGCGCGCGCGCCGAGCGATTCGAGCGCGTGCGCGATGAGCTGCACGATCGACGTCTTGCCGTTCGTGCCGGTGACGCCGATCACGGTGAGCGCCGACGAGGGCCGACCGAAGAAACGCGCGGCGATCTCGCCGACACGTGCACGCAGATCGTCTATCCACACGACGGGCGCGCCGCCGAGCGCAGACGCGAGCGCCGGCGCAGGACTCTCGGCGAGGATGACCGAAGCGCCCTGCGCCAGCGCCGCTGGGGCAAACGCAAACCCGTGCGCCGACGCGCCGCTCAGCGCGATGAACGCGTCGCCCGCGCGCACGCACCGCGAGTCGAGCGCGAGACCGCGCACGTCGAGGTCGAGCTGCACGGGCGCGATGCCGGCGAGGAGCTCCGAGAGCCGGTGCGGCGCGGCGCTCACGGCACTTCCTCGGCGGCTTCGTCGACGTCGTCGGCGGAGGCAGGCGGCGGCGCCTGGGTCGGCACGGCGGGACCGCCCGCGAACCAGTGCTGCACGTTGTCGGGCGGCACGTCGAGCAGGCGGAGTGCGCCGTCCATGACTTTGCTGAACACGGGCGCCGCCACGAGCGCCCCGAAATACGGGCCGCCCTGGCCGCCGCCCGGATCGTTGACGACCACCACGCCGACGAGACGCGGCGCGGTCGCCGGCACCATGCCCGCGAACAGCGAGATATAGCGGTTCTGGTAACTGCCGGCGTGCGCCATACGCGCCGTGCCGGTTTTGCCGGCCACCGTGTAATTCGTGACGACCGCCTGCGGGTACGCCGTGCCGCCCGGCATCACGACGGTTTCGAGCATCTGCACGACCGTGTGCGCGATTTGCGGATCGATGATCGCGTTGTCCGGATTGTGCGCGTCCTTAACGAACGTCGGCGAACGCATGCGGCCGTTGTTGGCGAGCGCGGCATAGGCTTGGGCGATCTGCAGCGGCGTCACGTTGAGGCCGTAACCGTATGCGATCGTCGCCTTCTCGACCGGGCCCCACGCCGAGGCCACGGGCAGGAACGCCGGCGATTCGCCCGGAAAACCGCTGCCCGTCGACTCGCCGAAGCCGAAGCGGTGGAACATGTCGTACAGGCTTTCGCGCGACAGCGACTCGGCCACTTTCGCCGCGCCGATGTTGCTCGATTTCGTGATCACGCCGGTCAGGTCCAAGAGACCGTGATTGCGCACATCGTGGATCGTGAAGTTGCCGATCTGGTAATAGCCGGGCGACGTGTCGACCTTGGACTTCGGCGTCCATTTGCCGCTTTCGAGCGCGGTGGCGACCGTGAAAGCCTTGACCGTCGAGCCGGGTTCGACGACGTCGGTGACCGCGCGATTGCGCCGATACGACGGATCGGCCGCGTGCGCGTTCGGGTTGAACGAGGGCTGGTTGACCATCGCCAGGATCTCGCCGTTGCTCACATCGAGCACGACCATCGACCCCGAGCTCGCATGGTGTTCGAGGATCTGGCTCTTGAGCTCGCGGTACGCGAGATACTGGATGCGGCGATCGATCGACAACGTGATGTCGCGCCCCGGCTTCGGTTCGCGCGCGAGTTCGACGTCCTCGACCGTGCGGCCGAGGCGGTCGCGGATCACGCGCTCGGCGCCGGGCTTGCCCGCGAGCCAGTCGTCGAACGCAAGCTCGAGCCCTTCCTGGCCGTGATCGTCGACGTTGGTCACGCCGAGCACGTGGGCCATGACTTCACCGCTCGGGTAGTAGCGGCGGTATTCGCGCTGGCTCGACACGCCGGGAATGCCGAGCTTGATGATCTCCTCGGCGTCGTCGGGATTGAGCTGGCGCTTGAGGTAGACGAATTCCTTCTCGCGGCGCTGGTCGAGCTTCTGCTTGAGCGCATCGGCGTCGATGCCGAGCGCCTTGGCGAGCTCGGGCAGGCGCTCGGCGTGCTCCAGCAACTCGCCGGGGTTCGCCCAGATCGATTCGACGGGCGTCGACACCGCCAGCGGTTCGCCGTTGCGGTCGAAGATCGTGCCGCGCGAGACCGGCAGCGGCATCTCGCGCAGGAAGCGCTCGTCGCCCTGCTCCTGGTAGAAATCCTTGCGCACGACCTGCAGGTCCACCGCGCGTACGACGAGCGCGGTCGAGGCGAGCGCGAGCACCATGAGCACGACGTAGAGCCGCGCGCGCACGTTGACCGGATGCGGACGCGGCTTCATGCGCGCCTCCGGCCGGAGAAGTATATTTCTCCATAATGAGAAAAAAGGAAAACCACGGCACTCACCGCTTCACCACGACGGTATTCGCCGGACCCGGCGACACCATGCCGAGCTGCCCGCGGGCGACCTGCTCGACGCGGTTGGGCTCGGCCCAGGTGGCGCGCTCGAGCTCGAGACGGCCGAACTCGACGTTGAGATCGTCGCGCTCCTTCTGCAACGTCGTGTACTCGACGAAGAGCCGCCGGTTCTGTTCGCGCGCGTAGACCACGCCGAGCGCGCTCGCGATCGCCGCGACGAGCAGCAGCAGCGTCACGAAGGCGCCGAGTCGCTTCATGCGCGCCGCTCCGCGACGCGCAGCACGGCGCTGCGGGCGCGTGGGTTGCGCGCGACTTCGGCCTCGCCCGGAAACTGCGCGCCGCCGATCTCGGTGAGGCGCAGCGGCACGGCCGCGGGCGGCGGCGCGTTGCGGCGGCCGGCCGGGGCGCGCGATTCGGCGCGCAGGAACTGCTTGACGGCGCGGTCCTCGAGCGAATGGAAGCTGATGACCGCTAAACGCCCGCCCGGCCGGAGCCGGGCAAGCGCGCCCTGTAAACCGCGTTCGAGCGCGTCGAGCTCGCCGTTCACGGCGATGCGCAGCGCTTGGAAAGTACGTGTGGCCGGATGCTTGCCGGGCTCGCGCCTGCCGACGATGCGCGCGACGAGCTCCGCGAGCTCGAGGGTGCGCGCGATCTGCGCCTGGCGCCGCTGCTCGACGACCGCATGCGCGATGCGCCGGCTCATGCGCTCCTCGCCGTAGCGCCAGAGCACGTCGGCGATTTCGCCCTCGGCGGCGCGCGCGAGAAAAGCGGCCGCGCTCTCGCCGCGGCTCGGGTCCATGCGCATGTCGAGCGGCGCGTCGGCCTGGAAACTGAAACCGCGCGCGGCATCGTCGAGCTGCGGCGAGGACACGCCGAGATCGAGCAGTACACCGTCGAGTCCGGCGGCGGTCGCGTCCCAATCGGCGAGATCGGCGAAATTGCCGTGGCGGATCATTACGCGCGCGTCGCCGCCGAATTCCGCGCGCGCCGCGGCGACGGCGGACGGATCGCGGTCCATGAGCAGCAGGCGCCCGGCGGGACCGAGCCCCGCGAGCAGCGCACGCGCATGGCCGCCGCGGCCGAACGTGCCGTCGAGGTACGTCCCGTCGGCGCGCACGGCGAGCGCTGCGAGCGTCTCGTCGAGCATCACGGGGATGTGTCGCTCGTCCTGCATGTCGATTCTCGCGAGGACGCGCATGGCCGCGTCCTTCACAACTTGAGTTCCAGCGTCTCGTCGCTGAGCTCGTGCTCTGCGATGGTCTGCCGGATCTTGTTCAAATGCGCCTGCTCGCTCCAGAGCTCGAATTTGGCGTTCATGCCGAGCAGCACGGCCTTCTTCTCGATGCCTGCGGCGCTGCGCTGGCTGGCGGGGACGAGGATGCGCGCGTTGCCGTCGAGCTCCACGGTCGCCGCCGCACCGACCAGCTTGAGCTGGAGATCGCGGTGCACGCGCTTGACGCTCGACAGCGCGTTGACCTGATCGCGCACCTTCTCCCATTCCGCATACGGGAAAAGCCACAAGCAGCCGTGCTCGAACGGGTTGTAGGTGAACACGAGCCGGTTCGCGCACGCAGCAGCGATCAGGTCGCGATAAGCGGTGGGAACCGCCATGCGACCCTTGTCGTCGAGCGTAATTGCCGTCTCGCCTTGGAACATCACCCCAGCCTGTGGAGCCGAAACCGACTCTCATCCCACAAAAAACCACAAAATCCCACCACTCGCGAACATTAACGGCGGGCCACGGGGCTGTCAAGGGAAAATTGCTTGCAGATCAACGAGAAAGACGCGGTTTTGTTAAGAATTCGCGTGAGTTCTGAGGAGTAAAGAAAATCTACTTGAATTTACAGGTTTTTATTGAAATCGAATTGACTACTTCGGAGTCGAATTGCTTGCTGCGATGCAGCATGACGGTCCACGGAGCTCGAGCGCGCATGCACGCGAGCACACTTGTATAAAATTCCACAAATCGCAAACACGGCCTGCGCAAGGGCGAAGGCGGAGCCGGCCGATAAGCCGGGTTCTGTCGTGGACAGTCATTCCTCTAGGCCTGGCGTCGCCGCCAGGCTCGAGCAACCAACCCGGGAGCGGCGCGGGCGACGCCATTGCTCCCCTATTCGGTCTTGCTCCGGGTGGGGTTTGCCGTGCCGCGCGGCGTTGACCCCGCGCGCGGTGCGCTCTTACCGCACCGTTTCACCATCACCACGCACGTCTCGCGACGTCGTTCGGCTGTCTGCTCTCTGTTGCACTTTCCGTCGGCTTGCGCCGCCCAGGCGTTACCTGGCACCGTGCCCTATGGAGCCCGGACTTTCCTCGCCGCCTCGTGAGAAGCGCCGCGACTGTCTGGCCGACTCCGCACGCCATTGTATCGCGATACGCGCGCCGCTGCCGCGGCTACGCCGTGGCGCGGGCGATGCGGACCATCGCGGCGATGCTGCGCTCGATATCGGCGTCAGTGGTCGCCCACGACGACACGCTGATGCGCATGGCGGTGCGCCCCTGCCAAACCGTGCCGCCGCACCAACAGGTGCCCTCGGCTTGAAGTGCAGCGACGACGCGCTGCGTGCGCTCGGCATCGCCGAACGCGACGAGCACCTGGTTCAACACGACCTCGTTGAGCACGTCGAAGCCCGCGGCGGACAGCGCCTCGGCGAAGCGCCGCGCCTGGCGGCAGTTGCGCTCGACGAGTTCGGCGACGCCGCTGCGGCCGAGGCCCATGAGTGCGGCCCACACATCGACACCGCGTGCACGGCGCGAGAGTTCGGGCGTGAAATCGGAAGGATTGCGCCAGGGGCTGTCGGTCGGCAGGTACTCGGCGGTGATCGCCATCGCGGCGCTCAGCGCGTTCGCATCGCGCACGAAGGCGAGCCCGCTGTCGTAGGGCACGTTGAGCCACTTGTGCGCGTCGGTTGCCCACGAGTCGGCGAGCTCGACACCGCGCACGAGCTCGCGCCGAGTCGGCGCCGCGCGCGCCCACAGCCCGAACGCGCCATCCACGTGCAGCCACGCGGCATCGGCGACGCGCTCGCGCACCGCGGCGACGGCGTCGCAAGCGCCGGTGTTCACATTGCCCACTTGTGTACAAATGATCGTCGGACCGGCCACCGGCGGCAGCCGCTCCGGGCGCAGGCGGCCCTGCGCATCGACCGGCACGCGCACGAGGCGCGAGCGACCGAGGCCAAGCAGGCCGAGCGACTTGATCAACGTCGGATGCGCTTCCTCGCCGACCACGACGGCGATCGGCGGAGCGCCGAACAGCCCGTCGGCTTCGACCTTCCAGCCCACGCGTGCGAGCACCGCGTGCCGTGCCGCCGCGAGCGCCACGAAATTCGCCACGTTCGCGCCCGTAACGAACGCGCCGCCGCAGCCGCGCGGCAGATCGAGCAGCTCCAGCAGCCAGCGCAACGTCGTTTGTTCGAGCCGCGCGGTGGCCGGCGTGATGTTGTAATAGCCCGTGTTCTGATCCCACGCCGAGGCGAGCCAGTTCGCCGCGAGCGCGACCGGCAGCGCGCCGCCGATCACGAAACCGAAGAAGCGCGGGCCGGCCATTCCCATCGTCGCGGGCGATGCGTAGCGATCGAGGAGCGCGATGACCTCGCGCGGGTCGCGAGGACCCTCCGGCAGCGCGCCGTCGAGCGCATCGAGCGCGGCAACGGCCGCGGGATCGGGCGCGACCTTGCGCTCGGCGAGTCCGCCGAGATAGTTCTCGGCGCGCGCAGCGACATCGTGCAAGAGCGTGACCATGACGCACCTCCGGGCGCTCGCATTTTGACACGAATCGCGGTGCCGCTCGCCGGCAAAGCCGAACGCGAGTCGCAGGCGAACCGCGCGTCAATTCGACGGCGCTTTGCTGTGCGCGAAATCGGCCGCGATCGCTTCGAGCGCGCGCGCCGCGCGTGCGCGCGGGCTTTCGCCATCGGTCGGCGCGATCGGCACGTCCGGCGCGATACCCGCCACTTCGTCGGTGCCGTCCGCGCGCAGGCGCACGCAGTCGGGTGCGCGGAAGCGCAGGCGCGAGTGCGGCAGCACGATCGGCACGTCGTCCTGCATGAAGCCGCAGCCGTCGCCGCCGGTCGCGGTGCCGACCGTACGCGCGACGCCGTTGTCGCGCATCCGCGCGGTGAACATCTCGGCCGAGGAATAGGTCTGACCGTTCGTGAGCACGTACACCGGTCCGCTCCATGCGCCGCGCCAAGCGTCGACGACTGCAGGCCAGTAGAGCGCTTGCGCGAGATCTCCGGCGCTCGTCGGCGCGACATCGTCGAGCGCGCCGCTCGCGTAACCGACGTCGACGAGACGGCTGCAACCTGCGGGGTTCCACGGCCGCCGCTCGCGCCACACCCACGCCATGTCGCAACGGCGGGCTTCGACCGCGCGCTTGCGCGCCTCGAAACCCGCGATGGCATGCTCGGCGGAGCGCGCGAGCTCGCCGTCGCCGCCTTGCAGGGCGCGCTTGAGATCGCCGACGCGCTCGTCGAGATAGGCCGTCGCAACGGGTCCAGCCGTCATCATGAGACGCGCGGATTGCACGTTGCGTGTAGTGAAGAGGCGCGTGAGGAACTCGCCCATGTCGTCGCCTCCGCTGTTGCCGCCGACGTCGACGACGAGCACATCGACGCCGCGCCGCGCGAGTTCCGCGAGGCGCTCCGCGACCGTCGCATAGACGCGCAGCGCAAGACGTTCTTTGAGCTTCGCGGGATCGGCTGTCGCGGCCGCCGCGTCGCGCCAGCCGCCGAGGCAAGGCTCGAGATACTCGGCCGGTCGGAAGTACGGGATGCGCAAAAGACCGAGGCGCTTGCCGCCGGCGCTCGCGACGCCAGTGCGGAACGACCGAGCGCTGCCGTCGGCCACGAGCGTGAAACCCGGCAGCGATTCGAACGGCAACGAGAACGCCACGCTCTTCGTCGAGCCGAAGCCCAGGGCCGCGCAGCCTGCCGCCGCATCGAGGCCGGCGAAATCCAGGCGCGGCGGTTCCGCCGATTTCACGGCCGGTGCGAGGGCCGGCAATGCGGCCGTGTGGCCGTGGAACGCGCCGATGAAGCCGAGCAGCGCGGCTTTCGCATCCGCCTCGTCCGCGGCGCTCGCCAGCGCACGCTGCGTGCGGCGATCGAGCGCCGGCAGATCGAGGCCGCCGGCGGCCGACGCAAACCATGCGAGGTTCGCGTCCTCGCGCTCGAGCGCATGCTTGAGATACGCATAGTCCTCGAGCCACGGCTTGCGGTCGAATGCATCGGCGGCCGAAGCGCATGCGCCCGGGACGCAAAATAACAATGTATAAAAAGCAACATAGCGGATCATGAGCGCTCCCTCGGGCCGATGCCTTACGGATGCGCGCCCGGGCGCAACGGTCGCACTTCGCTCAGATGCGGTAGAGCGCCTTGCGCGGTGCGCCCGTGATGTCGCTCGCGAGCGCCGCCGCGCGGCCGGGCGGCAGCTCCTTGCGCAGGAGCTCGAATACTCGCCTTCCTTCCGCGAGGCGTGCCTCGTCGGCATCCTCGCCGGCGCCCTCGACGAGCAGCACGAATTCGCCGCGCTGCTGGTCGGTGTCGGCGGCGACGCGGCGCGCCAGCGCATCGAGCGCGCCGTCGAGGACGGTCTCGAACAATTTCGTCAGCTCGCGCGCAACGACGCCGCGGCGTTCCGCGCCGAACACCGCGGCGAGATCGGCAAGGGATTCGGCGACGCGGTGGCTCGATTCGTAGAAGATCAGCGTGCGCGTCTCGGCGCGGAGCTCCTCGAGCCGCGCCCGGCGCGCCGCCGATTTGGCCGGCAGGAAACCTTCGAACACGAAGCGATCCGAGGCAAGACCTGCGATCGAAAGCGCCGCGATCGCCGCACACGCGCCCGGGACGGCGCTGACCGCGGCGCCGGCGGCGCGCGCCGCACGCACGAGCCGAAAACCGGGATCGCTGACGAGCGGCGTGCCCGCATCGCTGATCAATGCGATCTGCGCGCCTGCGGCGAGCCGGCGCACGAGATCCTCGGCCGCACCGCGCTCGTTGTGCTCGTGCAGCGCCATCGTCGGCGTGGCGATGCCGAAATGGCGCAGCAGCGCGGCGCTGTGGCGCGTGTCCTCGCAGGCGATCAGGTCGACCGCGCGCAGCACGGCGGCGGCGCGCGGCGGGAAGTCCTCGAGATTGCCGATCGGCGTCGCCACCACCCACAGCCGTCCGGCTGTCGCTTCGTTCATAGGGCCTCCCGCGCTGGGACGCCAGCATAGCGCGCGGGCGCCGGGCCTGCGCGATCCGGTATCATGGCGGCAACGAATGGTGAAGGATCGCGCCATGAACCCGTTCCGTAGAGCTCGCCGGCTGCTCCGCGCCGTTGCTTTGTGCGCATTGTGTACAAGTTGCATGCAGAACGGCGTGCGTCACGAGCCGGCGGAGGCGCCGGCGGCCCAGGCCGCCGAGCAGGCCTACAGCCAAGGCGATTTCGACCGCGCCGCCGAGATGTTCATGGATCTTGCCGATGCCCATTCGGGCGAGCGCGCGCACTACCGCTTGCGCGCGGCCGAAGCCTACCGCGAGAACGGCGAGCTCAACGGAGCCGCACAGGCGCTCGATGGCGTGAAGCCGCGCCGACTCGGCGACGAAGAGAACGTGCGCTATCGGTTGATCATGGCCGAAATCGCGCTCATGCAGCAGGCGCCCGCGCGCGCGCTCGAAGAGCTCGCCTTCGCGGAAGCGAACGTGCCGATGCCGCTCAGGCTGCGTGCGCTCGAACTCACCGCGCGCGCACAGGCGGCGAGCGGCGACGCGCTCGCGAGCGCCCGCACGCGCGCGGCGCTCGACCGCTGGCTCGCCGGCGCCGACCGCAGCCAGAACGAAGCGCAGCTGCTCGCGACGCTCGACAAGCTGCCGCCCGACGCGATCAAGCAACAGGCCGCGGCGCTCGCGCCGGGAGACCCGCTGCAGCCATGGCTCAACCAGGCCCTGCGCAAGAGCGGCCAGGCGCTGCCGCTCGCCGTACTGCGCCCGAACCAGCCCGTGGGCACGCTGCTGCCCGAGAACGGCGCGGGGGTGCAGCGCGAGGGCTACCGCGCGTCGCATGCGATCGCCCTGCTGCTGCCGACCGAAGGCGGGCTCAAGGCCGTCGCGCAGGCGATCCGCGACGGTTTCCTCGCCGCGCACTTCGCCGATCAGAACGCCGACCGCGCGCCGGTGCGCGTCTACGATTCGGGCGGCACGGCGCAAGATGCCGTCGCCGCTTACGCGAAAGCCGTGAGCGACGGCGCCGACCGCATCGTCGGACCGCTCACGCGCGAGGCGGTTTCCGCCGTGTTCGCGCAAGGACGCCTGGCCGTGCCCGTGCTGGCGCTCAATCAACCCGAGCACGGCGAGACCCCGCCCGCAGGCAGCGCAGCGTTCGGTCTGGCGCCCGACACCGAAGCGGCGCAGGTGGCCGAGCACATGCTCGAGCGCGGCTTCACGCGCGCCGTCGTGATCACCGCGACCGACGATTGGGCCGAGCGCGCGGCCCTCGCCTTTCGTGCGCAGTTCGAGAGCCGCAACGGCCAGGTCCTCGGTGAGGCGCGCGTCACCGAAGGCGAAGTGAATTTCTCCACGATGATCCATCAAGCCTTGTCGGCGGTGCCTGCGACCAAAAGCGCTCCCGCATTGCCCGGCGCGCTCGCGCAGCCTGGCGCAAGCGAGGGCGACACCGGCATCTTCATCAGCATGCGCCCGCAACAGGCGCGTCTGCTGCTGCCGCAAATCAAGCTCGCCGGCTACAACGGCCTGCCCGTGTTCGCGACCTCGCACATTTACGCGGGCGACTACAATCCCGGCCTCGACCGCGATCTCGACGGCGTCGAGTTCTGCGACGCGCCGTGGCTCTTCGACGCCGCGCTCGGGTTGCCGCGCCACAGCGACATCGCGCGCACGCTGGATTCGGCGCGCGGCGCCGGCGCACGCCTGTTCGCGATGGGCATGGACGCCTACTCGCTGCTGCCTTATCTCGAATGGCTGTCGCAGCATCACGACAGCTACCTGCCGGGCGCGACGGGTCAGCTCGCCGAGGACAACCTCGGGCGCATCCAGCGCCTCCTGATATGGGCGCGCTTCGACAACGGCGCGGCGCATCCGCTCGCGAGCCTATCGGTCAGCGCGGCCTCCCCATGAGCGCAGCGGCGCGCGATCTTGGTATACTTTGGGAAAATGCGGCATCGGCGCATCTCGCCGCGGCGGGCCTCGAGCCGCTCGCGCGCAATTTCACCTGCCGCTACGGCGAGATCGACCTCGTCATGCGCACGCACGAGGGCATCGTGTTCGTCGAGGTGCGCTATCGCCGCCGGGCCGGGCACGGCGACGGCATCGCCTCGGTCGGCAGCGCCAAGCGCGCCAAGCTCGTACGCGCGGCCACGATGTATCTCGAATCCCATCCGCAGTTCGCCGACCTGCCGTGCCGCTTCGACGTCATTGCGTGCAGCGGCACGCCGGAGCGGCCGCGGTTCGAGTGGCTGCCGAACGCGTTCGATGTCGAAAATTGAGAGTTCGCATGACCGAGGCTGAGCGGATGTCGAAAACGTCGTTTCCCCGTGGGATGTTCATGTTGCTCGCCCTGCTGCCGTTGCTGCATGGCTGCGTCGCCGTCGTCGTCGGCGGTGCCGCGGTCGGCGCCGGCGTGGCGCACGACAGGCGCGAGGCGAGCACGGTCGTCGACGACCGCAAGCTCCAGCTCACCGTGCTCGATCACATCAACCAGAACAAGGACCTCGTGCGCGGCAACTACCGGATCAAAGTCGTCGCCTACGATGGCGTGCTGCTGCTGTGCGGCCAGGCCGCGAGCGAGGAACTCAAATCGCGCGCGCAGTCGATCGCCGAAGCGGTCGAAGGCAGCAAGCGGATCGTCAACGAGATCGAAGTCGTCGACGAACCGGAAGGCTTCTGGCGGCGCCGCGAGGACAACGCGCTCAGCGCACGCGTGAAGGCGGCGCTGCTCGACATCACGAGCATGCCCGGCTTCGATCCGACCCGCATCAACGTGACGACATCGCATCAGGTCGTGTACCTCATGGGCCTCGTGACCCACGAGGAGGCCGACGCCGCGGTCGACGTCGCGCGCGACGTCGGCGGGGTCGAGAAGGTCGTCAAAGTGTTCGAGTATACCGACGCGTCAGGCGCGCAAGGCTGAACGCCGCGGGCGCGAGTATACTTTTGCGGAGCGTCGCCATGCCGTCTGTTCGCGGAATTTCGCCCGGTTTCGCGTCGCGCCTGCGCGAGATCTTCAGCGACGCGCTGAGCTTCGACCCTGCCGAACGCGTGACCTACGGCTACGACAACTCTCGGCGCCAGGCGACGCCGGACGCGGTCGTGTTTCCGACCGCACACGCGCAGGTCGCGTCGCTCGTGCGCGCTTGCCGCGAGGAACGAGTGCCGCTCGTCGCGCGCGGACGCGGCACGAACACGACGGGCGCCACGGTGCCGGTCGCCGGCGGCGTCGTCGCGAGCTTCGAGCGCATGAACCGCATCCTCGCGATCCATAGCGAGGATCGCTACGCGATCGTCGAGCCGGGCGTGCTCAACGGCGACCTGCAGGCCGCGCTCGCGCCGCGCGGCTTCTTCTGGCCGCCCGATCCCACCTCGAGCCCGTATTGCACGGTCGGCGGGAATCTCGCCTGCAACGCCGCCGGTCCGCGCGCCGTGAAATACGGTAGCTGCCGCGAGAACACGCTCGGCCTGCGCGCGGTGGCGGGCACGGGCGAGGAATTCCGCTGTGGCGTCTACACGACGAAAGGGGCCACGGGTTTCGACCTCACGCGGCTCCTGGTCGGCGCCGAAGGCACGCTCGCGCTGATCACCGAAGCGACGCTCAAGCTCACGCCCAGGCCTGCCGCCAAGCGCACGCTGAGTGCGAGCTACACGGACGTCGCGGCGGCGGCGGCGGCGGTCGCGCGCATCATGGCGCAGCCCGTCGTGCCGTGCGCGCTCGAATTCCTCGACGGCGAGTCGCTGCGTCTCGCCCGCGCGCACGGCGGCGAGTCGATTCCCCCA
>DASRGX010000058.1:0-12131 GCA_035650835.1 Rudaea sp. | reverse complement strand
TTCGCTGCCGGCGCAGCGCCCGAGTATCCACTCGAGCACGCGCATGTTGTCGCCGAAGCCCGGCCACAGGAACTTGCCGTCTTCGCCCTTGCGGAACCAATTGACGTGGAAAATCTTCGGCAGCTTCGCTCCGGGCTTGTCGAGCGACAGCCAGTGGGCGAAGTAGTCGGCGAAGTTGTAGCCGCAGAACGGCTTCATCGCCATGGAGTCGCGCCGCAATACGCCGACCGCACCGGTCGCGGCGGCCGTGGTTTCCGAGCCCATCGCCGCGCCGACGAGCACGCCGTGCGTCCAGTCGCGCGCCTCGAACACGAGCGGCACGAGATGCTCGCGGCGGCCGCCGAACACGATGGCCGAGATCGGCACGCCCTGCGGGTCTTCGGCGTGCGGCGACCAGCTCGGGCACTGCCGCGCCGAGACCGTGAACCGGGAATTCGGGTGCGCTGCGGGCCCGCCTGCGCCGCGTCCGTCGACGACGTCGCGGCCCTGCCAATCCTTGACGGGCTTGCCCTCGCCCAGCCCTTCCCACCAGGGTTGGCCGTCAGCGGTGACGGCGACGTTCGTGAAAATCGCATCGTGGTGGAGCATCGCGAGCGCGTTCGGGTTCGTCTTCGCGCTCGTGCCAGGCGCGACGCCGAAATAGCCGGCTTCGGGATTGATCGCCCACAGACGCCCGTCGGGTCCCGGCGTCATCCAGCAGATGTCGTCGCCGACGGTCCAGATCTTCCAGCCCGCTTTGCGATAGCTCTCGGGCGGAATCAGCATCGCGAGATTCGTCTTGCCGCAGGCCGAAGGGAACGCCGCCGCGACGTAGTGCGTTTCGCCGCGCGGATTCTCGACGCCGAGTATGAGCATGTGCTCGGCGAGCCAGCCCTCCGAGCGCGCCTGGTACGAGGCGATGCGCAGCGCGTGGCACTTCTTGCCGAGCAAGGCATTGCCGCCGTAGCCCGAGCCGATCGACTTGATCGTGAGCTCCTCGGGGAAATGCATGATGAAGCGCTTCTGCGGATCGAGCTCGCCCGTCGAGTGCAGCCCCTTGACGAACTTGCCTTCGCGCTCGATGCGCGCGAGCGCCGGGGCTCCCATGCGCGTCATGATGCGCATGTTGGCCACGACGTACGGGCTGTCGGTGATCTCGACGCCGCAGCGCGCGAGCGGCGAATCGATCGGCCCCATGCAGTACGGAATCACGTACAACGTGCGGCCCTTCATGCAGCCGGCGAACAGCGCATCGATCTTCGCGTGCGCCTCGGCCGGGTCCATCCAGTGATTGTTCGGGCCGGCATCGTCCTTGTTGCGCGTGCAGACGAAAGTCAGATGTTCGACCCGCGCGACATCGGACGGATTGGAGCGGTGCAGATAGCAGTTCGGATGCGTGCGCGGATTGAGCTCGACGAGATCTCCGCTCGCGAGCATGAGATCGATCAGGGCATCGTTTTCGGCTTCCGAGCCGTCGCACCAATGCACGCGATCGGGTTGGGTGTGGCGGGCGACATCGTCGACCCATCGATTCAACGCTTCGAGTTTGCTCATGAGTTCTCCTTCCGTGGGCCTCGCGGCCTCGTGAAACTGATGGAACGGGCGATCTGCGCCGCCCGGCGTTGCGGCCCGCTCACGCGGGAATCAGTGTTGCGATGACGTGCTCGACGTAGTCTTCGAACTCGGCATGATCGAGTCGCGGCATGCCGAGTTGCAAGGTCAACTGCAGGAAACCGACGTATGCGGCATAGGCCAGGCGCGCGCGCTGCGCCGCTTCGCGCTTGCCCATGCCGAGCTCGCGATAGCCGCGCGTGAGGAACTCCATGCGCCGGCGCGAGACGCGTTCCATGACCGGCTGCACGATCGGCTGATCGAGCGCGCGCAGCAGCGCCGAATAGATCACGTGCGACTTCGCCTCGCGCCCCGTGCGGCGGAACAGCTCGCGCAGGCGTTCGCGCGGATCGGAGATCGGTTCGACCTGGCGGAACAGCGCTTCGGTGTCCTGATTTTCCCAGCGCGCGAGCGCCGCGCCAAGCAAGGCGTCGCGCGTCGGAAAATGCCAGTAGAAGCTGCCCTTCGTGACGCCGAGCTGGCGCGCGAGCGCTTCCACCGCAAGCGCCGCGACACCTTGCGTCGCGATCAGATCGAGCGCGCCCTGCTCCCAGTCCGCGGCGGACAGGCGCGTGCGCTCGAGCTTTTCGACGGCATGCAACATCTTCGCATGGTAGCGAGTGGCGGCGGCCGGGTGAAGCCGCGCTCACGTTGCATTGCAGCAGCAAACGTTACGCATGAGTTTGATTGACAGCTCGAAAATCGAGCACCATACTCACGCGTATGGTAGCGCTTCCGACTTCCACCGGGATCCGCGGCGACAGCGTGCCGCGTGCGATCGAGCGGATCGCCGCCGCCGACGGGGTACGCCTCGCCACCGAGCATTTCGGCGATGCCGCAGCGCCGGCGCTCGTGTTCGCGCACGGCTTCGGCCAAACGCGCCATGCCTGGAGCGCGAGCGCCGTCGAGCTCGCTGGCGACGGTTGGCACTGCATCACGGCCGACGCGCGCGGACACGGCGACAGCGACTGGCGCGAAGACGGTGAGTACGATTTCGCGCAGTTCACCGACGATCTCGTGCGCGTCGCGCGCGCGGCGCCGGCGCCCATTCTCGTCGGCGCCTCGATGGGCGGCCTGCTCGGGCTCGTGGCCCAAGCCGAACATGCGCCGTTCCGCGCGCTCGTCCTCGTCGACATTACACCGCGCTGGGAAGCCGCGGGCGTAGAGCGCATCATCGCGTTCATGCGCGCGCATCCCCGGGGTTTCGCCACGCTCGACGATGCCGCCGACGCGATCGCGCATTATCTGCCGCACCGCGCGCAGCGTTATCGCGGCGCCGAGCGCAATCCCGAAGGCCTGCGCCGCATGCTCGTGCGCCACGACGATGGACGCCTGCGCTGGCACTGGGATCCGCGCATGCTCGATCGCATCGCCGCGAGCGGCGCGAGCCAGCAGGCGCGCCTCGTCGAAGCCGCACGCCGCGTGCGCGTGCCGACCCTGCTCGTGAGCGGCGAGCGCAGCGACGTCGTCTCGGACGCGACGATCGAGGAATTCCTGCACTGCGTGCCGCACGCCGTCCACGTGCGCGTCGCGCGCGCCACCCACATGGTCGTCGGCGATCGCAACGACGCGTTCACCGACGCCGTGCGCCGATTCATCGAACCGCTGCGCGATGCCGCCGCGGCCCATACGAGGAGCCCGTCATGATCCACTGGTATCCGTTCATCGCCGTCCTGGTCGTCTCGCTCGTCTGTGCGTATTTGCGCACGGGCCTGCGTGCCTGGACGATCGCCGGCTTCGTCGCGCTGTCCGGGGCCGCATGGCTCGCCGGCAGCGGCTGGCTCGCCACGGGCATCACCGCACTGCTGTTCGCCGCGGTGACCGTGCCGCTCAACCTGCCCGACTTCCGTCGCAAGCAGATCACGGCGCCGCTGCTCGCGGTGTATCAGAAGATCACGCCGCAGCTCAGCGACACCGAACGCGTCGCGCTCGAAGCGGGCAGCGTCGGCTTCGAAGGCGAGCTCTTCACGGGCAAGCCCGACTGGAAAAAACTGCTGCGCCAGCCGGCGCCGCAGCTCTCGACCGAAGAACAGGCGTTTCTCGACGGCCCCTGCGAAGAGCTCTGCGCGATGATCAACGACTGGGAGATCACGCACGAGCGCGCCGATCTGCCGCCCGATGTCTGGGAGTACCTCAAGAAGCACAAGTTCTTCGGCATGATCATCCCGCGCGAGTACGGCGGCCTGCAGTTCTCGGCCTACGCGCACTCGGCGGTGCTGCAGAAGCTCGCGAGCGTCTCGGCGACGCTCGCCTCGACGGTCGGCGTGCCGAATTCGCTCGGCCCGGCGGAGTTGCTGCTCCACTACGGCACCAAGGAGCAGAAAGATCATTACCTGCCGCGCCTCGCCGACGGCCGCGAAATTCCGTGCTTCGCGCTGACCGGCCCGTTCGCGGGGTCCGACGCGACCTCGATCCCGGACTACGGCGTCGTCTGCAAGGGCGAGTGGAACGGCGCGAACGTGCTCGGCGTGCGCCTGACGTTCGACAAGCGCTACATCACGCTCGCGCCCGTCGCCACCGTGATCGGCCTCGCGTTCCAGCTTCACGATCCGGACAAGCTGCTCGGCGACGAGGAGCACCGCGGCATCACGCTCGCGCTCCTGCCGCGCGATACGAAGGGCCTCGAGATCGGCCGCCGGCATTTCCCGCTCAACGTGCCGTTCCAGAATGGGCCGGTGCGCGGCAAGGATGTCTTCGTGCCGCTCGCGCAGCTCATCGGCGGCCCCGACATGGCCGGTCACGGCTGGCGCATGCTCGTCGAATGCCTGTCGGTCGGACGCTCGATCACGCTGCCGTCTAACACGAGCGGCGGCGTGCGCGCGGGCGCGATCGCGACGGGCGCCTACGCACGCATGCGCAAGCAGTTCGGCATGGCGATCGGCCGCTTCGAAGGCGTCGAGGAAGCGCTCGCGCGCATCGGCGGCTACACGTACGCGATCACCGCGTTGTCCCGTTCGACCGCGGCTGCCGTCGACCGCGGCGAGAAGCCTTCGGTGCCCTCGGCGATCGCCAAGTACCACTGCACGGAACTCGCGCGCGAAGTCGCCAAGGACGTCATGGACGTGCACGGCGGCAAAGGCGTGATCCTGGGTCCCAAGAACTACGCAGGTCGCGGCTGGCAGGGCGCGCCGATCGCCGTCACGGTCGAGGGCGCGAACATCATGACGCGCAGCCTCATGATCTTCGGCCAGGGCGCGATCCGCTGCCATCCGTTCGTGCTCAAAGAACTGCAGGCGACGCAGATCGAGGACTACAGCACGCGCCTGCGCGTGTTCGACCGCTTGCTCTTCCAGCACATCGGCTTCGCGATCTCGAACGCCGCGCGCAGCTTCGTGCTCGGGCTCACGCATGCAGGAATCGGCAGCGCGCCGGGCGAAAAGTATACGCGGCGCTACTACCGCAAGCTCAACCGCTATTCGGCCGCGCTCGCGCTCGTCGCCGACACCTCGATGCTGCTGCTCGGCGGCAAGCTCAAGTTCAAGGAACGGATTTCGGCACGCTTGGGCGACGTGCTCTCGAATCTCTACATGGCGAGCGCGATGCTCAAACGCTACGAGGACGATGGCCGGCCGCTCGCCGACCGGCCGCTGCTCGCCTGGGCGTTCCACGACTGCGCCTATCGCATGCAGACGGCGCTCGACGGCGTGCTGCGCAATTTCCCGATCCGGCCGGCGGCGTGGTTCCTGCGTGCGCTCGTGTTCCCGCTCGGCCGCCGCGAAGCGCCGCCGTCGGATCGGCTCGGCCATCGCGTGGCGGCGATCCTCTGTGCGCCGAACGAAGCGCGCGACCGTCTCGGCCAGTGGGCGTTCCTGACGCCGGCCGCGAACAATCCGGTGGGCCGCCTCAACGCGATCCTGCCGGAGGTCATCGCCGCAGAACCGGTCGAGCGCAAATTCGTCAAAGCGCTCAAGAGCGGCGGGATCAGCGCGCTCGACTACGCCGGACAGCTCGCGCAGGCCGAAGCGCAAGGCGCGATCAGCGCCGAGGAACACAAGCTGCTCGCGCGCGTGCGCACCGCCACGATCGAGTTCATCGGCGTCGACGATTTCGATTCGTCCGAGCTCGAAGCCGCGACGAAGAAATCGCGACCGGCCTTGCGCAGCGTCGCCTGACGCCATGGCCTCGACGTCGCTCGCGCTGTTCCGCCGGCTCGGCGGAACGGCGCCCGGCCGCTGGCTGTTCTCACGCATCGTGTGCTGGCGCGCGCCGTACTTCGCCTCGATCGCACCGCGCGTCGCGCGACTCGAGCCCGGCACCTGCACGGTGCGCTTGCGCGACCGGCGCCGCGTGCGCAATCACTTGGGCACCGTCCACGCGATCGCGCTCTGCAACGCCGCCGAACTCGCCGCCGGCCTCGCGACCGACGCCACGATCGCCGATTCGCAGCGCTGGATTCCGAAGGGGATGAGCGTTCGTTATCTCGCGAAGGCGCGCGGTGCGATTGCCGTCACCGCAAACGTGACGGCACCCGCGGACCCCGCCGCTTCGCAGGAACTGCACGCGCTCGTAGCGGCGCGCGATGATGCCGGCGAGATCGTCTTCGATGCGGACGTCACGATGTGGGTTTCGCCGCGCAAGCGCTGACGAATTCCGCGAGAGAGGCTCCGCACAGCGGAGCCGGCGGAACCGTCAATGCGAGTGCGCCGCGTGCCAAGCCGCGAGCACCTCGGCCTCGCGCGCGGGATCGATACCCGATTTGAGTTTGGCCTGATGCTCGGCCGGCTCCGTGCGGAACCACGTAAGCGTGTCGGCGACCGTCGTATCGAGCGGACGATACCGCAGGCCGGCGGCCTTCGCCTTTGCTGCGCTGACGCGGCCGAACCCCGCTTCGTCGCCTTCGGCGGGAGCCCAGGCCGGCATGTCGCTCCACGCCGACACGTTCTGTTGCTCAAGGAATTTCGCGTCGGCCCAGGTGAAGCGCGCATCGCTTTTTGCGACTTTCCTGCAGGTATCGAGCAGCCGGCCCATTGTGATCGAAGCGGCCTGCGCATCCGCATTGAACGTGCCGAGCGTTTTTTTCTCGAGACACAGCACGATGAAATCGGCGAGATCGCGCGCGTCGATGAACTGCGTGAAATCCTGCGGCGAACCCGGTGCGAGCACCTCGCCGCCGCGCGCCACGCGTACGGGCCAATACGTGAAGCGGTCGGTCGGATCGCCGGGTCCGACGATGAGTCCGGGCCGGATCACGGTTGCGCCGTGCGGCATCGCTTTTTCCAGCGCCTGCTCGCAGAGCGCCTTGAGCGCGCCGTAGTTCTCGTTCGTGACCTTCTGTGCATCGGGTTCGCTCGTCGTCGCGAGCGCCGCGCTCTCGTCCATGCCGGGCTTGTCGAGCTTGGCGTAGACCGACACCGTCGAGATCAGCAGGTACTGCCCGACGTTCGGCGCGAGCAGGGCCGCCGAGCGGGCGACGTCGCCAGGAATGTAGGCCGAGGTGTCGACGACCGCGTCCCAGCGCCGGCTCTCGAGCGCGCTGAGGTCCGTCTTGCGGTCGCCATGCAACTGCTCGATGTTCGGAAACAGGCCGGGGTGGGTTTTGCCGCGGTTGAAAAGCGTCATCGTGTGGCCGCGCGCAGTCGCTGCGTTCACGACGTGCGGCCCCAGAAATCCGGTGCCGCCCATGACGAGGATCCTGAGTCCCGCGGCCCGCTTTTCGGCCGCTGTGGCGTGGACGAACGGAGCGGCGCAGGCGAGCAGCGCGGCGCTATGCAGAAACTCGCGACGATTGGTCATGGGACGAACCCTCCGAGGCCGGTGGTGAAATGCCGCGCTGCAAATGCACGATCCACAGCACGACGATGCCCCAGATGATGGCCACCAAGGTCCATATGCCAGCGAGTGCCGAAAGTCCCAGGCCCAAGCTCGCGAGCGCGGAATAGCTCCAGCTCGTGGCCACGTCGCTGCCGCGGTAGACGACCGTGTCGATGAAGTTCTTGGCCTTGTAGCGGCTTTCGCGATCGACGAGCGTGAACAGCGATTCGCGCGCCGGCTTGACGAACGAGAAGCTCAGGCCGCGCGTGATCACCTGCACGAAGGTCACGAGACCGGCACTGAACGCGAACGTGAGCCCGCCCAGGCCGACAACGGCGAGCAGCGCCGGAATCACGAGCATCGGCGCCACGCCGAAACGCGTCAGCAGCATGCGCGTGAGCACGAGCTGCACGACGAGCGAGACCAGGTTCACGCCGAGATCGATGCGCGCGAAGTACGCCGTACGCACGGCGCTCGACAGGTGCATCGCGCCGACCACGGCGGCCTGCTGGTTGTAGAGCAGCGTACCGACGCTCACGCCGAAGAACATGAACAGCACGAGCGCGAACAGCAGCGGCCGGCTCACGACGAGGCGGAATCCCGCCAAGATGCTGCCGCCGATCGGACGCTCGCCGTCCTGGCCGTGACGCCGCACCTCTTGCGCACGTGCCCAGGGCACGAGTTTCAAGATGCAGACGAGGCACACGCTGTAGCAGCATGCCGAAAGCAAGAGCAGGTTCGGCACGCCGAGGTAGACCACGACGAATTGCGTGATCGTCGGTCCCAGGATCGCGCCCGCGGTGCCGCCGGCGGCGATCGTGCCGTAGAAGCGCCGCGCCTGCGCGGTCACGAAGATGTCGGACATGAAGCTCCAGAACACCGAATCCGTGAACAGGTTGATGACGCTCAGGAATATCGCGAAGGCGACCGTGATCCAGGCGCCCGCCGGCGCACCCGTCAGCGCGAACGAAAAGGCGACGAGACAGGCGATCACGACGCAATACACGACGGGCAGAAACTGCCGTCGCGGAAAGCGGCTCACGATCATGCCGTAGAGCGGTTGCAGCGCGAGCATGCAGACGAAGACCGAGGTGAACACGGTCGGGATCAGGCGCGTGCCGTCGGCGGCGATCATGGCCTCGCGCACCGAGCGCAAGATGTAGTAGCCGAGCAGCAGCGAAAAAAAACAAAGGAACGACCACGCGAGCGCGGCGCGCTCCTCGGCGTCCGCACCGAGCAGCACCGTGATCCAGTTGTCGCGCCGCGCGGCGCCGCTGCCCGCGTCCATCGTCCGCTCCGGTGGGCTTTGCCGCGGGCAGCCTAGGTGTTTGCGCCGAAAAAAGCGAGTGTCGCGTTGCACGGCTGCGGCATTCACGTATGCTTCGCCGATGTCCGCCACGCTCGCGTCGATCCACCTCTACCCGCTCAAATCCTGCGCGCCGCTCGCGCGCGATTCGGCCGAGGTCGAAGTGCGCGGCCTGCGCGGCGACCGGCGCTGGATGGTCGTCGATGCGCAGGGCAAGTTCCTGACCGGCCGCCAGCAGCCGAAGCTGACGCTGATCCGCGCCGAGCCCGACGGCGACGGCGTGCAGCTCGCCGCTCCGGACCGCGCGCGGCTGCGCATCGATGCGCCGCCAGCAGACGGCGCGCGGCTCGCGACGGCGGTCTGGGACGATCCCGTAGCGCCGCTCCTCGCGCCAGCGGATGCGCAGCGATGGATCAGCGATTTTCTCGGTGCGGACTGCCGCATCGTATACATGGATACCGCTTGCCAGCGTCCCGTCGACGCCGACTACGGCGCGCCCGGCGACGTCGTGAGCCTCGCCGACGGCTATCCGCTGCTGCTGGTCTCGCAGGCCGCGGTCGATGCGCTCAACGCGCGTCTCGCGCAACCGGTTCCGGCGCTGCGCTTCCGGCCGAACCTCGTCATCGCAGGCACCGAACCGCATGCCGAGGACGGCTGGAAACGCGTGCGCATCGGCGCCTGCGAATTCGACGTCGTGAAGCCTTGCACGCGCTGCGTGTTCACGACCGTGGACTTCGAGCGCGGCGCATTCGATCCTTCCGGCGAGCCGCTGCGCACGCTCAAGAGCTATCGGCGTTCGCCGACAGGCATCACGTTCGGGCAGAACCTGATTCCGCGCCGGCTCGGCTCGCTGCGCGTCGGCGACGCGGTCGAGGTGCTCGGCTGATTGCTGCGCTGCGGTCGAGCATCTGCTCTAGCGATGCGCCGTAGCCTCGGCCGCAGCCAACTACCCGTCCCGAAATGACCTACGACTACGTGATCGTCGGCGCCGGCTCCGCCGGCTGCGTGCTGGCCAACCGCCTCAGCGAAAACCCGCGCACGCGCGTGCTGCTGCTCGAAGCCGGCCCGCGCGACTGGCACCCGTTCATCCACATGCCGGCCGGCATCGCCAAGCTCGTCAACAAGAAAGGTGTAAATTGGGATTATTATACCGAGCCCGAGCCCAATCTGGGCGGCCGCCGGCTCTGGTGGCCGCGCGGCAAGGTGCTCGGGGGATCGAGTTCGATCAACGCCATGTGCTACATCCGCGGCGACGCGCGCGACTACGACGAGTGGGCCGAATGCTGCGGCGATGCGCGCTGGGCTTGGCGCAACGTGCTGCCTTATTTCAAGCGCGCCGAAGACAACTCACGCGGTGCGGACGAGCTGCACGGCCATGGCGGTCACCTCGCGGTCTCGGACCTGCGCTACACGAACGTGTTGTCGCGCACGCTGCTCGATGCCGCCGCCGCGCGCGGATACGCGGAGAACCGCGACTTCAACGGCGCGACCCAGCAAGGCTTCGGCTACTACCAAGTCACGCAGCGCGACGGCGCGCGCTGCTCGGCCGCAGCGGGCTATCTCACAGCAGCGCGCGGACGCGACAACTTGCGCGTCGTCACGCGCGCGGTCACGCAGCGCGTGCTCGTCGAATCGGGTCGCGCCGCCGGCGTCGATTACCGCCACCACGGCCGGCTCACGCGGGCCGAAGCGCGCGAAGTGATCCTCTGCGGCGGCGCGATCAACTCGCCGCAGCTCCTCATGTTGTCCGGCATCGGCCCGGCCGACAACCTGCGCGCACACGGCATCCGTGTCGTGCACGACGCACCCGAGGTCGGCGCGAACCTGCAGGACCATCTCGACATCTGCACGCTGCAGCAGTCGACGAAACCCGTGAGCTACGATCGCCTGAGCGACACGCTCGTCGCGTTCCACTATTTCACGCGGCGCGCCGGACCCGGCACCTCGAACGTCGCCGAGTGCGGCGGCTTCGTGCGCACGCGCTACGCCGCCGATGCGCGCTGCGACATGCAGTTCCACTTCGTGCCCGCGCTGCTCGACGATCACGGCCGGCATCGCCTGCCCGGCTACGGCTACACGCTGCACGCCTGCGCGCTGCGTCCGCGCAGCCGCGGCTCGATCGAGCTCGCGTCGGCCGATCCGTCGGCTCGGCCGGCGATTCGCGCCAACTACTTGAGCGACACCGCCGGTGCGGATCTCGAGGTGCTCGTCGAAGGGGTCAAGCTCTCGCGCGAGCTCTTCGCGGCGGCGCCCTTCGACGTCTACCGCGGCGACGAAATCTTCCCGGGCGCCGCGATCAAGAGCGATGCAGAAATCGCCGATTTCATCCGGCGCAAGGCCGAGACGATCTACCACCCGGTCGGCACGTGTCGCATGGGCAGCGACGCGCGCGCCGTCGTCGATCCCGAGCTTCGCGTGCACGGCGTCGCCGGCCTGCGCGTCGTCGATGCCTCGATCATGCCTTGCCTGCCGGGCGGCAACACGAACGCGCCGACGATCATGATCGCGGAGCGCGCGGCCGATTTCATGCTCGGCCGCTGAGCATTACGCCGCCTGTTCCAAGATCGGCGGCAGCGGGCAGTGCAACGCCGCGCAGACCGTGCGCAGCAGTTCGGCTTCGGTGATCGTGACGACGCCGTCGGCGCCGACGGTGCGCACGAGTCCCTGCAGCAGCAGTTCCTTGCCGGCCGGCGTGAGCAGCTCGAGCTTGGGCAAGGCTTTGTCGAGTGCGAGCGACCACTCGTTCGGCGGCGCGTACGGCGGCGTGGCGTCGGGCAGCACTTCGTGCATGCCGAGCAGGTAGGCGCGCTCGGCGTCGGCCGCGTTGTCGCTGCCGTATCGCGCGAGCACGGCGAAAACGTCGGCAAGTTCCGCCGCGCAGGCCGGCAGTTTGAGCGAACCTGCCGGGCGCGACTTCGACGGATCGAGCGCCTGCACGACCTGCACCGTGATGAGCTTGGCCAAGCAGTATTCCTCGACGGCGACTTCGCCGTCGGCGTCGATGAGCGCCTTGAGCGCGACGAGGAACGTCTGCAGCTGCGGACGTGGCCGCCGGCGCAGGGCCGGGAACGCGAGCGCGGCGAGCGGCAGGCGATGCAAGGGGTTGAGTTCGGCCATCTCCTTGGCGAAACCCTCGACACCTGCGCGCACGGTGGCGTCGTAGTACTTTTCCACAATGCGCAATTGCCGCTCGCGCAGCTCGGCGCTGTCGCCGAGCGTCAGTGCCAGCACGATCTGCGGTGCACCGTCGGCCATGTAGGCGGCCGTGCGCAGCCGCTCGGGAATCGTCGCGCGGATCTTGCCGGCGTTGGCGATGTCCTGCGACGTGGGCGCGCCGGCCTGCTTGACGAGCCTGGCGGCGTCGACCTTCATGGCCGCGCCCGCTGCAGGCAACGCGACCGCTTGCACGCGTGCCGCCGCCGTGCGGTGTGCGCCCGCGGCGGCCGGCGCGAAGCCGGAGATGGAGACTTCGGCACCTTCCGCA
>DASRGX010000057.1:0-16067 GCA_035650835.1 Rudaea sp. | reverse complement strand
CGCCGTGATCATCCCGCCGAGCACACCGGTGCCGATCGCGTGGCGGCTCGCCGCGCCCGCGCCGCTGCTGATCGCAAGCGGCAGCACGCCGGCGCAGAACGCGATCGAGGTCATGAGAATCGGGCGAAACCGCAGCCGGCACGCTTCGAGCGTCGCCTCGATCAGGTCCTTGCCTTGCTGCTGCGCATGGCGCGCGAACTCGATGATGAGGATCGCGTTCTTCGCCGACAAACCGATGATCGCGATCAGACCCACTTTGAAGTAAACGTCGTTCGGCAGGCCGCGCAGCGTCGCCGCGAGCACCGCGCCGAGCACGCCGAGCGGCACCACCAGCAACACCGCGACCGGAATCGACCAGCTCTCGTAGAGCGCGGCCAAACACAGGAACACGACGACGATCGACAGCAGGATCAGCATCGGCGCCTGGTTGCCGGAGATGATCTCCTGCAGCGATTGGCCGGTCCACTCGGCGCCGAAGCCGGGCGGCAGCTCGGTGACGAGCTGGTTCATGAGCGCCATGGCCTCGCCCGTGCTCTTGTTCTGCGTGTTGCTGCCGACGATGTCGATGGCTTCGTAGCCGTTGTAGCGCACGAGACTCGGCGAGCCCATTTTCCAGTCCGTGTGCACGACGTTCGAGAGCGGGATCATCGGCGGGGTGCCTGCCGCGGCGCCGGTCGACGTCGCGGCATTGACGGCGGCGGCCGCGCCGGCGACGCGCGAGCTCGGCACGTAGAAATGGCTGAGCGCTTCCGGGTTTGCGCGGAACGGGGCATCGGCCTGCATGTTCACGCGCAGCACGCGGCCGTTGTAGACGAAGTCGTCGACGTAGACCGGCGCGAGCATGAGCTGGATGGCCGTATAGACGTCCGTAAGCGACAAGCCCATCGACTCGGCCTGTACGCGATCGACCTTCATCTCGAGCTGCGGCGCGTCTTCGAGGCCGTTCGGCCGCACGCCGACCAGCGTGTCGGGGTGCTGGCCGGCCTTCTGCAGCAGCATGTTCTGCGCGGCGATGAGTGCCTCATGGCCCTGGCCCGTGCGGTCCTGCAAGTACATATCGAAGCCGCCGAAACGTCCGAGGCCGCGGATCGTCGGCAGGTTCACGACGAAAGCCATGCCGTCGCGCACGGCGCCGAAGAGCTGGCCCTGGATGCGCTGGATGATCTGCGGAGCCGTGACGTCGCGCTCGTCCCAGGGCTTCAGCCGCACGAAGGCCATGCCGACGTTTTCGCCGCTGCCGACGAAACTGAAGCCGCTCAGCACGAACACGCCGTCGACCTCCTTGTTGTTGCGGATCACCGATTCGACCTGGTCCATGACCGCATTCGTGCGCGCGATCGTCGCTCCCGAAGGCAGCGACACGACGGCGAGCGCGTAGCCCTGGTCCTCGTCGGGCACGAAACTGCCGGGCAGCTTGTAGAACAGGAACCCGCAGAGCACGATGACCGCGGCGAACGCCGCCATCCAGGCGGGCACGTGACGCACGGCGCTGCGGATGTTTCCCGTGTAGGTGTTGCGCGTCCAATCGAACGTGCGGTTGAACCAGCGGAACAGGAAGTTCTTGTGCTCCGTGTGCACGGTCTTGATGATCGTCGCGCAGAGCGCCGGTGTGAACACGAGCGCGAGGAACGCCGAGAACCCCGTCGACAGCGCGATCGTGAGCGCGAACTGCCGGTAGATCGCGCCGACGCTGCCCGTCTGCATGGCGCTCGGGATGAACACCGCCATGAGCACGACGGCGATCGCGACGACCGCGCCCGAGATCTGCTTCATGGCCTTGCGCGTGGCCTCCTTGGGCGGCAGGCCTTCCTCGCGCATGATGCGCTCGACGTTTTCGATGACGACGATCGCGTCGTCGACCACGATGCCGATCGCCAGCACCATGCCGAACAGGCTCAGCTGGTTGATCGTGAAGCCGACGATCCACATGCCGAGAAAGCCGCCCATCAGCGCCACCGGAATGACGAGCGTGGCGATCACCGTGGCGCGCACGTTCTGCAGGAACAACAGCATCACGAGGAACACGAGCACGACGGCTTCGATGAGCGTCTTGACGACTTCCTCGATCGAGATCTTGATGAACTGCGTCGAGTCGTACGGAATGAACCACGACACGCCGGGCGGGAACGTCCCCTTCAGTTCCTCGAGCTTGGCGCGCACTTCGTTGGCGACCGTGAGCGCGTTGGCGCCGCTCACGAGCTGCACGCCCACACCCGCGACGCCCTGACCGTTGTAGACCACGCGCTGCCCGTAGCTGTAGGGTCCGAGCTCGACGCGCGCGACGTCCTTGAGTTTGACCGTCGTGCCGTCGGGATTCGCGCGCAGGATGATGTTCTCGAACTGCTCGGGCGTGCTGAAGCGGCCCTCCGCGCGCACGGTCGCCGTGAAGCCGACGCCGGGCAGGGTAGGTTCGGCGCCGACGGCGCCGGCAGCGACCTGCACGTTTTGCGCTTTCACCGCGTTCATCGCATCGGCCGC
Source organism: Rudaea sp. (assembly GCA_035650835.1). Lineage (GTDB taxonomy): Bacteria > Pseudomonadota > Gammaproteobacteria > Xanthomonadales > Rhodanobacteraceae > Rudaea. The sequence goes on along the minus strand of DASRGX010000057.1, from coordinate 13,589 downwards.
CGAGAGTCCGTAGCCGTGCAGCTTGTCGGGATTGAGCCAGATGCGCATCGCGTACTCGGAACCCACCTGGAACGTGCTGCCCACGCCCTGCAGTCGCGCGATCTGGTCGATGATGTTCGACGAGACGAAATTGTTGAGCGCGTAGGAGTTCAAACGTCCGTCGTCCGATCGCAGCGCGAAGAACATCAGGAAGTCCGGGTTCGACTTCACGGTCGTCACGCCCTGTTGCGCGACCTCGGTCGGCAGGCGCGGCGTCGCGAGCGCCACCTTGTTCTGCGTCTGCACCTGGGCGATGTCGGGATTCGTGCCGGGCTCGAACGTCAGCGTGATCGACGACCCGCCGTTCGCGCTCGACGTCGAGCTGAAATACATGAGGTGGTCGATGCCGGTGAGCTGCTGCTCGATGACCTGAGTGACGGTCTTCTCGACCGTTTCGGCGTCGGCCCCCGGATAGCTCGCGTTGACCACGACCTGCGGCGGCGCGATCGACGGATACGATTCGATGCCGAGCGTCGTGATCGCGATCGCGCCTCCGAGCAGGATCAGGATCGCGATGACCCAGGCGAATACCGGACGGTCGATGAAAAAACTCGGCATGATGATTTCCTTTGCTCGTCGCTCTCGCGAGAGTCGCGGCGCCGCGCGGAGCCGCGTTCGACTACTTCAGTGCTTCTCGGCAGCCGGTGCGCCGGCCGCAGGTTTGGCGGCGTCGCCGCCGCCCGGCTGCCACGGCACGGCCTTCGCGGGCGCACCGGGGCGCGCCTTCTGCACGCCGGAGACGACGATCTGATCGCCGTCTTCGAGACCCTCCGTCACGATCCACGAATCCTTCTGCTGCGACTCGGTCTTGATCCGCTTCTGCGCGACCTTGCCGTCCTTGCCGACGACATAGACGTAGGCACCGTTCGTGTCGCGCAGCACCGCCGCCTGCGGCACGAGCCAGGCGTGGTTGAGCTGGCCCATCGTGAGCCGTACGGTGACGTACATGCCCGGCAGCAAATGATGATCGGCGTTCGGCAGGATGCCGCGCAGGCTCACGGCGCCCGTGTTCGGATCGACGACGGTGTCGGAGAAATCCAGCGTGCCGGGCGTGCCGTAGACGGTGCCGTCGGGCAGGATCAGTTCGACCTTGGCCTTGTTCGTCTGCTCGAGGCTCACGTTGCCGCTCGCCGCGGCGCGTTGCAGCGCATCGATCTCGCCGACGGCTTCGCTGAAATTCACGTAGATCGGGTCGATCTGCGAGATCGTCGTGAGCAGCGTCGCCTCGCCCTGGCCGACGAGCGCGCCTTCGGTCACTTGCTGCTGGCCCGCGCGGCCGGAAATCGGCGCCGTGACATCGGCGTAGCCCAGGTTGATGCGCGCGGCGTCGACGTTGGCCTTCGCCTGTTTCACGGCCGCCGACGCGGTGCGCTCGGCGGCTTCCGCGTTGTCGAGATCGGTCTTCGACAACAGCCCCTTGCCCGCCACCGCACGCGCACGTTCGGCCGCGACATGGTTGTTCGTGTAGGTCGCTTCGGCCGCGGCGAGATTGGCCGTTTGCGCATCGAGCGCGGCCTTGAGCGGCGCGGGGTCGATCTGGAACAGCAGTTGCCCTTCCTTGACGTCGGTGCCTTCCGTGTAGACGCGCTTCTGCAACACGCCCGCCACGCGGGCGCGCACGTCGGCCGTTCGCGTGGCCGACAAGCGGCCGACCAGATCGCGAGTCAGCGGCACGGCTTCGGCTTTCGCCGTGATCGTGCCGAGCTCGGGCGGCGGCATTTGCGGCGGCGCGGGCGGCGCTTTGTTGCACGCGGCGATCGCGATGCTGAAACTCAAACCGATGCAGACTCTGCGCAGCAACTGCGGCTTCATACGCTCATCCTTCATTGGTTCTTATGATTCTCCGCGCTACCGGGGCGCAGGCCGCAGCTCGTCAATACTGAACCGCGCAGTATAGAATAACACGCGGACCGCGGCCTCAGAATGGGTAAGACGTCATTGGCTCAGCGGCCGACGAGCTGCTGCATCTGCTGCGGATAGCGCGCGCCGAACGCCGCTTGCGGTGGAAACGCGGCATCGAGCGCCGCGAGATCCGCCGCATCGAGCACGACGTCGAGACTGCGCAAATTCTCGTCGAGATAGCGTCGCCGCTTGGTGCCCGGGATCGGCACGATGTCGTCGCCCTGCGCAAGCACCCAGGCCAGCGCGAGTTGGGCGGGCGTGCAGCCTTTCGCCGCGGCGAGCGATCGCACGTTTTCGACGAGGTCGAGGTTGCGCGCGAAGTTCTCGCCCTGGAAGCGCGGGTTCAGGCGCCGATAATCGTCGGCAGCGAAATCCTCGTAATGCCGGATCTCGCCGGTCAGGAAGCCGCGACCGAGCGGACTGTAGGCGACGAATGCGACACCGAGCGCACGGCAGGCCTCGAGAGCGCCGTTTTCCGGATCGCGCGTCCACAGCGAGTATTCGCTCTGCAGTGCCGCGATCGGGTGCTCGGTGTGCGCGCGCTCGAGCGTGCGCGGCGCAACTTCCGACAGGCCGAGATGGCGCACCTTGCCCGCGCGCACGAGATCGCCCATCGCCCCCACCGTTTCTTCGATCGGCACGTTGGCGTCGACGCGGTGCAGGTAGTAGAGGTCGATGACCTCGACCCCGAGGCGCTTCAGGCTCGCATCGCAGGCCCGCTTGACGTAATCCGGGCGACCGTTGATCGCACGTTTCGCCGGGTCCGCCGGGTCGCGCTCGAAACCGAATTTCGTCGCGAGCACGACGTCTTCGCGGCGGCCCTTGATCGCGCGGCCGACCAGTTCTTCGTTCGTGAACGGGCCGTACATGTCGGCGGTATCGAGCAGGGTCACGCCGCTGTCGAGCGCGTGCTGGATCGTCGCGATCGATTCGGCGTCGTCGCGCTCGCCATAGAACTCGCTCATTCCCATGCAGCCGAGCCCGAGCGCGGAGACGGGCGGTCCGTTGCGGCCGAGACGACGAGTTCGCATGGTCTTCTCCATGGCGACTGAACCGACGAGGTGTTGGGTCGGACGCCGGCGCTTTCAAGAGCGGCGCTACTGCCGGTGCTCGCGCGCGAGGTATTCGGCGCTCTGCATCTCGATCAGCCGGCTTTCGGTACGCGCGAATTCTGCACGCAGGCGCTCGCCTTCATAGAGCTCCACGATCGGCGCCGCCGCCGACAGTACGAGGTTGACGCCGCGGTCGTAGAACTCGTCGACGAGGTTCACAAAACGGCGCGCGGGGTTCTCGTTCATCGGCGTGAACTTGGGCACGCCGGAGACGAGCACCGTATTGAAGCTGCGCGCGAGCTCGATGTAATCGGCGACCGACCGAGGTCCCTCGCAGAGCGCATCGAAATCGAACCAGACGATGCCGTCGGCGCGCCGCTTGACGGCGATGTCGCGGTCGTTGATGCGGATCACGGGGTCCGTGCGCAGCGCCCCGGGCGCCACGCGCGCAAAACACGCGGCGAGCGCCCGCTCGGACTCCGCGCCGAACGGCGTGAAGTAGACGCCGGCGTCGGTCAGCGCGCGCAAGCGGTAATCGTGCGCCGACGTGAGCTCGACGATGTCGCAATGCTCGCGCAGCAGCTCGATCGCCGGCACGAACTTGGCGCGCTGCAGGCCGTCGCGGTAGAGGTTCTCGGGCTCGATGTTGGACGTCGTCACGAACGTGACACCGCGCTCGAACAGATGCCGCAGGAGGCCGGCGAGGATCATCGCATCGCCGATGTCGGTGACGAAGAACTCGTCGAGACAGAACACGCGCGCCTGCGCGGCGAAGTGCGCGGCGACGTCGCGCAGCGGATCGGCGCGGCCCTCGAGGCGCGCGAGCTCGGCGTGCACGCGCCCCATGAAGCGGTGGAAGTGGAGCCGGAGCTTGCGTTCGAGCGGCAAGAACTTGAAGAACAGATCGACGAGGAAGGTCTTCCCGCGTCCCACCGCGCCCCAAAGATAAAGCCCGCGGATGCGGCGCTGCGGCTTGCGCAAAAATACACGTTTCCACAATGTCGCGCCGTCGGCGGCGGTGAGCTCGGCCGCGATGCGATCGAGCGCCGCGAGTGCAGCGCGCTGCGCCGGATCGTCGTCCCAGCGCCGTTCCGCAATGCCTTGGGCGTAGAGAGCGCTCGGCGCGAGCACGGGCTCGGCAGCGCTGCTGTCAGCCATGGATCGCAGCGAGTTTGGGCGGCAGGTTCGCGCGCACGCCGTTCTTGATCGCTCCGCGCAAGTCCATGAGACGCCGATGGAAGAAATGGCCGGTGTCCGGCATACGCGTGAGCGCCGGCGGCTCGGGCTGGCCCTCGACCCAGGCGAACACGGCCGCCGGATCGACGACTTCGTCGGCCTCACCCTGGATCACGAGCCACGGGCACAAGGGCGAAGCGAGCGAAGCGAAATCCCAGCGCCCGACCGGGGGCGCCACCGAGATCATCTGACGCACCGGCAGCTGCGGCGCGGCGCGCGCAGCGACGTAGCTGCCGAACGAGAATCCGGCGAGCCAAAGCGTATGCTGTGGCAGCACGCGCTGCGCCCAGTCGGCCACGGCGATGAGGTCGTCGGTTTCGCCGCGGCCGTCGTCGTAGCTGCCTGCCGAGGCGCCGACACCGCGGAAATTGAATTGCACCGTACACAGGCCGAGCTCGCGCAGCGCGCGCGCCACCATGGTCACGACCTTGTTGTGCATGCTGCCGCCGTGCAGCGGGTGCGGATGACAGACGATCGCGACGCCGGCGCGTGCGTCGGCGGCATCCGGCGCGGACGTCAGCGCTTCGAGAGCGCCGACCGGGCCGGGCAACAGAAGCTCTCCGGTGGCGGCCGGAAACGTCTCGGGAGCGCGGGCGGGCGGGTCCGACATGGCGCCGGCATCATAGCCGAGGCGCGGCGAAAGCGAAGTTCGGGCGCTACTTGACCTGGCCCACCATCCACTGCACGGTCGCTTTGACTTGCGCGTCCGTCAGCGAGGGATTGCCGCCTTTCGCCGGCATCTGGCCGCTCTTGCCCTGATAGCCGTTGATCGCGTGACTGAACAGCGTATCGAGACCCTGCGCGATGCGCGGCGCCCAGGCGGCCTTGTCGGTGATGCCGGGTGCGCCCGTCGCGGGATTCGTGTGGCACGTCTGGCAGAGGTTGCCGAAGATCGTCTTGCCGTCCAACGTCCCGCCGTAGGCGACTTGCGCCTCGGCGGCCTTCTTCGCCGCTTCCTGCGCCGCGAGGAGCGCCGCACGTCCGGTGTCGCCGGCATAGGCCGCACCGACGGGCGCGATACGGTCGGTGACCGCGTGCTGACGCTCGGGGTTCTGCGGCGGCGGATTGAACGAATAGAGATACATCGCGAACCCGATCAGAGCGAACATGACCAGCACCAGGAAGGCGATCACCATCGAGAAGTGCCGGAGAAACACGCGGTCGGTGGGAGTAATGGGGTTGGTCACAGGCTCACCCAGGCTTTGGATTCGGCCGCGGTCGCGGCAAAAATGGCCGCAAAGTATAGCCGCCGGACCGGACCGCGTACAAGGAAGGCCGGTCCCGTCCGTCAGCCCATTCCGCCGTTGACGCCGACGATCTGTCCGTTCACGTAAGCGGCCGCTTCCGAACAAAGAAAGGCGACGACTTCGGCGACTTCCTCCGGGGTTCCGGCACGTCCGGCGGGTACGAGCGCTTTGATTTGCTCCGCGTCGAACGAGGCGTCCGAGAGCCGCCCGGCGATGACGCCCGGCGCCACCACGTTCGCCGTGATGCCGCGCGACGCCATCTCGCGTGCCAGCGATTTCACGGCGCCGTGCAGCGCCGATTTCGCCGCGGCGTAGTTCGCCTGGCCGCGATTGCCGAGCACGGCCGCCACGGAAGAGATAGCGAGGACGCGCCCGTACCGCCGACGCGCCATCGTCAACAACAACGGCTGCACGACATGGAAAAACCCGTGCAGAGAGACGTCGATGACGCGCCGCCACTGCGACGACGACATGCCCGCGAGCGGCGCATCGTCGTGGATGCCGGCGTTGTGCACGAGCACGTCGATCGAGCCGCGTTCGAGCAAGCGCTCGAGCGCGCCTCGTGCCGCCGCTTCGTCGCAGACGTCGAACACCACGGCCTCCGCCTCGCCGCCGCCCGAGCGGATCGCCCCGGCGACCGCTTCCGCGCGCGCGGGATTCGCGTTGGCGTGCACGGACACCGACATGCCCTTCGCGGCGAGCGCGCGGCAGATCGCACCGCCGATGTCGCCGCTGCCTCCTGTGACGAGCGCGCGGCGCAGTACCGTGTGGGTTTCCGTCATGGAGGGAATTGTTGCACAGCGGCTCGCGCCGCGATGCGCTCGCGGTATTGACATCCGGTCCGCGGGGCCTACACTGCGCGCCCCCGCGCATTCCGCCGCGGCTCGAGCGGGAGAGGTTCGCCATGACCGAAGCCATGTACAGCATCCCCCTGGCGCACCGCCGGACCGAGAACCTGCACATCGTGTTCTGGCTCATGAAGGACATCAGCTGGTGCATGCTGTGGCGCGTGCTCGGTATCTTCATGATCGTGCCGACGCTCGGCGCCGCGATCTGGATCACCTGGCGCGCGCGCCACAACCGTACGGATTTCGCGCACAACCTCGCCGTCGTGTTCTGGATCACCGCGAATGCGTGGTGGATGATCGCGGAGTTCTTCGACTTCGACGAGAGCGTGATCGGGCTCGGCATTACCGGGCGGCATTTCGCCATGGTTCCTTTCGCCGCCGGCGCGCTCGTGCTGATCGTGCATTACGCGGGCGCTCTCATCGCACGCGGCACACGGTTGCGCACGGCCTGACGAGGCATCACGGCCGCGCCGGCATGACGGCGGCGCGGCCCTCTGCGAGCACGCATCCGGCATGGACGGCGCGGAACGCGTACTGCCATCCGGTCTCGCCCGCCAGCAGTTTCTCGACATGGATGTCGAGCGTTCCCGCCAGATCGTCGATGTGCGCCACCGTGAGCGTCACGGCGCGCAGGGACACGAGCAATCCGGGTGCTGCGCTCGCACCCTCACGCTGCGCAAGCAGGCCGCCGTGCACGGCCATCGCCTGGGCACCGTATTCGCACAGATGCACCGCGCGGAGCCGGCCGCCGCTGCGCAGAGGATTGGCAGGGTCGCGGTGCGAGTCCGTGCACGCGTGCAGCCTGGCATCGTCCCACGCGACCACCGCGTCGAGCAGGCACATCGCCCCGCGGTGCGGGATCAGGTGCTGCCAATGCGCCGTCTCGAGGACGTTCATTGCGAACGCTGCGCCATGAAGACGGACAGGCAGAAATGGAAGGCGACCCCGAGCGCCACCGTGAGCCCGATCGCGCGCAGCACGGGCACGGTCGATGCGGCGAGCAGCCCGAAGACGAACACCGCGGCCGCCACGCAGACGAGCGTACCGTGGAGCGTGCGGCGTGCTTCGGCCGCATCGATCGAACGTCGCTCGAAGAACAAGGCGTAGTGCAGGCCGAGACCCGCCGCGAGCGTGAGTGCGACGAGATGGAACAGCGACAGCGACACCCCAAAGTCGCGCAACACCGCCAACACGAGCAAGGTCGCGAGCGACATCGGCGCGATTACGTGCCAGGCGCGCGTGGCGCTGCGGAATGCAAGCGCGACGCTCAAGCACAACAGCAGGAGCGCGACGCCGAGCGCGGCGAGGATGCGTGTTCGATATTGCGCCACGAGCGCTTCCGACGCGGTCTTGAGATCGAGCAGACGCACGTGGCCGGGATCGGCCGCATCGAGCGCGGCGAGCGCCGCCGGATCGTGCACGCCCGACAGCGCGGCCAAGCCGAACCAGCGGCCGCCGCGCTCGACGAGCATCGCTTCCAGCCGCGCGCCGAACGGAGAGCGCTCGAACGCCTCCGGGGTGAGCGGCGGCAGCGTGCGCGCGGTTTCGACGTCGTCGACGAACGGCTCGAACAAGCCCGGCTGGAACGGCAGATCGCGGAGCGCCGCGCCGAGCGCGGCGGAGAGATGCGCGCGGTCCGGCAGTTTGGACTGGCGGATGCGCTGCGTGGCGAGGCTCGGCAGATAGCGGCTCGGCAGCTCGACGTCGTCGACGGCATGTGCCGAAATCAACTTTTCCACTTGTGGATAAACGCGTTCCGACGTCGCGAGGACTCCCTCTGCACTGTCCGCTTCGAGCACGAGCAGATAGCGCACGTCGGGCGCGCCGAGCGCCTCGCGCAGCTCGCCTTCGCGCGCAAGCAGCGCCGCGGGCACCGGCGTCAGCGCGGCGAGGTCGTTCTGCCACAAGGGCGCGGGCGCGAGCCGGAGCATCAGGAGCCCCGCCACGAGCAGGAGCGCGGGCAGCCAGACCGGGCGCGGCAAAGCAGCGAGCCGCGCCCTTAGCGCTTCGAGCAGCGCCGATTCGGCGACGTCGCGCGGCTGCGACGGCACCACGACGGGCAACAACCAGCGCGTGGCCGCGCCGGCGACGAGGAGGCCGACGACCGTAAACAGCGCCAGCTGATGCAAGCCGGGAACGCCGGAAGCGAAAAACGTAAGGTACGCGATGCACGCGGAGAGAATCGCGAGGCGCAACAGCGGCCATACGCCTCGCACGCTCGAGGCGGCGTCGACGCCGGCGCGCCGATGGCTGAACACGCGGATCGGATATTCCTGTGCGACCCCGAGCAGCGTGAAGCCGAACGCGAGCGTGATGCCATGGATGCTGCCGTACGCGAGCACGATCGCCGCGATACCCGCCAGGGCGCCGCTGGCGATCGGCAATGCCGCGACGAGCAGCACACCCGCGCTGCGATACGCCGCGAGCAGCAGCAGGGCGAACCCGAGCGTCCCCAGCGCACTCAAGGTTTCGGCCTGGCGGCGGGTGCTCGCACCGACGACTACCGCGAAGTATCCGGGACCGGCGATCGAGAGTTGCGCCGCGCCGCGATCGGGCAAAGCGGCGAACGCCTGTTCCGCGGCAGCGATTGCCTCCGCCTGGGCGGCGGGGTCGAACCCCGCTGCGCGCGTTTGCGCGAGCAGCAACGCCTCGCCGCGCGGCGAGAACCACGCTCCATCGCGTATTCGCGGAACTTTCGCGGGCGTCCACCGCTGCGCGAGCGTCAGCACTTCGAGCGTGGGATCGCGCGGCAGCAGCGTTTCGAGCTGATCGGCGACCGGCGAGCCGAGGTCTTCGACGCGTTGTTCGAGTTCGTGACGCAGGAATTCTTCGTCGAACTCATGCTGGTCGAGCGTCGGCGAGAGCAGATAGCGGTACGGCAGCAAGGTCGGATCGAGCGAAGCGAGATCCGCGCCGCCGTCGAGCACGCGATCGAAATGGGCATCGCGGCGCAACGCCTCGGCCAGAGCGCGGGCCATCGCCGCGAGCCGCGCTTCGTCGGCGCCGCCGATCGCGAGCATGAGCAGGCGCGAGGCCGGTCCTTCGCCGATCTCGTCGAGCACGAGCCGCTGATCCGCGTCGGCCGGCGGCGGCATGAAGCTGCGCAAGTCGCTCGCGACGACGAGCCGCCGTTCGGCAAGCAGTGCGAGCGATACCAGCGCGACGGCCCACGCGACGATCAGCACGATACGCCATCGCGCGTTCACCGCTGCACGCGGCCGCAGAGAGTCGCCAGTGCGGCCGGCGTGAGCGGGTCCGGCAACTTTTGCGCCGCGGCGCCGCCGAGCAGCATGACGCTGCCGTCGCCGCCGCCCTCGGTCAGCGTGAAGCAACGCGGCTCGCCTGCGCTGCCGTCGACGTCGACCTCTCGGAGGTGGCGTGCAACCTCGGCATCGTGCGGCGTCAGTTTGAGCGTCCAGTCGGCGCCGCGTTGGGCGAGCGCGATCGAAAACACCTGTTCCAAAACGGCGATGTCGCCGCCGAGCAGGGCGCCGAAGCTTGCGAGCATGGCCTTGAGCTCGGGTGCACGGTCGAGAGTGAAGCGCCGCGTCTCACGACCTTCGCGTGCGACTTCGACGGCGCCGTCGGCGATCGTGCTCGTTTCGCGATACGGAGTATCGACGCGCTTGCTCAGATGATCCTGACCCAAGTATTCGAGCTCGCCGTGCAGCACGAGCGGCGCGCGCAGCACGTGGACGAAGCGCACTTCCGTGTAGCTCGTGTGCGCGGGCGCGGGACGGGCCAAGTGCGCGATCAATGCGGCCGCGTCAGGCGGCCCGGACGCCGGCTGCGCCAGCATCAGGGCCGAGAGCGCGATCGTGCTGCCAGAAATCATAGAAGTTGCACCAATTGTAGGGATCCAGGCGCGTGTAATGTTCCAGACGGGCGGCGTAGCGGCGCACCCATTGCGCGAGCGCGGCGTCGCGGCCGGGACGCGGAATCTTGATGTGTTCGGCGAAGGTTTCGAAGTAGAGCTCGTAACGGTTGCCGCCGCGATAGATGCCGAAACACAGGACTACGGGCAGCTCGAGCAGCGAGGCGATCAAATAAGGCGCCACCGGAAACGGTGCCGGTTCGCCGAAGAATTCCGCGGTTTGCGTCGCTTCGCTGGGGCGCGCGCGGTCGGCCAGGAGTCCGACCAAGGCACCTTGCGCCGCCGCATCGTGGATCGCAAGCGCAATGGCTGCGCTGTCTTCGCCCGCATCGATGACCTCCGCAGCAATCGACGGATTGAGCGCATGCAGAAGCTCGGTCATCGCCGGCGTCTGCTGCCGGTCCATGACGGCCCGCACGCGCACGTCGGGACGCTGCTCGGCGAGTACGCGCAGCACTTCGAAGCTGCCGAGATGAGCGCCGAGCAGCAATACGCCGCGACCGCGGTCCATCTGTGCGACGAGCTCGTCGAGCCCGCGGACGCTCACCTCGAAACCGCGCAGCGAACCCGATAGCAGGAAGATGCGGTCGAGGATCGTCGCGGCGTAACAGTGCACGTGGCGCAGCGCCGCCCATGCGCTCGCCGGCCGGCCGAGGGCGCGCGAGAGGAACGCGCGCGAAGCGCGGCGTTCGGGACCGCGGCGCAGGAAGAAATACAGCGCGATCGGGTACAGCAGCAGGCGCGCGAAGGGCCGCCCGAGCTTGAGGCCGATCGTGCGGATCAGCCACAGCGCAAAACGTCCACCGCCCTCGCGGCGTTCGCTCCAGTGCTCGCTCACGGCCCGAGCTCCGCGCGGCCGCTCGCGACGAGGCCGCCGCCGCTCTCGATGCGGAAGTGCACCGTGGCGACGGTGCCCTCGACCGTGAGTTCCGCATCTTCGCCGGGCAGGAGCGGCCGCAGGAATTTGACCTGCGGCAGCGCGGCGATGCGCCGGCCGAGACGACGCTCGACGAGGTCCGCCAGCCTATCGAGCAGGACGACGCCGGGCACCACGGGTGCGCCCGGAAAATGTCCCGGCAATGCGGCGTGCGACGCCGCAATGTGGAATTGTTCGCAAAATACATTCTGCATGACGAACGTCACTCGCCGAGCAAGGCCGGCCACGCGCGCACGATAGCGCGGACGAACGGCAGCAGTCGATGCAGCGGCGCCTGCGGCAGCAACGTGCTGCGCAAATGGAATTCGCCGAGGAACACTGCCACCACCGCGGCGGGCAGCACGAACGCGCCGAACACGCGCGGGCTCGGCGCTTCGAGCGGCAAGGCGATCAGACCTTGAGCGCGCAAGGCCAGAAGCGCCGCGACGGCAGCTAGGGCCGTCTGGAGCACCGTCCAGAGCAGCGTCAGGCGGCGTGCATAGCGCACGACGGCCGGATCTTCGAGCTGCGCGGGGCCGTCGATCGCGACGATCGCGCGCGCGATGAGCGGTAGGCGCCCGCGCTGCAGGGTGCGCGCGAACAGCCATGCGACGAAGCCCGCCGCGAGCGCCGGTACCGCGTCGACGAGCGCGTCCGCGCCGCGCAATGCGGCGATCGCGGCGCCTGCAAGAGCGAAGCACGCAAGCACGCGCCGCAGGGCGGGGGGAGCACTGATCGCCAGCAGCGCGAGGATCGTGACCGCGCAGGCGATGCGGCACGCGTCGCTGTCCCACAGGTATCCGCACAAGGCCAGCGTCGCGATTCCGAGCCAGCCGGCGAGGCGCAGCATGCGTCAGTGCGGACGGTGCTGCTCGATATGGGCTGCGAGTGCGCGCAGGCTCGAGAAGATGCGCCGGTTGTCGGCGTTGTCCGAACGGAGCTGAAAACCGTAGCGCTTGGATACGGCGAGCGCGAGTTCGAGCGCGTCGATCGAATCGAGACCGAGATCGCCGCCGAACAGCGGAGCGTCGGGATCGATGTCTTCGGCCCGAACGTTTTCCATATTGAGACTCGTCACGATGAGTTCGGCCAGTTCGCGTTCGGCCGGATTCTGCTGCTGCATGATCCCTCGCACCCGCATCGAAACCGCCGGCGCGCTTAGGCCGGACGCGGCCGGAGTGTATCATGCGCGCCACCACGGACCAGCTGAAAACTGCTCGCACGCATGATGGAACTGCCGTCGCACAGCGACTCTCCGACCTCGCTTCCGCTACCCGTCCAGGCGGCCATTGCACCGCTGCGTTCGACGTACGAGTGCATTGCGCCGGCCGCGGCACTTGCGCAGCCCGACGTACTCGCGGTGATCGGCTTCGGCGCGGAGGCACACGCACCTTTTGACGACTCGCGTTACGTCCACGTCGGACTCGAACCGCTCGCAGCGCCGGCGCCCGTCGAAGTGTGGCGAGGGCGCGCGCCCGTCGTGCGCGGCAGCGAAGGCGCGGTGCGTTGGGCGAGCGACGGCGACCACAGCTTTGCCGCGATCGAGGTCGACGAAGCCGAACACGGCGGCATCGCTGCCGCCGCCGAGTACGCGTACGCGCGCCTCTCGGCGTGGTGCAACGCCGGACGTGCTCGTCATATGTTGCGCATCTGGAACTATCTCGATGCGATCAACGAGGGCGAGGGCGACGAGGAACGCTATCGCTTGTTCTGCAGCGGACGCGCCGCCGGCATGCGCGATGTGGCCGCCGCTTCGTATCCCGCGGCGACGGCCATCGGGCGCCGCGACGGACGTCGCGTGCTGCAAATCTATCTGCTCGCGGCACGCCGGCCCGGTGCGGCGATCGAGAATCCGCGCCAGCTCAGCGCCTGGCGCTACCCGCGCCGCTACGGACCGGTCGCGCCGAGTTTCGCGCGTGCGATGCGCTCGCCGGCTGCGCCGATGCAGATCTTCGTGTCCGGCACGGCGGCGATCGTCGGCCATGATTCGCAGCATCGCGACGACGCGTCCGCGCAGCTCGCGGAGACGCTCGCGAATCTCCACAGCCTGCTGACCACGGCCGGCATCGATCCGACCGCGCATTTCGGCGCGGCGAGCCTGTTCAAAGCCTACGTACGCAGGGCATCGGATCGGCCGCATGTCGTCGCCGCGCTGCGCGAGCGCCTCGGCGCCGCTACGCCCTTGCTGGTGCTGACCGGCGATATCTGCCGATCGGAGCTGCTCGTCGAAATCGACGGCGTGCAGGGCGTCAGCGCCGCGTAAGCAGCCGCCTCGCGGCGAATACCAGCGCGGCAATCCACCATGCGAGCGCGGCGTTGAGCACGAGATGCCCCTGTTTCGGCGTGTCGGCGAGACCGTCGCCGAGCACGGTGATCGTCAACGTCGCGAGCATGACGGCCACCGTGAGCGCCGTGTAGAGCAGCAGCAGCGGCCGGCGATGCGGTCCGCCCGGCAGCAACAGCAACAACGCGAGC
>DASRGX010000056.1:0-2915 GCA_035650835.1 Rudaea sp. | reverse complement strand
GTCATCGTCGTCGAACGCAACCAGCGCGCTGCCGAGCTCGCGCGCGAGCTCGTCGTTGAGCGCATTCATGCGTTGCGGCCGGTTGAGTCGAATGATGCCGACGCGATCATGCTGCTCGATAAGGATATCCCGATACTCCATAGGCACTCCTACAGAAACGACAACCTTGTCACACATCTGCGGGCGTGAACGCGATGGAACGCTCCCTGGCGCCGCGAGTGCTTGTCAGCAATTATGCCGCGCGCGGCACGTAGGGCAGCTCCATGAGCGCACCCGTGCTGCCGTCGCTTGCCGAGCGCAGCACGAGCCACCTCTCGCCCTTGAACACGAGGCGCTCGCGCATCGCCACGATCACAGCACTTCGCTATTGGGTCCAAGACCGCGGCCGGTGTCAACGATGTCCACCCGGACCTTGTCATTGACAATCGTTATCGCGTGCAATCGGCTATGGCGAATGCGAACGACGGCGGAACCCATGCTGCAGGATACGCCGATGGGCTCTCGTCGCGACGCAATCCATGGCTCCTCCGCGGCGGCGGCCATCGACGGCAAGCCTGTCACGGCGATTCTCTCCTCGATGCGACGTCGGGTCCTCAGGCGTTGATGCCGTTCGCCAATGCCACGGGGGGCGACCGCATTTCTTACTGCAACAAGCCCGCGGTAACGGCGCTTCGCGCACTTGCGGACCGGCTTCATGCCTCTTCCAGCCGCTTTCATCGCATCCCGCTCGCCACCGCGGCCCGTCGCGTCCTATGGTTCACCTCGGCTGCTGCGTAGGCACGCGAGCAGCGCCTAACCAAGGAGATGATCATGACGCACTCACACCGAATCCTGTCCGTCGCATCGATGCTGGTTGTAGCGGCCGCCGCGAGCGCGTCGGCGCCTTCGCAGCCGGAAAGCGCCACGGTCGCGCCGGCGAACGTGGCGCTGGCAGCGCCTGCGGCCGTAGCGCCCGTGCAGGTGACGACACCCACCGATGGATTCCCCGAAATCCAGGCCGGCGTTCGCCGAGCCGCCGAGCAGGGCAACGACGTGCTGCGCCGATACATCTGGCGCACGCGCATGATCTACAACTTCTATTTTTACGACTTCGCCAAGCCGGAGTAGGTCGGCGCAGGTGATGCGCGGTGCCGCGCCTGGTGTGCAGGCTGCGGACTGGGCGAGGCCGCGCTGCACACTCCAGTCATCGCGGCTACGCTGCCCGGGCGGGCAGGTACGGAAGCGCCACTTCCGTGACGTGCTCGCTCGCCGCGGCATGGTACGGAATCGTGAGCAGCGCTCGGCTCGTGTCCGCGGTGCTTTCGAGCAGGAGCATTCCCTCGCGACCGAACAGGGCAGCCAACCGCTCGGGCAGCGCGCGCAGCGCGTCGGTATCGCGGCTCGGATCGAATGCATGCGCCGTATCGACGATCTCGATGCGGGTGGTCGTGCCCTGCACCCCGGCGCGAATACGCAGCATGGCCTGAGCTCGAGGGTTGCCATGCGTCATCGCGTGGTCCAGAAGCGGCAGGAGCATCATCGGCGGTACGCGCGCGTCGACACTGGCATCGGGCGCCTCCACCTCGAACCTGAAAGCTTCGCGCAGCCGAACTTGCACGATGGCGAGATAGGCGCGTGCGAGATCGAGCTCCTGCCGCAGCGTCGACGACGTGTCGCGCATTCGCGGCATCGCGGCGCGGAGGTAGGCGATGAGCTCGTCCAGCATATGTTGTGCGCTGGCTGGCTCCTGCTGGTAGAGCGCCTTCACCTGCGCGAGGGTATTGAACAGGAATCCCGGCTCGACGCGCGCCTGCAGGGCCTGCAGGTCGGATTCGATGCTGCGTTTCTCCGCTTCGATGCGATCGAGCTCGGCGCGGTGCATCCGTGCGCGCGCCAGCGCCGCGCGGCGCCGGTCGTTGATGAGCCACAGCGCCCCGCTGCCGATCAGGACGAGGTCGAAGTACACGTATACGAAGAACCCCGTTCCGAGGTGGAAGCGTCGTTGCGTGAGGGTCGTCAACGCGGTCGTCACGAACGCGACGGCAAGGAAGGCCCCGATGGCCGCCCCTGCCGACAGCGCGACGACGTAAACCCCACGCCGCTCGGGATCGCGATTCGTGATGCGATCGGCGACCACGAATCCGAGTAGAATCCCGAAAGCCTTGAGCTCGTCGGCAATCAAGATCAGCGAAATGCCCCAACCGCCGGGTCCCAATCCGAGACCATTGCCGATATGGAACAGGAACAAGCCCAAGCCGCAGAGCGTCGTGATGCGGAACTCGCGCGCCGTGATGCCGTGCCACGCCTCGAGCACGAGCGCAGGCGTGATGCGCCGCAACGTCGTCGGCGCGCTGCTCATCCGGGACTGCCTGCCAGCACGGACAGCGGGACCGCGATCGTTGCGACCACTCCGCGCGGCGTATTGAGCGCAAGCGTAAGCCGTGCCGCGGCACCATGCATCGCGGCCAGCCTCGCGCGCGTATTGGCGAGCCCGGTGCCTCCTCCGGAAGATTGCGTGAAGCCGCGCCCGCTGTCGGCGACGCGCACCTGAAGCTCGCGTCCGTCGGTATTCGCGGTGATCGCGATGTGGCCCCCTTCGGGCAATGGCGCGAGACCGTGCTTGATGGCGTTCTCGGCGAGCGTCAGCAGCATCAGCGGTGGAATGCGTGCTTGACGCAGCGGCTGCGCCACATCGATGTCGAACGCGAGCCGTCGCCCCATGCGGATGCGCTGGATCTCGAGATACGCTGCGGTGAGCGCGGCCTCGCGGCCGAGCGTCGAGTCGGCCTCGCGCATTTGCGGCAACGCGACCGCAAGATAGCGCATGAGGTTGTCCAGCATCGTGGCGCCATCGTCGGGTGACGTCTGATAGAGCCGGCGCACGTTGGCGAGGGTATTGAACAGGAAATGCGGCTCGATCTGCGCCTGCAGCATGC
>DASRGX010000055.1:0-9062 GCA_035650835.1 Rudaea sp. | reverse complement strand
CGAACTGCCGAGATACTGGCCCGAGCCGAACACGTAGACGACGCTGCCGCCGGCCGTGTCGGGGAACGCCACCGGCATTACCGAGATCGGTTCGCAGCCGATGCCGCTCGTGTTTGTCGTGCTGCACGGGCTCGTGTTCGTGTAGGTCTGGAAGATCTGGTCCACCCCACTCGCCCAGGCCGACGAGCTCGCGTTCGACAGGTCGAAGCGCCACAGATTGCCGGCGAGATCGCCCGCAACGACCGCATCGTCGATCTGGTCGAGGCCGAAATCGACCACGCCGGGCGTGCTGAGCCCGTAGCTAGTGATGCCGCTCTTGGTCGGGATCTTCGCGATCACCGAGCCGTTCGCGGCATCGAGCACCCACAGGAACGTCGGACCGGCGGCATTCGTCGTCGCGCCGAGCGCCTTGTCGGTGCCGTCGTGGCCGTTGATCGTGCACGTCGAGGACGCACTGGCCGACGGCAGGCATTGCGGGAAATAGCCGCTCGTCAGCAGCACGACCCATTTTCCGTTCGCGAGGCGCGCGATGTTCGTCGACGCATAGGTGTAGCCGAGATCGGCATCCTGCAAGCTGCTGAACTCCCACAGGAACTTGCCCGAAGCCGAAGCTTCGCTGCCGCCCGTGGGGTCCGTCACGTCGAGCGCGTAGATGCCGCGGCCGCCGAGGTGCATGCCGCCGACGAGGATCGTGTGCCAGCCGCCGTTGATGAAGACGTCTTGGAGGAGCGGTGTGTCGTCGACACCCGTGATGAGCGAATTGTTCGTGTTCGTCATCTGGTCGAGCTGGCCGTTCGCGTACAGCATGTTCGGCACGTAAGCCCACGATTCGCGGCCGGTGCCCGCGTCGAACGCATGCATCATGCCGTCGTTCGCGCCGACATAGAGCGTCGGCGCACGATTGAGATTCGTGTGCACGAAGGCTTCGTAGGTCTGCCCGGCCTGGGCGGCGACCTGCTCGGGCGAACCCTTGGGATAGATGTCGCGGAATCCGCCGCTCGGCGCGCCTTCATAGACGGTACCCGAGTTGATGATCGCGCCGAGCACCGACAGGCGCGAGCGCATCGTCACGCCCGTCGGCATCGGAACCGTCTCGTATTTGCGAGTGCCGCGCAGGTAATCGACGCGCAACGCACCTTGCCCGTCGGCGGTACCGTTCGCCACACCGCCGTTGATGACGAGCGTGGTCGTTTGGTCCGGGAACGTCGTGGTCGGGTCGAGATTGAGCGCCTGGGTCTCGGTCGTGCCGAGATTCGCCCACTCGAATGGCGCACCCGTCAAGGCGCCGGGCGTGCCGACCGAAGTGATGATGACGCGCTGCGTCGGCGTGGTGGCCGTAACGGTCGCGCCCGTGGCCGCGCATGCACCGCCCGTCAGGAAGCAGCCCGCGTCCCACAGAATGTTGCCGGTCGGCGCGCCGTTGCTGTCGAGCGCCTGCTTGTAGAGGTACCCGGGCCAGCCCGCGCTGTTGTAGCCGCCCGTGTAGGCAACGGTGCCGCTGTTGAGAATCGAGCTGTTGACCGATTGCGATACCGAGGAGCCGCTGCGCGCGACGACGTTGGACAGGATCTTCGTGAGCTTCGACACGAGATTCTGCGGGTTCGTTGCGACGAAGAACGAACCGCGGGCATTGAGCGAGGCGTGCCACAGGTCGTCGATGTTCGCATCGATGCCGGAGCCGGAGCCGTTCGGCTGCGGCCAGCCCGTCGAGCCGCTCGAGTTCGTCGCGCCCTTGCGCAGCGCGCAACCGTCGTCGTTCGAGGTGCTCACGCCGTTCTGGCAGTCCGTGTTGTTCGAGAACGTCAGGTTGCCGAATGCGCCGAGCGTCACGGCGAACTGCACGAGATGCGGCCAAGTGGCCGGATCGTTGGCCGGGTTCCAGAACACTTCCGGCGTCGCACCCGGATTGTTCGGATTGGGCGTCGTCGCCGCGCCCGTGATGCCGGTCGTCAGGTCGGGATAGTACGGCGGCACCGTGTCGTTCTTCGTCGCCGCGTTCGTCAGGAAGTCAGGACGCAGGTTCGTCGCCCAGTAGTAGAACGCGATGTCCGAATACGAGGCGCCGCCGTCGGCGTCGAGCGTCCAGCCGCTGTTCAAGTGAGCGTAGATCTTCGTGTTGGGATCGGACGCGTTGCCGAACGCCGTGATGCCCGTGGCGTTGGGCGGATTGCCGGGCAGCGTGATCGACGAGCTCTGCGTGTTGTAGCCGCTGACCGGCGCGTTCTGCGCGGGCTGGTTGTACAAGCCGTCGGTCATGAGGATGTGGAAATTCTGCCGGCACGCGAGCTCGCGGCCCGAGGAATTCGAACTCGCCGGCTGGTAGTAAGGATTCGTCAGGTTCGTCACGCCCTGACCGCTCTTGAAGAAGTTGCCGGCGCGCAGCAGCGCGTTGCGGCTCGGCGTGGAGTTGTTGGCCTTGACGTTGTAGATCCAGTTGAAGAACGCCTGGCGCCACGTATTGTTGCCGCTGGCCGCGTTGACGCCCGTGTACGGCGTGTTGTCGTCGAGCTCGACGATCTGCGTGCCGCTCGCCACGGTGGTGCCGCCGGCGCTCGACGTATTCGGCGAACTCCAGTTCAGGTTGTTGTTGAAACCGAGGTTCTGCCAGGTCACGCGGATATTGGCTTTTTGCGGCGTACCGATCACGCCGAACACGCGCGACAGCGCCGTGCGCGCCATCTGACTGCGCGTGCGGTAGTAGCCGTACCAGTTCGCGAAGTTCTGGTATTGGCTCGTCGGCACCGGCATCGGTTCCCAGTTCGACGCGGTGTAGAGCGTGGTGAGGTCGGTCGAGGTCGCCGGCTTGCCGTAGGCATTGAGGTTCACCGTCACGCCGGTCTTGAGCCGGTAGTAGTACGGGCCGCCGTTCGGATACGTGACGCTCGTGCCGTCGCTCATCGTATGCGTGGCGCCGTCCATGGGGCTCGCCGCCGTGTAGGCCGAATTGCTGTTCTGCACGGTCGTACCCGTGCCGCAGCGCCAGCGCGTGTCGGTCTTGCAGACGCGAGTGCTGCCGCTGCCCGAGCACGAGCAGTTGATGCCGGGCGCTCCCGTGCACGAGGCGCTGCTGCCGGTCTGGTAAACGACGCCGTTCTGGCCCGTCAGGATCGTGAGGCCGCTGTCGCTGGCAGCGCCGTTGACGTCGGTATTGTTGTTGTATCCGGCTGTGCCTGCCGACACCGGGTTGAACGGTCGGTTGATCGAGACGCCGTCCACCCACACCGCGTTCAGCGTACTGTCGGCGATCGGGAACAGCGAGCCGTCTTCCTTCATCGGCGGCGCATAGTTGATGTTGCCGTTGTAATACACACCGTTCATCGGAATCGCGCGCATCTTCGCGTCCGCGGCGGTACGGTGATCCGGGTCGACCACGTTCGCACAGCGCCACGGACCGTTCCAACTCGAGGTCGTCGATTCGAACGTGGCGAAATCGCCCATCACGGTCTGTTCCATCGATCCCGAGTCGTCGAACGAGACGAAGATGTTGGGATTGACGCCGACGGTCAGGTCGGCCGGCGCGCTGCTGAGATCGGGCGGATCGTTCGGCGCGATCGAAGACGCTGCGGCGTCGAACGTCGCGACGAGCGCCGTGCCCGCGAGGGCCAGCAACAACAACGACAAGGGGATTCGGCGATTCGAATAAGTCATGGCACTACGCCTCACATCGATGGCGGGAGAGCGATGAAATAGCTCTCCACAGCTCGCGTGGAACCGGTGTCACCGCCCAGCGAACGGGCGGTGTTGCGATACGAATGCAGGGTCTGGTTACCCGAGTAGAAGTTTTGCAGCGCGTCTCGGCGCCCGCCCATGCCGTTCGTGGGCGCTCCCGGCGGCAGCACCACGCCGAGATCTTCGATGATGTACTTCGGCTGCGACGAGAGCGATGCGGTCGACTCCGCACCCGACATCGAGGTCAGCGTCTTGGTCTGATAGGCCTTGCCGAGCGTGCCGGGATTGGAGACGCTGTTGCGGAACTGCGTGACGCCGGGGTTGATGATCGCGTACCCGCTCGACTGCCCGACGTTCGACGCCTGGTAACAAGGATCGTCGAGCCCCTGGCCGCCGCAGTGCAGCTTGTTCGGCGTCTGGTTGGACTTGTTCCAGATGTCCCACTCGACGCCGCGCAGCGCGGTTTCAGCGCCCATCATCGCGAGCTGCCCGTTGTGCAGACCGCCCGTCATGCGCTCCTGCAGGATCGAGGTGCCCGACGCGGTGAGGCCGAGCAGCGTCAAGAGGACCAGGAAGATCAGCGCGACGAACAATACCGCGCCGCGTTGATTCTGGCGAAAAACCCGTTGTGATCGGTGTTGCATGGCGGACCGTCCGGAATCAGCTGTTGTAGTTGCGTACGGAAACCAAGGAAATGAATTCGCGGCGCATCATCGCGCCCGCATCGAGGCCCGACGGCATCTTGCCGGGCGAAGCGACGGGCACGAGATTCGTCGCACCGTTGTAGGAATAGACCTGCTCGGGCGCCGTGAGCGTGTAGAGGTTGTTGACGCTGTCGATGAGGAAGTGGACCTCGATGCTCGACAGCGAACGCCACAGACACGTCGCCTCGTAGCCGGCGTTCGCGTTGATGTATTGACCGGGCGGCGGCGTGCACGTCGCGCTGCTGCTCGTGCCTGCGACTTTGTCGGCCGTCAGGAACTGGACGTTGCCCGAGCCTTCCTGGAAACCGAACAGGAAATCCATCTGTTCCACGCCCTGCACGAGCTCGGTGTCGGTGTGCGTGGCGCCCGCGCCCGGCGCACCGCTGTTGTCGGCCTGCGTGCGCATGAGCGCCGGGATGAGGCGCCCGGCGACATTCGGGTCCGCGTCGAGCCGCAGCCAGTACGTCACCGTGACGAAATCCTTGGTGAAGTTGAAGAGCTTCAATTCGCCCGACTTCTCGCACGCTACGCTGCCGCCCGAGTTGATCTGCGCGGCGGTCGGCGTGATCGTTGCGTTGCTGCCCGAGACGCTCACGGTCACCGGAAAGATCTCGAGATTGCCCGAACTGTCGGCAAGCAGGGCGAGTTGTCCCGTCACGAGGGTCAAGGGCGCCGTCGTGTAGGTGTAACCGCCGCTCGTCTGCGTGACTTGGTGCCAGGCCAGATTCGTCAGGTTCGCGCCCGCGCAGTTCGCCGTCACTTCGACGCCGCCGCTGTCGCCGATCGTCGAGGTCCAACCGGCGCTGTTGAGGTAGCGCACCGTCAGCACGTCGGCGTTCTGCACGCGGTTGCCGGCCGCCGTGCCCATCGCCGGGATGTAGGCCGGCACCGTGCTCGGCGTGCAGCTCGTCGTGCAATTGTTGCCGACCACGAAATACGTCGGGCTCAACGGCCACCACGGCTTGGACGACGTCATGGCCGGCCAGCTCGCGGGCGGCGTGAGGGCGCCGTCGGGAAACGGGACGCTTGCCACGTAGACGTTCGCTGCGAGCGTCAACGCCGTGTTCGGATGCGCCGGATCCGAATAGCCCGTCGAATTCATGAGCTGACGGCTCGCCAGGCGCAGGTCGTCGTTGAGCCGCGTCATCGCGAAGCGGCCGTTCTCCTGCATCTCGGCCATCGCTTCCTGCACGTGGTTCGTCTTGCTCGTCGCGTCGAACAACATGACGAGGCCGAGACCGATCAGGATGCCGAGCGCGATGGCGACCATCAGCTCGACGAGGTTGAAGCCGCGCGCGCGCGCCGCGCCGCCGGCTCGATGGAATCCGTCGTGCATGCTCATGGTTGGAACACCCAGTCGAAGATTTCCGGCTGCGACGCCTGCGCCGAGGACTCGCCTTTGACGGCGAGCTGCGTCCACGAGATCTCGATCTCGCACGTGTTCGAATACGGCGCCGTCGGCAGCGCACCCGCGGCGCCTGGATTGCACGTCAGCGCGACTCCCGGGTTCGGCAGGAACTGTACGAGCTCGTTCTGCCAGATCTGCAGATCGCGCGAAGCGATCTGCGCCGTCGAGCACGAGCTGGCCGTGCAATCCTGCGGCGTGGCGGACGTCGCCGAGGCGGGTGTCGTTGGCGGCGTGGTGATCGCGTTCAAGGTGTAGAGGCCCGCCCAGATCCCCGGCGTGTTGGCGCGCATGCGGTCGACCATGTCCTGCGCGAGGTACATCGCTTGCGTGCGCAGGTATGCGCTATGGTTGGTCTTTACGGAGACGGTCAGGAGCTCGGCGAGGCCGATCAGGCCCAAGCTGAAGATCAGCAGTGCGACGAGCACTTCGAGCAGCGTGAATCCGCGAGAGGCGTTGCGTGCCATGGACATCTCCCTAGCAGCTCGTCGGCGCGGGCGAGCCCGTCGTATTGGTCTGCGACTGCACGCGGCCGCTGCCGGCGACGTTGAGCCGCTGGCCAAGCTTTGCGTTGGCATCCGGCCGGTTGACGTTGATGTCGAAGCTCGTTGCGCCGCCGCCCAGGAGGCCCTGGTTCGTGAAGACGACGGTCGACGCCGTGCCGCCGCCGGTGGAGGCGGCGCACACCGTGTACTTGGTCGGCACCGCGCCTTGCTGCGTGAGCGTCGTCGCGAACGTGCCGTTGCCGGCCGTATCGGCGTTGACGATCCATCCCTGGCTCCAGGAGCTGCCGCCGCTGACCGAGACCACCTCGACCGGCACGCCGCGCCGCACGGCCTCGGCGCGCGCCATGTTGAGCGCCTGGATCAGCTGGTTGTTGAGTCCCGACACGTTGTTGCGCATCGCCGTGTCGCGGAACGTGGGAGCCGCGAGCGCGACGAGGATCGCAGCGACGATGATCGTCACGAACAGCTCGATGATCGTGAAGCCGCCCGCCCGCTTCGGGCCGGCCGGCAGTGTCTTGCCGAACGTCTTCGACATGCGCGCCCCCGCGCTTTTGTTGGAGCCTCGAGGCGCAGACTATAGCGGCCCGGGGACGCCGGCAACGGCCCACGGTCGCGAGGTAGCAATCGCCTGACGAGCGGCGGCGCCGATCAGTCGACGAGCACCACCCGCAGTTCCTTGGGGAGCGCAAATGTGACGTTTTCCACATCTCCCTCGAGCTCGACGACGTTGCCGCCGCCCCACTCGCGCAGACGTGCGACGACGCCCTGGACGAGCTCCTCGGGCGCCGAGGCGCCGGCGGTGATGCCGACGCGCTGCCGGCCTTCGAGCCAGCGCCGGTCGATGTCCTCGGCGCCGTCGACGAGATAGGCCGGTACGCCCTGCTTTTCAGCGAGCTCGCGCAGACGGTTCGAGTTCGAGCTGTTCGGCGAGCCGACGACGAGCACGAGATCGCATTGCTGGCCGAGCTTGCGCACGGCATCCTGGCGGTTCTGCGTGGCGTAGCAGATGTCGTCGTGGCGCGGGCCGAGGATCGCCGGGAATCGGGTCCGCAAGGCCTCGATGACGGCCTGCGTGTCGTCGATCGACAGCGTCGTCTGCGTCGAATACGCGATGTGGTCGGGACGCTTCGGCGCGAGGCGCGCCACGTCTTCGGGCGTCTCGACGAGATAGATCTCGCCCGTGGCCCCTGCGCGATCCCACTGGCCGAGCGTGCCTTCCACTTCCGGATGTCCGGCGTGGCCGATCAGCACGACGTCGCGCCCCGCCTTCGCATGCCTCGCCACTTCGATGTGCACCTTCGTCACGAGCGGACACGTGGCGTCGAATACGCGCAATCGCCGCGCTTCGGCCTGCCGGCGCACGGCCTGCGAGACGCCGTGCGCGCTGAAGATCACCGTGGCCCCGTCGGGAACCTCGTCGAGCTCGTCGACGAACACCGCGCCGCGCGCGCGCAGCCCGTCCACGACGAACCGGTTGTGTACGACCTCATGACGCACGTAGATCGGCGCGCCGAACGCTTCGAGCGCGCGCTCGACGATCTCGATCGCGCGGTCCACGCCGGCGCAGAACCCACGCGGATTGGCGAGCAGGACTTGCATGTGGCGATTATACGGCAGGGCGAGCCGGGCATCGATTTCCGATCACGATCGACTGGCCTTGCCGGCCACGAGGCCGAACCAGACGAGCAGCACGGCGCCGATGCTGATCGCCGAGTCCGCCACGTTGAACGACGGGAACGCCCAGTCGCGATAGTATACTTGTATAAAATCCGTGACGTGGCCGGCGCGCAGGCGATCGATGAGATTGCCGAGCGCGCCGCCGACGACGAGCGCGAGCGGCAGCGCGGTGCGCCACTCGGCGCGCGGCGTGCGCGCGAGCCAGCGTACGAGCAGCGCGCTCACGACGACCGCGAGCGCCGTGAACAACCACCGCTGCCAGCCTTGCTGGTCGGCGAGGAAGCTGAACGCCGCACCCGTGTTGAACGCGAGCGTCCAATTGACCAAGCCCGGGATCACCGGATGCGGCACGTAAGGTTCGAGCACGTGCAGCACGAGCGCCTTCGTCGCTTGGTCGGCGGCGATGACGACGGCCGAGAGCGCGAGCCAGACGAGCGCGTTCGGTTTGCCGGTCAGAACCACCGCCGATCCTCGCCCGGACCGCCTGGAAGGTTCTCCACGCAACGCCCGCAAATTTCGGGATGGTCCGCGTGTGCCCCCACGTCGGGCCGGTGGTGCCAACAGCGGACGCATTTGCCGTGCTCGCTCGCGCGCGCGCAGACGAGCACCTCCGCATCGTCGAGCGCGATCGCGTGCGCCTCGGCGGGTGCGATGCCGGCGTTTTCGAGCGAGAGCTCCGAGGTGATGAAGAAGAATCGCAACTCCTTCGCCACCGGGGCCAGGCGCGCGCGCAGCGATTCGTCCGCGTACAGCGACACCTCGGCATCGAGGCTCGCGCCGATCTGCCCGGCGTTGCGCATGCTTTCGAGCAGCTTTGCCGCACCCGAGCGAATCGCGAGCAGATCGCTCCAGAAGCGCCGCTGCTCCGGACCGCCCTGCAACGCGTCGAGCCCGTCGTACCAAGTCTCGAACAGGACCGATTCGCCGCGCTTGCCGGTGCCGGCGTTGCGCGGCATGAACTGCCAGATCTCCTCGGCCGTGAACGAAAGGATCGGCGCGAGCCAGCGCACGAGCGCCTCGAGGATGCGGTACATCGCGCTCTGCGCACTGCGCCGGCCGCGGCTGTCGGTCTGCATCGTGTAGAGGCGGTCCTTGGTGATG
>DASRGX010000054.1:0-3764 GCA_035650835.1 Rudaea sp. | reverse complement strand
CGACGAGCAGCACCGCTTCGGCGTGCACCAGCGCCTCGCACTGCGCGACAAAGGTCTCGACGCGGACCGTGTGCCGCATCAACTCGTGCTCACGGCGACGCCGATCCCGCGTACGCTTGCGATGACCGCCTACGCGGACCTCGACGTTTCCGCACTCGACGAACTGCCGCCCGGCCGCACGCCCGTGACGTCGGTCGCGATCGCCAACACGCGCCGCGCGGACGTCATCGAGCGCATCCGCGCCGCCTGCGCAGGCGGGCGTCAGGCGTACTGGGTGTGCACTCTCATCGAGGAATCCGAACAGCTCCAGGCGCAAGCGGCGGAATCGACATTCGCCGAACTCACGCGCGCGCTGCCGGAGCTGCGTGTCGGCCTCGTCCACGGTCGCTTGAAGCCGGCCGAGAAGCAGACCGTCATGGATGCGTTCGCGACCGGCGAAATCGCCCTGCTCGTGGCGACGACGGTCATCGAAGTCGGCGTCGACGTGCCGAACGCGAGCCTCATGGTTATCGAAAACGCCGAGCGCCTGGGGCTCGCCCAACTCCATCAGCTGCGCGGGCGCATCGGCCGCGGCAGCGTCGAATCGAGTTGCGTGTTCTTGTATCAGCCGCCGCTCTCCGCGATGGCGCGCCAGCGCCTCGACGTGCTGCGCGAAACGAACGACGGCTTCCGCATCGCCGAGAAGGACCTCGAGTTGCGCGGCCCGGGCGAGGTGCTCGGCACGCGGCAGACGGGGCAACTCGCACTGCGGGTCGCCGATCTCGCGCGCGACGCCCACCTCTTGCCCGCCGTGCAGCGTCTCGGCGAGACCATGCTCGCGGATCATCCCGAGCTCGTCGACCGCCTGATCGAGCGCTGGATCGGCCATGCGGCGCGCTATGCCGATGCCTGATTTCTCGCGCCTCGCGCCTGCATGGGCTTTGCTGCGGCTGCGCGAGTTCGGCGTAGCGCGCGCCCGGTGTCCGTTCTGCGGGCCGGTCTTCGCCGTACGTTTGCGCGCGGAGGAGAGCGCGATCCGCTGCACCGGCTGCGGCGCCACGCCCGTGCACTGGGCGCTCGGCATGGCGATCCATCGCTACGTGCCGCAGCTCGATCGGGCGGACGTCTGCGAGCTGTCGGCGCGCGGACCGCTCGCTGCCCACTTGCGCCGCCGAGCGCGCCGGGCGATGTTGTCGGAGTTCTTCGCCGACGCGGCGCCCGGCACGGAGCGCGGCGGCGTGCGCTGCGAGGACGTGCAGCAGCTGAGCTACGCGGATTCGAGCTTCGATCTCGCGACCTGCACCGAAGTGCTCGAGCACGTGCCCGACGATGCGGCAGCGTTCGCCGAGCTTCGGCGCGTGTTGCGTCCGGGCGGCCGTCTGCTGTTCACGGTGCCGCTGCATGACGCCCCGACGCTCGAGCGCGCGCGCTTGAGCGGCAATGGCGTCGAGCATCTCGCCGCGCCGGTATATCATCGCGATCCCTTGCGAGCCGGCGCCGGCATCCTGGCGTTCCGCGACTATGGGCGCGACATCGTCGAGCGCCTGCGCCGGGCAGGTTTCACGGAAGCATGGATCGACGACGGCGAGCCCGGCGCGGCGCCCTTCGGCCGCACGCGCCCGGTGATCTGCGCGCGGCGCTGATGCGGTAAAGTGGACAAATGGAAAAATTGAAACTGCTCATCGATACCGATCCCGGCGTGGACGACGCGCTGGCCATCCTCATGGCGCACCGCCGTGCGCACGTGCTCGGGCTGACGATCGCCGCGGGCAATGTCGGCCTGGCGCACACCGTGGCCAATGCGCTCAAGCTCGTCGAAACGATCGGCGCCGATACGCCCGTCTTCGCGGGCTGTCCCGGCCCGCTCGTGCACGCGGCGGCCGACGCCGCCTTCGTGCACGGCGCCGACGGTTTCGGCGATACCGGCTATGCGCCGGCGGCGCGCACCGCGGCCGCGGAACATGCGGCGCACGCCATCCTGCGCCTCGCGCAGGCGCATGCCGGCGAGCTCGTCATCGTCGCGATGGCGCCGCTGACGAATCTCGCACTCGCGCTCAAGCTCGATCCCACGCTGCCGCAGCGGGTCGCGCGCCTCGTGATCATGGGCGGCGCGGTGACGGGCCGCGGCAACACGCATCTGATACCGGCGGAGTTCAACATCGGCTTCGATCCGGAGGCGGCGCATGCCGTGTTTTCGGCGTGGCCCGCGTTCACGCTCGTGGATTGGGAGCTCACGCTGCGTCACGGTCTCGAGTTCGAGACCGTGGAACGCTGGCTCGCCGGCGAGAGCAAACTGGCGCGGTTCTAC
The DNA here is from genome assembly GCA_035650835.1 of Rudaea sp. Classification (GTDB taxonomy): domain Bacteria; phylum Pseudomonadota; class Gammaproteobacteria; order Xanthomonadales; family Rhodanobacteraceae; genus Rudaea. The sequence goes on along the minus strand of DASRGX010000054.1, from coordinate 1,477 downwards.
GCGGCGATTTCGCGCAAGACGCGCGAGTGGACGCGTGCGCGCGCTCGTGAAAAGCTGCTCGTCGCCGACGCGCTCGCCATGGCGGTCGCGCTCGAACCCGAGATCGTCGTCGAAGCCGCGGAACGCCACGTCGCGATCGAAACCGCCGGCGCACTGACGCGCGGCGCGACCGTCGTCGATTGGGACCGGCGCTTCGACGCGGCGCCGAACGCGCGCATCGTGCTCGCCGTCGATCAATCGCGCTTCGAATCGCTGGTCGCAGGAGCGCTCGGCGCGGACGCTTGAACGCGCTCGGGCGCGGATACGCGCACTTCGTTGCGCATCCATACGTCCATCTGCGGGAACGCAAGCTCGATGTCGCGTTCGCGGAACGCCTCGACGATGCGCATGTGCAGCTCCGTGCGCGCGCGGCTGCGCTGGGACGTTTCGGCGACGAACAGGGCGAGCTCGAAATTCTGTGCGTTGTCGCCGAAGCTCGTGAGCCAGCAGGTCGGCGCCGGCTCTTCGAGCACGAGCGGATGCGCGTGTGCGATGTCGAGCAGCAGTTCTTGCGCCTGGGCCGGGTCGTTCCGGTAGGCGACGCCGACCTTGATCACGATGCGCGTGGTCGTGTCGGACAGCGTCCAGTTGACGAGGCGGTCGGTGATGAAGCTCTTGTTCGGCACGACCACCTCGCGATTGTCCCAGTCGACGATCGTCGTGGCGCGCGTGCGGATGCGCGCGACCGTGCCTTCGATGTTGCCGATCGTGATGATGTCGCCGATGCGGAACGGCCGCTCGAACAGTACGATGAGACCCGAAATGAAATTCGCGAAGATCTCCTGCAACCCGAAGCCGAGGCCGACCGAGAAACCGGCCGCGAGCCATTGCAGGTTGCTCCAGCGCAGACCGAGCATGGACAGCCCGAGGATCGCGCCCGTGAACACGATGAGGTAGCGCGTGACGCTGGTCAGCGCGTAGCGCGTTGGCGCGTCGATGTTGAAGCGGCGCAGCACGCCGACTTCGAGGAAACCCGGCAGATTGCGCGTGGCGGCCCAGGTCAGCGACAACACTACGAGCGCTTCGAGCACGTCGCGCAGGCTCACGCGCAGCGCCACCTCCTTGCCGTCGACGATCTGGCTCGAATCCCACACGGCGATGTTGCCGAGCAGCGACAATGCCGGCGTCACGTCCGACCAGATCCAGAGCAGCACGCTCGCGGTGCCGACGATGGTGAGCATGCGCAGCAGACGTCGCGTTTGCGCGCTGACGCTCGCGATCGTGATCTCTTCGCTCTCCGGCAGCTCGGGCAGGGCTTCGCCGTCGGCCTGTGCTTCGTCTTCGCTCGCTTTCTCTTCCATGCGCTTGAGCGCGAGACGGCGCTCGCCGAGCACGAGCCAGCGTACGGCGAGGCCGTACAGAGTGGCGATGCCGAGCAGGGTCGCGAGCGACGCGAGCAGGTGCGCGCCGAGCGCTTCGGCGGTGACGAAATAGCCGG